>NZ_JBIEKH010000008.1:0-202471 GCF_043496985.1 Halomonas sp. B23F22_20
ATTGTTGGGATAATGCCTGCTCCGAGAGCTTCTTTGCCCAGTTGAAGGAAGAGTGGCTCCGTCGTTTGGAGAAGCAGAGTCGCACCGACCTGCAGGCCGAGGCGGAATATTATATCGAAGAGTATTATGACAAGGTGCGGCTTCATGGTGCCTTGGGCGGGTTGTCGCCCGAGGCGTTTGAAGCCGCAGCCTGATCGAGGTGTCTACTTTTTCAGGGTCACTTCAGAGCCGGAATGAAGCAGGGAGTGGGCTTTTGCTTCCCTCTTCGAGGCGCGTAGCGCCTTGATTCACTCCTCCCTCTTCAAGCTGGCGAGCTGTTCGTCGAGGAAGGCCAGGGCGGCGTCCATCGCACCGTTGCGGGTCAAAAAGGCGGTGAAATGGCCGCGCAGCCGCTGCAGGTAGAGCTCGGCGGGCACGCCAGCCTCAGCCAGGCGGTCATACATGTCGGTGGCATGGTCCACCGGGACCAGGCCGTCCACGCCGCCGTGGAAGAAGAAGTGCGGCGGCGTGTCCGGAGTTACCTGACGGGCGGGAGAGGCCAGGCGGTAGGCCTCTGGCTTCTCGGCTCGGGTGCCGCCGATGAACTCTACCACCAGCCGGCCGTCGTCGAACTTGAGCAGGTCGCTCGGCAGGCCGCCGGCCACCACCGCGGCCAGGCGCGTCGCGTCGCCGCCGTAGGGGGTATCCAGCGGGGCCCCGTCGCGCTGAACGCTGAGCAGGCTGACCAGGTGGGCTCCACTGGAGTAGCCCACCCCGACGATGCGCTCGGTGTCGATGCGCCAGTCATCAGCGTGATCGTGCAGCCAGGCCATGGCCACCTGCAGGTCGTGCAACTGGGCGGGGAAGCGGTATTCCGGAGCGAAGCGGTAGGCGATGTTGGCAACCACGAAGCCCTTGGCGGCCAGCCGTTCGGCGATCGGCGCCATGTCCTCGGGGCTGCGGCGCTGCCAGCCGCCGCCATGAACCAGCAGCGCTGCCGGACGCCGGGCATCGCCCGGGGTGTCGGGAAGGTAGACCCGGGCGGCGAGGGATTCCGGCCAGTCAGTGGGAGTATAGGAGCGTTCAGGCAGCCGCCGGAAGGGAGCGTCGATGAGGCTTTTGGTCTGGGTCGAAGCGCTGGCCGGTTCGCCATCGGTACTGCGCTGGCTGGCGCAGCCCCCGGCGAGCAGCGACAGGCACAGCACCAGCCCCAGCAGGCAAGCGCGGCGGCCGAACATGGTTCAGCCCTCGGCGGGAGCTTTGGTGGTCGCGGGCTCGGCGAGGCGCGTCACCATAGCGGTGACCATGCGGGTCGAGTGATCGGCAGCCTGGTCCAGGAATTCCTCGAAGGAGAGATGGTTGTCGCCGCCGCCAGCGATATCGGACAGCGCGCGGATCACCACGAACGGGCAGCCGTAAAGGTGGCAGGTCTGAGCGATGGCCGCCGCTTCCATCTCGGCAGCGAGCATGGTGGGAAAGCGTGAACGGGTCGTGGCGACCAGGTCGGGGCAGGCCATGAAGACATCGCCGGTGGCGATCAGGCCTTCGACCACCTTCACTTCGTTCATTGCCTCGACGCACTCGCGGGCCACGCGTACCAGGCGTGGATCGGGCAGATAGGCCGCCGGCATCTGGGGCACCTGGCCGTGTTCGTAGCCAAATACCACGGCGTCGACGTCGTGGTGGCGCACTTCGCTGGAGACCACCACATCGCCGATCTCGAGTCCTTCGCCGAAGCCGCCGGCGGAGCCGGTGTTGATGATCGCCTCGGGCTGGTAGGTGTCCAGTAGCAGGGTGGTGCCGATGGCGGCGTTCACCTTGCCGATACCAGACTGCAGGATCACCACCTCGACGCCATGCAGCCGGCCTTTGTGGAAGGTGGACCCCACGTGGGTGTGGGTCTCGCGGTCTTCCAGCATGGCCGCGAGTCGTGAGACTTCCTGGGCCATGGCGCCGATGATACCGATGCGTTTCATCTATCCGTTCTCCGCGTAAGCGCGTAAAAGGGTGGAAAGTTCAGGGGCTGCTCACCGCCTGGCGCCTGGCAAGAAGCGCGGATTGGCGTAGCGAGCGCAACAGCCAATCAGCCTTCTTCGCCGAATACCTGGGTCCACTCGTCCCGTTTGGCCAGAAAGCCGCGGGCGATCTCCTGGGCGCCTTCCAGGCTGTGGCTGGCGGCCCAGCCGCACTGCATCTCGTTGCAGGCCGGGACTTCGGTGGCCTCCAGCACGTCCTTGAGGGTGCCTTCGAGCAAGTCGAGGACGCCCCGGTAGTCGTCGTGGTTGATCATGGCTATGTAGAAGCCGGTCTGGCAGCCCATGGGGCTGATGTCGACCACCTTGTCGGAGTGGTTGCGCGACAGTTCGGCCATCAAGTGCTCGAGGGAGTGCAGCCCGGGCATCTCCATGTGGTCCCGGTTGGGCTGGCAGATGCGCATGTCGTACTTGTGGATGCTGTCGCCATGCTCGCCGGTCTTGATGTCGGCCAGACGAACATAGGGGGCCTTCACCTTGTTGTGATCCAGGTTGAAGCTTTCGACGTTCATCTTGTCGCTCATCGACGGGCCTCGCGAGTCGGTGGGAAACGGTTGCGCATTCTAACGGAGTGGGGCGCATGGTGCACGGAGGCTCTGGCCGCCCGGGCGTCTGTCGGGGGCAATCGCTCAGTCAACCGAGCTCCCACGGGGAGCCTCACTCCTCGCTTTTCTTACGCCATGGCGTCATGTACCTCGGCGGCGAGCAGGGTGTTCTCGAGCAGCGAGGCGACAGTCATTGGTCCCACGCCTCCCGGCACCGGCGTGATGTGGCTGGCGCGGGCGGCAGCGGGCTCGAACTCCACGTCGCCGACCAGGCGGCCGTCTGGCTGGCGGTTGATGCCCACATCGATGACCACGGCGTCGTCGCGAACCCATTCGCCCTTGACCAGCCCGGGGCGGCCCACGGCAACGACCAGCAGCTCGGCGCGGCGCACGTGCTCCTCGAGGTTGCGGGTGAAGCGATGGCAAACGGTGGTGGTGCAGCCGGCCAGCATCAGCTCCAGTGCCATGGGCCGGCCGACGATGTTGGAAGCGCCGACCACGGTGGCGTCCAGGCCGCGCAGGTTGATGCCGGTATCCTGCAGCAGTGTGATGATGCCCTTGGGCGTGCAGGGCCGCAGCAGGGGCAGGCGCTGGGCCAGTCGTCCCAGGTTATAGGGATGGAAGCCGTCGACGTCCTTGTGAGGCAGGATGCGCTCGAGGATCGGCCGGGAATCCAGGTGCTCGGGCAGTGGCAGCTGGACCAGAATACCGTCGATGGCCGGATCGTCATTGAGGCGATCGACCAGTGCCTCGAGCTCGGCCTGGGTCGTCTCGGCGGGCAATTGGTGCTTGATCGATTGGATGCCGGCTTCTTCGCAGGCGCGGTGCTTGTTGCGCACATATACCGCCGAGGCCGGGTCCTCGCCCACCAGCACAACGGCCAGTCCGGGCACCCGTCCGCCGGCCTCGCGACGTGCCTGCACTTGGCGTGCGACCTGCTGGCGGACTCGGGCGGCAATGGACTTGCCATCGATCAGTTGGGCGGTCATCGAACTTCCCTCTGGTGGTCGGATGGAAAAGAGCCGCGATTTTCGCATGCCCCGGCGTCCAGGCAAAGTGAGGGGGCTTCGGGCTTCGGGCTTCGGGCTTCGGGCTTCGAGCTTCGGGCTTCGGGCTTCGGGCTTCGAGGTGAGTGGTGCGTAAGCTAAATGATTGACCTTTGGGCATTGTGGCTTGACGGCGGCGGAGAGTTCCGTAGAATACGCAGCGCTTGGCGAGGCCCCTGCGGCGGCGTCAAGGCCGTGCAAGAGCCGGCGGGGTGTAGCGCAGTCTGGTAGCGCGCCTGCTTTGGGAGCAGGATGTCGGGGGTTCAAATCCCTCCACCCCGACCACAAGCTATTGATTGAATTGAAAGAATTTCGGTCGAGGGCTTGCGGTCAGGCATTCGGGTACGTAGAATGCGCCCATAGCTCAACCGGATAGAGCAACGGCCTTCTAAGCCGTAGGTTGCAGGTTCGAGTCCTGCTGGGCGTGCCACGTATCAGTGGTGTCGCGGCTGACTCGGTGCGGTCGAGCAAAATCGAAATGGTGGATGTAGCTCAGTGGTAGAGCCCCGGATTGTGGCTCCGGTGGTCGTGGGTTCGATCCCCATCATCCACCCCATTTCGATATCACCCCAGGCAGTGGTGGATGTAGCTCAGTGGTAGAGCCCCGGATTGTGGCTCCGGTGGTCGTGGGTTCGATCCCCATCATCCACCCCATTGCCTTCCTTCCTTTGGTTTTCTCCTGTTATCAAGCAATTGTATCGATTCATTCTCGATTCCGATGGCGGAAGGCGAGATTTTGTCATGTCTATGGCTCTTTCGTTTTGCGTCTGGATGGGACAATTTGCGGAGAATCGATGCCAAGCCCTTGTCTAACCGGTGCCGCGTCCCAATATGTAGGCCCATGGTGCTTGCCACTGCCCGGCGGGATTCATAGAATTCTCGCCTTTGAACGTTTCACGCTTTCCACACAGAACACGCCCCAGTCGGTAGAGGACATTTCATGCAAGTTTCCGTCGATACGACCTCCCAGATTGAACGCCGCATCAAGGTGCAGGTGCCGGCCGCCGAAATCGACGAGGCCGTCGCCGCTCGCCTCAAGGATGCCGCCAAGAACGTTCGCCTGGACGGCTTCCGCCAGGGCAAGGTGCCGATGTCCGTGATTCGCCAACGCTACGGTCGTGGCGTGCGCGATGAAGTGGTCGGCGAAGTGATGCGCGAGCGCTACGTCAAGGCGATCACCGACGAGAACCTGAACCCGGCCGGCTATCCCGAGATCGAGGCCAGCGTCAATGAAGCTGGCAAGGATCTGGAGTTTACCGCGACGCTGGAGGTCTACCCGGAAGTCGAGCTGGCTTCCATAGACGGTACCGAGGTCGAGCGTCCGGTGGTCGAAGTGACCGATGCCGACGTCGACGAAATGATCGAGACCTTGCGCAAGCAGAACGCTGCCTGGGAAGAGGTCGAGCGTGCCGCCGAAGACGGCGACCAGATCAATATCGACTTCCAGGGCTTCCTGGGCGATGAGCCCTTCGAAGGTGGCAGCGCCGAAGGTCACGACCTGGTGATCGGATCCGGCAGCTTCATTCCCGGCTTCGAGGAGCAGCTGGTCGGTGCCAAGGCCGGTGAGGACAAGGAACTCAAGGTCACTTTCCCCGAGGACTACCAGGCCGAGCAACTGGCTGGCCAGGAAGCGACCTTCAAGGTCAAGGTCAATGCCATCAAGGGCCAGGCCCTGCCCGAGATCGACGCGGCCTTCGTCGAGAAGTTCGGCGTCGAGGACGGTGATCTGGCCAAGTTCCGTGACGAGATCACCAAGAACATGAACCGCGAGGCCGGTCAGGCCGTCGAGAATCGCGTCAAGCAGCAGGTGCTCGAAGCCCTCAAGAAGGTCAACGATATTCCGGTGCCGCAGGCGCTGATCCAGCAGGAGACCGATGGCCTCAAGCGCCAGGCTGCCCAGCAGTTCGGTCTCGGCGAAGACTTCGACGTCAGCCAGCTGCCCAACGAGCTGTTTGCCGAACAGGCCAAGAGTCGGGTGCAGATCGGCCTGCTGCTGGCCGAGGTGATCAAGGTCAACGAGCTCGACGCTTCCGACGACGAGATCAAGGCCAAGGTCGAGGAGCTGGCTCAGCAGTACCAGGAGCCGGAGCAGGTGGTCGAGTACTATCTGAGCAACGATCAGATGAAGAACCAGGTCAAGTCGGCCATTCTGGAAGAGAAGGCCGTCGACGTGCTGCTCGGCCAGGCCAGTGTCAAGGACGTCGAGATGAGCTATCAGGACGCCCTGGCGGCCGCCCAGCAGCAGGGTGGCGAAGCCGAGGAAGACGCCGACGAGGCTGAAGAGCAGGCCTGATACCTGTTCCGGTCTTCCCGCCCGATCGTGCAGGTCGGGCGGGATGCCAGACGTCGCTTCCATACACCGGATGCAAGGACATCACCCATGAGCAACGAGTTCGATATTCAATCCGCTGGCGGCCTGGTGCCGATGGTGGTCGAACAGAGCGCACGCGGCGAGCGGGCCTACGACATCTACTCCCGCCTGCTCAAGGAGCGTGTGATCTTCCTGGTGGGGCCGGTGGAGGACTACATGGCCAACCTGCTGGTGGCCCAGCTGCTGTTCCTCGAGTCCGAGAACCCGGACAAGGACATCCACCTCTACATCAACTCGCCGGGTGGTTCGGTGACGGCAGGCATGTCGATCTATGACACCATGCAGTTCATCAAGCCCGACGTCTCTACCGTGTGCATCGGTCAGGCGGCGAGCATGGGCGCGCTGCTGCTGGCCGGGGGCGCGGCAGGCAAGCGCTACTGCCTGCCCAATTCGCGGATGATGATCCACCAGCCGCTGGGTGGTTACCAGGGCCAGGCGTCGGACATCGAGATCCATACCCGCGAGATCCTCGGCATCCGCGAGCGGCTCAACCAGATCCTGGCGCATCACACCGGCCAGGACATCGAGACCATTGCCAAGGATACCGACCGCGACAACTTCATGAACGGCGCTCAGGCTGCGGAATATGGTCTGATCGACGCCGTGCTGGATAAGCGGCCGACATCCTGATAGCGTGAAATCAACCACGCTCTGATTGATTCCCGGCGGCCCTCGGGTCGCCGCTGCGAGAGAGGTACGCGAATGGCCGACGGCAAAGGCAAGGACGAAGGCGGCAAGCTGCTGTACTGCTCGTTCTGCGGCAAGAACCAGAACGAGGTGCGCAAGCTGATTGCCGGCCCATCCGTCTATATCTGCGATGAGTGTGTCGATCTGTGCAACGACATCATTCGCGAGGAGGTGCTCGATGCCGATGCCGAGAGCGACGAGGAGCGTCTGCCTGCCCCCCGCGAGATTCGTCACACCCTCGACGACTATGTGATCGGCCAGGACCGCGCCAAGATGGTGCTGTCTGTGGCGGTCTACAATCACTACAAGCGGCTTCGTCACGGCACCAAGGACGACGTGGAGCTGGGCAAGTCCAACATCCTGCTGATCGGTCCGACCGGTAGCGGCAAGACGCTGCTGGCCGAAACGCTGGCGAGACTGCTCAACGTTCCGTTCACCATCGCCGATGCCACGACTCTTACCGAGGCGGGCTATGTCGGTGAGGATGTCGAGAACATCATCCAGAAGCTGCTCCAGAAGTGCGACTACGACGTGGACAAGGCCCAGCGCGGCATCGTCTACATCGACGAGATCGACAAGATCTCGCGCAAGTCGGACAACCCGTCCATCACCCGTGACGTGTCCGGTGAGGGGGTTCAGCAGGCACTGCTCAAGCTGATCGAGGGCACCACCGCTTCGGTGCCGCCGCAGGGCGGGCGCAAGCATCCGCAGCAGGAGTTCGTGCAGGTCGATACCACCAACATGCTGTTCATCGTTGGCGGCGCCTTTGCCGGCCTCGACAAGGTCATCCGTGACCGTGCCGAGAAGGGTGGCATTGGCTTCAACGCTGAGGTGAAGAGCAAGGACGAGACCAAGGGGGTAGGCGACCTGCTGCTCGACGTGGAGCCCGAGGATCTGGTCAAGTTCGGTCTGATCCCGGAGTTCGTCGGCCGCCTGCCGGTGATCGCGACCCTCACCGAGCTGACCGAGGATGCGCTGATCCAGATCCTGACCGAGCCCAAGAACTCGCTGATCAAGCAGTACGGTCGGCTGTTCGAGATGGAAGGCGTGGAGCTGGACTTCCGTGAGGATGCTCTGCGCGCGGTGGCCGGCAAGGCCATGGCTCGCAAGACCGGTGCCCGCGGACTGCGCTCGATCCTCGAGTCGGTGCTGCTCGACACCATGTACGAGATCCCGTCCCTGGAGGGGGTGTCCAAGGTGGTGATCGATGCGTCGGTGATCGCCGGAGAAAGCGAACCGTTGCTGATCTACTCCCAGCAGGAGCAGCCGCGGGTCGACGGCACTGACGGCTAGCGGGTCCCCGTCACGTGCGCCTCGCCGCGTCGAGGCGCACGAGCGGGAGTTGCAACAGGCTTGCAACGAAAGGGCCGCCCCGGCGGCCCTTTTGTTTGCCGTGGCGCCGGCCTCGGTCTTGCAATGCGCGACCGCCGCCCCCACTCCCTAGGTATCCATCCGATCGTTTGAGGAACGTCTGCGATGCAGCAGAACGCCGAACAGACCTTGAGTCTGCCCCTTTTGCCGCTGCGGGACGTGGTCGTCTACCCGCAGATGGTCATCCCGCTGTTCGTCGGCCGCGAGAAGTCCATCCAGGCGCTGGAAGCCGCTATGGAGGCCGACAAGCGCGTGCTGCTGGTGGCGCAACGCGAGGCCAGCAAGGACGATCCCGATAACGAGGACCTGTTCGCCATCGGCACCGTGGCCGAGATCATGCAGCTGCTCAAGCTCCCCGACGGTACCGTCAAGGTGTTGATCGAGGGCGAGTCCCGGGCTGACATTCGCGACATCCTGGCCGTCGATGACGGCTATAGTCGCGCCGAAGTGGTGCTGCGCGAGAGCGAGCCGCTCACCGAGCGAGAGCAGGATGCCCTGGTGCGGGTGCTGCTCAACCAGTTCGAGCAGTACGTCAAGATGTCCAAGAAGGTGCCCAACGAGGTGCTCAACTCGCTGTCGGGCATCGAGGATCCGAGCCGGCTGGTGGACACCATCTGCGCCCACCTGTCGCTGAAGATCGACGACAAGCAACAGCTGCTCGAGATGGATCGGGTGCGCGACCGCATTGAACACCTGATGGCGCTGATCGAGTCCGAGATCGACCTGCTCCAGGTGGAGAAGCGCATCCGCTCGCGGGTCAAGGACCAGATGGAAAAGTCCCAGCGCGAGTACTATCTGAACGAGCAGATGAAGGCCATCCAGAAAGAGATGGGCGAGCTCGAGAATGCGCCCAACGAGGCCGACAAGTATGAGCAGGCCATCGAAAGCTCGGGGATGCCCAAGGAAGCCGCCGACAAGGCCAAGCAGGAGCTCGGCAAGCTGCGCATGATGGCGCCGTCCTCCGCCGAGGCCACGGTGGTCCGCTCCTACCTGGATTGGCTCATCTCGGTGCCGTGGAAGAAGCGCACCCGGGTGCGTCACGATCTGGCCCACGCCCAGCAGGTGCTGGACGAGGACCATTACGGCCTGGAGGAGGTCAAGGAGCGCATCCTCGAGTACCTGGCGGTACACAAGCGGGTCAAGAAGCTCAAGGGACCGGTGCTTTGCCTGGTGGGGCCGCCCGGGGTCGGCAAGACCTCGCTTGGGCAGTCCATCGCCAGGGCCACCAACCGCAAGTATGTGCGCCTGGCGCTTGGCGGGGTTCGCGACGAGTCGGAGATCCGCGGTCACCGTCGCACCTACATCGGCTCGCTGCCCGGCAAGATGATCCAGCGGATGAGCAAGGCGGGGGTCAAGAACCCGCTGTTCCTGCTCGACGAGGTCGACAAGATCGGCATGGATCACCGCGGCGACCCGGCCTCGGCGCTGCTCGAGGTGCTCGATCCGGAGCAGAACGACAAGTTCAGCGACCATTACCTGGAGCTCGACTACGATCTGTCCGAGACGCTGTTCATCTGTACCGCGAACTCGATGAACATTCCCGGCCCGTTGCTCGATCGCATGGAAGTGATCCGTCTGCCTGGCTATACCGAGGACGAGAAGCTGGCCATCGCCAAGCGCTACCTGGTGCCCAAGCAGCTCAAGGCCAATGGTTTCAAGGAGGACGAGCTCAGCTTCGCCGACGAGGCGCTGCTGGAGCTGATCCGTTACTACAGCCGTGAAGCCGGGGTGCGCGAGCTCGAGCGCCAGATCGCCAAGGTCTGCCGCAAGGTGCTGCGCGAGCGCCTCGAAAAGGAGGGCAAGGAGGGCGCTCAGGCGCCGGTCGCGCTGACCGCTGCCGATATCGAGGGCTATGCCGGCGTACGGCGTTACAGCTATGGGTTGGCCGATCAACAAGATCAGGTGGGGCGCGTCACCGGCCTGGCCTGGACCTCCGTGGGCGGCGAGTTGCTCAACATCGAGTCGGTGGTGACGCCTGGCAAGGGGCGTATCAACAAGACCGGCTCGCTGGGCGACGTCATGAAAGAGTCAGTGAGTGCGGCTCAGACCGTGGTGCGGGCGAGGGCGACGTCCTTTGGCATCGATCCCGAGCGCTTCGAGAAGGAAGACCTTCACATTCACGTGCCTGAGGGTGCCACGCCCAAGGATGGCCCCAGTGCCGGCATCGCCATGGTCACCGCCATGATCTCCGCCTACACTGGTCGGCCGATACGCTGCGACGTGGCCATGACCGGGGAGGTCAATCTGCGCGGCGAGGTGTTGCCGATCGGCGGCCTCAAGGAGAAATTGCTGGCCGCCAGGCGCGGTGGTATAAAGACGGTTCTCATTCCGGAAGAGAACCGCCGTGACTTGAAGGAGGTTCCGGACAACATCAAGGACGCGCTCGATATCCGGCCGGTGCGCTGGATCGACGAAGTTCTTGAGGTGGCTCTGAGTGAAAAGCTGGGGAGCCAAGAGGGTGAATCTCGAGCGGAAGATACGGCATCTTCTCACTCGATGATTAGTACGCACTGACGACTTTTTCCCCATGATGCCGAGGACGAAACCCCGGTATGATGGGGATTGTCAGGGATAGTTGCTTGACAGGCGTTTCATCGCATTGCTATAAATTACCGCCATGCTGTGATCGCGTCAGTCAGCCGTAAGTCTCGCCGATTAGAGCCAATTTACGTAACAGTCAAGGGGTGAAGTGTGAACAAGTCCGAGCTGATCGAAGCCATTGCCGCGTCTGCCGATATTCCCAAGGCGGCCGCTTCCCGCGCGCTGGACGCCATGGTCGATGCCGTGGCAGACAGCCTGAAGAAGGGCGACAGCGTTTCCCTGGTGGGTTTCGGCACCTTCACCGTCAAGGAGCGTGCGGCCCGCACCGGTCGCAATCCGCAGACCGGTGAGCCGATTCAGATCAGCGCCGCCAAGGTGCCGAGCTTCAAGGCCGGCAAGGCGCTCAAGGATTCCGTCAACTGAGGAGGCGTCTTCGCCGTCCTCGATGACGTATCCCTACAGGCGCACCGCTGTCGCGGTGCGCCTGTTTTGTTTTCGGGGCCCCGGTGGGGCCGGTCGATCCGTCCCCGTCGCGAGGCCAGCAAGGATGCGTATAATGTGGCGCGTCCCGATCCACAAGATCCACAGAGGCCTGCATGCTGCAAAGTATTCGTGACCGCTCCACCAGTTGGGGCGCCAAGATCCTGGTCGGTGCCGTGGTGGTGACCATGGCGCTGTTCGGCGTGGAGTCCCTGGTGGGGCTGCTGGGCAGCGACGGCGAGGAGGTTGCCAAGGTCAACGGCGAGCCGATTACGCGTCAGCAGCTCGAGCTGCAGGTGCAGCGAGCCATTCGCAGTGGCCAGGTGCCGCCCGAACAGGAGCGCCAGCTGCGTGCCCAGATGCTCGATGCGCTGATCGGCGATCGCCTTCTGGCTCAATACGCGGAAGAGGGTGGTCTGCACCTGTCCGAAGCACAGCTAGACCAATTGATCGTCACCCTGCCCGAGTTTCAGGACGCCGACGGTCGCTTCGATCAGGACCTGTTTCGCAATCGCCTGGCCAGCGCCGGCTTCACTCCGCTGGCCTTTCGCGATCAGCTTCGCCAGGACATGAAGCGTCGCCAGATTCAGCAGGGACTGGCCGCCAGCGAGTTCAGCCTGCCGAGCGAGCAGGCGCGCCTCGCCGAACTGCAGCGCCAGACTCGCAGCTTCCACCACTACGCCTTGACGCCGGCCGATCTGACGCAGGCCCCGGAGGTCAGTGAGGCTGATCTTCAGTCCTATTACGAGGCCCATGGGGAGGACTATCAGCGTCCCGAACAGGTCAAGCTGGCCTATGTGGTGCTCGACAAGCAGGCCATGGCCGACGAGGTGGAGGTCGGTGAGTCGGCGCTCCACGAGGCTTGGCAGGCCGAGGCCTCCGATGCCGATCGGCGCGTTTCCCACATCATGGTGTCCTTCGGCGACGAGCGTACCCGTGAGGAGGCCAGGGCGCGCCTCGAGGACGTCAAGACGCAGTTGGCCGAGGGCAAGGACTTCGCCGAACTGGCCGCCGAATATTCCGACGACACCTCGACCAGTGACGAAGGCGGTGACCTGGGCGTGATCAGTCGTGGCTTCTTCGGCGAGGCTTTCGAGGAGGCGGCCTTCGCGCTTCAGCAAGGCCAGGTGTCGGACATCGTCGAGACCGACAACGGCCTGCACCTGATCCAGGTCACCGAGCTCGATCGTCCGCCGTTCGAGCAGGCGCGCGAACGCCTGAAGCGCCAAGTGGCCATGCAACGCGTGCGCGACGACTTCAACGACAAGGCGCAGCAGCTGATCGACCAGAGCTTCGCCGCCGAAGACCTGGCCAGTGTGGCCGACAGCCTTGGCCTCGAGCGCCAGGAGAGCGACTGGGTCGGCCGCGGCCAGGCCGAGGGCGTGCTGGCCGAACCTGGCGTGATGCGACAGGCCTTCAGCCCCGATGTGCTGGAGGAGGGCTTCAACAGTGAGGTCATCGAGCTCGACGAGAATCGCCGGATGGTGCTGCGCGTGCTGGATCACCGCGAGGCGACGACCTTGCCGCTCGACGAGGTGCGCGAGGACGTGGCCGCCGCCGTCGAGTCTGAAAAGACTCGGGATGCCCTGCAGTCCCGTGCCGACGAAATGCTGGCATCGCTGCGCAGCGGCGAATCGCTGGGGCTCGACTGGCAGCGTGCCGAGTCGCTCAGTCGCCAAGGCGATAGCCAGCTCAGCCAGCCGGTGGTCGAGGAGGCCTTCCGCCTGCCGCATCCGGAGGGCGGCGAGACCGTCTATGGCCGTGCGGCCGACGGCGAGCGTGTCGTGCTGATCGGTCTCGAGTCGGTGACGGCCGGCGAAGCCAATGAACAGATCGAGTCCTTCGTGGCGCGCATGGCCCAGCAGCTGCGCTCACAGTCCGCGGTCAACGGCCTGCAGACCTACCTGCGCGAACAGGCCGATATCACCCGGCCCTGATGGTGGAAGAAGGGTATTACGAGGGAGGGGGCGAGAGCCCCCTTTTTCCGGCCGCATTTTTATACCGTTATCTTAAGCTAAAGGTGGATCTTGGTGCTTCGTGCTCGAATTTTCATCGTGAGGCGTCGAGGCAAGTCGTGTTAGGCAGGCCCCTCGTTGCCGGCACGTGCCAGGATAGTGGCATCTTCACCGTGGAGGAGGGTTCATGACCAAGGCGCCGCTAGCCGATATCCCCGTTCATCTGATTACCGGTTTCCTGGGCAGCGGCAAGAGCTCGCTGATACGTCACCTGATCGATCACAAGCCGGCATCCGAGCGCTGGGCCATCCTGGTCAACGAATTCGGTCGGGTCGGGATCGATCAGACCTTCTTCGCCGGGCGTGACGATGTGGCGGTCCAGGCTCTGCCGGGCGGCTGCCTGTGCTGTCAGCTTGCCACCGTGCTTCAGACGAGCCTGGTACAGTTGCTGTGCCGTCAGCGTCCCGATCGACTGATCATCGAGCCGTCGGGTCTCGGTCACCCCGCCGGGCTGCTCGATCTGTTGCAGGGCGAGGCCTTCGTCGGCGTCCTCGAACTGCGTGAGGTCATAACGGTGCTGGATCCGCGACGTCTGGATGACCGTCGCGCGCTCGACCATGCCACCTTTCGCGACCAGTTGGCTCTGGCGGATGGCATTGCCCTGAGCATGACCGATATGGTCGCGCCGGAGCGCCTCGATGCGGCCCGTGAGTGGCTGGCCGCGCAGCTGCCCGGCACGCCCTGGGTGGAGGAGGCGCCATACGGCCGGCTGGCCGTTGGACGAGTGCTGGAGGGCGGCCTGCATCGGGCAGCGGAGCCGGTGGCTCGCCCGTCGACCCACCCGGTGCAGGCGGATCGTCCGGTCCCCTGGCTGGATCTGGATGCCCGGGCGCCGATGCCGGGTGCGCCAGTGCGTGAGCGGGAGGAGTCGCTTGGCCACGTCAGCCTGGGGTGGCGCTGGCATGCAGAGGAGACCTTCGAGCGCGAGGCTCTCGAGCGTTGCCTGGATGGCCTGCCGGCCGGGCTGCGGGTCAAGGGAGTATTCCACGTCGTCGGCGGCTGGATTGCCGTCAACCGTGTCGTGGGTAACGAGCCGGCGAGCGCTAGCGAGTGGCGACGCGACTCACGACTGGAGGTGATCGGCGCGTCGGGTAACCTGCCGGACGCCGACGCGCTGGATGCCGGGCTGGCCGCCTGTCGCGTGTGACCGCCGCCAGCAATGTCAGGCGTGGGGGTGGGCCAGCGGCTGCGCCTTGCCGGTCGAGGCGGCGGGCGGTTCGGGCAAGCCGTGCTGGCGACAGGCCGCGATCAGGGTGTTGTGCAGCAGGCAGGCGATGGTCATGGGGCCGACGCCTCCCGGCACTGGCGTGAGTGCCTCGGCCACGCGAGATACGCTGGCGGCATCCACGTCTCCTACCAGGCGGCGCTCGTCGCCATCACCCAGGCGTGTGATGCCCACATCGATCACGGTCGCTCCCGCCTTGACCCAGTCGCCCTGTACCAGGCCTGGCTTGCCGACCGCGGCCACCAGGATGTCCGCCTGCCGGCATACCTTGGGCAGGTTGGCGGTTCGCGAGTGTGCCACGGTGACGGTGCAGTCCTCGCGCAGCAGCAGGCTCGCGAGGGGGCGGCCGACGATGCGCGAGCGGCCCAGGATCACGGCGTGCCGTCCGGCGAGTTCGCCGAGGTGAGAGGCGAGCAGCCGGACGCAGCCCAGCGGGGTGCAGGGGGCCAGGCCCTGGCCACCCGCCGCCAGGGCGCCGACATTCAGCGGATGGAAGCCGTCGACGTCCTTGGCCGGATCAATGGCGTGAATCACCGCTTCCGGATCGATATGTGTCGGGAGAGGTAGCTGGACCAGGATACCGTGAACGCCGGGATCGGCGTTCAGCGCGGCGATCAGGGCCAGCAGTTCGTGCTGGAGCGTGGTGGCCGGAAGGGTATGCTCGACGGAACGCATGCCGACCTCGCGGGCATGCTGCCCCTTGCGCCTTACATAGACCTGGCTGGCCGGATCCTCGCCGACCAGAACCACGGCCAGACCGGGGATCACCCCTTGTGTGTCGGCAAGACGTCGCACCTCGCCGCCTACTGCGTCGCGCAGTTCCCTGGCCTGTGTCTTGCCGTCGATCAGCGTCGCCATGGCATGTTCGCTCTTGGTGAAGGCTCTTGGCCGATGGGCCTATCCTGCCCGAGTCTAGGGCAGGCAGCCACGGCCACTGTTCCCGCGACGACGCCGGGTGTCATGGACGCGACGGTCGTCCTGCGCTATGTCGCTGTCGTCCTGATGGAAGTGGCGAACGGCATGGCTGCATAGCCTGACAGAAAGCCCCGTTGGCCGGGGGGTAATGCGCAACGGCGAGGACGGTCCCATGTATGCAGTGCGTCGCTGGGTGGTCCGTCATGCTCGGGCCTTCGAGTTGCTCTATGACGGTTTCGAGCCGCTGCTTCGCGCGCTTGCGCCGCTGGTGGCGCGTCTCGGCCCCGAGCGTCTCGAACGACCGGTCGCAGCGTTCGAGCGGTGGATCAAGGGGTTTCTGTTCGACTGCCGTATGTGCGGCCACTGTGTGCTGAGCTCCACTGGCATGGCCTGCCCGATGAACTGCCCCAAGCGGCTTCGCAACGGGCCCTGTGGTGGGGTTCGCCCCGACGGTGGCTGCGAGGTCAAGCCGTCGATGCGCTGCGTGTGGGTGGAGGCCTGGGAGGGCAGTCGACGCATGAAGCACGGCGACCGCATCCAGGTAGTGCAGCTACCCGTGGACGATGCCGATCAGGGCGCCTCCTCCTGGCTCAAGGTGGTGCAGGGCGAACACGGCAGGGACCGCGAGGCACGCACATGAAGTTCGACGATGAGCCTGTCCCCGGCTACTCACTACCGATCCTGCCCGGCCATGTGTCTCCCGGGCGGCTGGAACGGGTACTGCGCGCCGGCCGCTTCGCGGTGACCACGGAAATCGATCCGCCCGACTCCGCCGACCCGGCCGAAGTGCTGCAGCGAGCGGCCATCTTCGACGGCTATGTGGATGCCATCAATGCCACCGACGGTTCGGGAGCCAACTGCCACATGTCCAGCGTCGGGGTGTGCTCGCTGCTGACGCGGGTCGGCTATGCCACGATCCTGCAGATGTCCTGCCGTGACCGCAATCGCATCGCCATGCAGGGCGAGATTCTGGGGGCCGCGGCCATGGGGGCCTGCAATCTGCTGTGTCTGACCGGCGATGGGGTCCAGGCCGGCGATCATCCCGAGGCACGTCCGGTTTTCGATCTGGACTCCATGTCGCTGCTGGGCCTGGCTCGCCGCATGCGTGACGAGGCACGCTTCGAGAGCGGGCGGGCGATCACGTCGCCGCCACGCATTTTCCTCGGTGCCGCCGAGAATCCCTTCGTGCCGCCGGCTGCCTGGCGGGCAGAACGCCTGGCCAAGAAGGTCGCCGCCGGGGCGCGTTTCATCCAGACCCAGTACTGCTTCGATGTACAGAGACTGCGCGAATTCATGGCCGAGGTCGTCGACACGGGCGTGCTGGAAGGGCCCGATCGGGCCTTCGTGCTGGTGGGAATGGGGCCGCTTGCCTCGGCGCGCAGTGCCCGCTGGATTCGCGATAACGTACCCGGGGTGCACATCCCCGATACGGTGATCCGGCGCCTGGAAGGGGCCCGGGACCAGCGGGCCGAGGGCGCACGACTGTGCCGTGATATTCTCGCGGAGGTGCGTGAAGTTGAGGGGGTGAGCGGCGCCCACATCATGGCCTATCGCCAGGAGTCCACGGTGGCGCGGATCATCGAGGAGACCGGCGTGCTCGAGGGACGTGTGCCCTGGTATCCCGGGCGCGACGACCCGGCCGAACTCAACCCCGAGGCACCTGATGCCGCCCCTTGCCATCTCACCGCCGCCGACTCCGGATAAGCCGGCATCCGCGCCGATGGCGACGCGCCGGGGCATGGCCGCGGTGGATGCGTTGACGCTTTCTCCTGTGATCCCCTCGCGCCTCATCCGATAACCGGTAGAGGCGCTTTCGCTGACCTCCTGGCTCCTCAGTCTTTCAGCGGAAAGTCCCGCAGCATCGGCGGCTGCCCGGCGTCGATCTCGATTTCCCAGCCCCGGTCCGGCTGCCAGTCGCCCAGTACGTAGCGGCGAGCTGGGGCGCCATCGACATCGAGGTCGTGAACCGCAGGGCGATGGGTGTGACCGTGGATCATCGTGGTCACGCCGTGCTCGCGCAGCGACTCGACCACTTCCTCAGGCGTCACATCCATGATGTCCTCGGCCTTGTTGGAATTGGCCTCACCGGACTGGTCGCGCAGCTGTCTGGCCAGCGCCAGACGATCGGGAATCGGCATGGCGAGAATCTGTGCCTGCCATTGCGGATCGCGAGCCTGGGTGCGGAAGGCCATATAGGCTTCGTCGCGGGTGCACAGGCTGTCGCCGTGCATCAACAGCACGCGCTCGTCGCCGAGGGTGACCACGCTGGGGTCGGCTAGCAGGGTCGCACCGGCGGCCTCGGCGAAGCGTTCCCCGAGCAGGAAATCGCGGTTGCCGTGCATCAGGAAAATGGCGGTGCCGGCCTCGGAGCGGCGCTTCAGGGCCTCGGCGATGCGCGCGGCGAGGGTGGCGGTGCCGGTGGGATCGGCGGCGCCGAGGTCCAGCAGGTCATCGCCGATCCAGGCCTCGAAGAAGTCGCCAAGGATATAGAGCGCCTCGGCGCGTGCTGCGTGCTCTTCCAGCCAGGTGAGGAAGCCCTCTGTGATGGCCGGGGCACCCGGATGCAAATGGAGGTCTGAGATCAGCAGGGTCGACATGGCGTCTCTCTCGGACAACGGATTGAAGACGTCGCACCCGCCGAGAGGCGGGTGCGGAGGGGGCGAGCTCTCGAAGCGGTCAGGCGTCGGCGTCGTCCTGGACGTAGGCGCGCTGGATGATCACGTCCTCGGCCGGCACGTCGGCGTGCATGCCGCGTCGCGTGGTTGGCACCGCCTTGATGCGCTCCACCACGTCCATGCCCTCGACGACCTCGCCGAACACGCAGTAGCCCCAGCCCTGAAGGTTCTTGCCGCGATGGTTGAGGAAATCGTTGTCGGCCACGTTGATGAAGAACTGGGCGGTGGCCGAGTGCGGGTCCTGGGTGCGCGCCATGGCCAGCGTGCCGCGGGCGTTGACCAGGCCGTTGTCGGCCTCATTGTCGATCGGGTCACGGGTCGGCTTCTGCTCGAAGTCGAGGTCGAAACCGCCGCCCTGCACCATGAATCCGTCGATGACGCGGTGGAATAGGGTGTTGTCGTAGAAGCCGTCGCGCACGTACTGCTCGAAATTGGCGGCGGTCTTCGGCGCCTTGTCGTGGTTCAAGGCGACGTGAATATCGCCGAAATTGGTCTGCAAGATGATCATCACGGTGTCCTGTCTTCTCGAAGCGGGATGCCTTGGCGCCCTATGGGCAGGTGGCGCTATAATAGCCGTTTTGCGTCGATGCGCGAAGCCGTGGCCAGGCCCGTGGCTTCGCGACGACAGGCCCGCGTTCAACCAGAGGTTGCCCAATCAACATGACCAGCGAGACCACCAGCGCGCCGAACTTCATTCGCAACCAGATCCGCGAAGAGATCGAGGCAGGCCGACAGGGGAAGATCGTTACCCGTTTTCCGCCGGAGCCCAACGGCTTCCTGCACATCGGCCATGCCAAGTCGATCTGTCTGAATTTCGGGCTCGCCGAGCAGTTCGGTGGCGACTGTCATCTACGCTTCGACGACACCAATCCGGCGAAGGAAGAGCAGGCCTATATCGACGCCATCAAGGAAGATGTCAGCTGGCTGGGTTACGAGTGGGCGGGGCCGGTGCGCTTCGCCTCGGACTATTTCGATACCCTCTACGAGTGGGCCCAGCACCTGGTGCGCGAGGGCAAGGCCTATGTCGACGACCTCTCGCCGGAAGAGATGCGCGAGTACCGCGGCACCCTCACCGAGCCGGGACGGCCGAGCCCCTATCGCGAGCGTGGCGTGGATGAGAACCTTGACCTGCTGGAGCGCATGCGAGCCGGTGAGTTCGCCGAGGGTGAGAAGGTGCTGCGTGCCAGGATCGACATGGCCGCGCCCAATATCAACCTGCGCGATCCGATCCTATACCGCATTCGTCATGCTTCCCATCACCAGACCGGCGACAAGTGGAAGATCTATCCGTCCTACGACTTCACCCATGGCCAGTCCGATGCCCTGGAAGGCGTGACTCACTCGGTGTGCACCCTGGAGTTCGAGGATCACCGGCCGCTCTACGAATGGTTCCTGGACAACCTGCCGGTGCCGGCCAAGCCGCGTCAGATCGAGTTCGCGCGGCTCAACCTCAACTACACACTGACCTCCAAGCGCAAGCTCAAGCTGCTGGTGGACGAGCACATCGTCGATGGCTGGGACGATCCGCGCCTGCCGACCCTCTCCGGGATGCGTCGCCGTGGCTATACGCCGGCCTCGATCCGCAAGTTCTGCGAGATGATCGGCGTGACCCGCGCCGACGGTGGCCTGGTCGACATCGCGATGCTGTATCACGCGATCCGCGCCGACCTCGAGGACAACGCGCCTCGGGCCATGTGCGTGCTCAAGCCTCTCAAGGTAGTGCTGACCAATGTTCCCGAGGACTTCGAGGAGACCTATGAGGTGGCGGGGCATCCGGCCCGCGAGGACATGGGCGTGCGCCAGATTCCCTTTGGTCGGGAAATCTACATCGATCAAGACGACTTCATGGAAGAGCCGCCGAAGAAGTTCTTCCGCCTGGCACCGGGCAAGGAGGTGCGGCTGCGCAACTCCTATGTGATCTGCTGCGATGAGGTGATCAAGAACGAGGCCGGCGAGATCGCTGAGCTGCGCTGCTCGGTCGACTTCGACACCCTGGGCAAGAACCCCGAAGGCCGCAAGGTCAAGGGCGTGATCCACTGGGTCAGCGCCGCCCAGGCGGTGCCGATGGAAGTGCGCCTCTACGACAACCTGTTTACCGTCGAGCAGCCGGACAAGGACAAGGACGCCGATTTCCTCGAGCACCTGAACCCCGAGTCGTTGACCGTGGTGCAGGCGATGGGCGAGCCGAGCCTCGCCGAGGCAGCGCCCGAGAGTCGCTTCCAGTTCGAGCGGGTCGGCTATTTCTGCGCCGATCGCCACGCCTGCCAGGACGGCAAGCTGGTGTTCAACCGCACCGTGGGACTCAAGGATGGCTGGGCCAAGGCCAAAAAGAAGGGCTGACATGCAGATCTACAACACCCTGACGCGTCGTAAGGAAACCTTCACCCCCATCGAGCCGGGCAAGGTCCGCATGTATGTCTGCGGGATGACCGTCTACGACTACTGCCACCTGGGCCATGCCCGGGTGATGGTGGCGTTCGACGTCATCACCCGCTACCTGCGCGCTCGTGGCTACGACGTCACCTATGTTCGCAATATCACCGATATCGACGACAAGATCCTCAAGCGTGCCGAGGAGAACGGCGAGACCATCGAGGCGCTGACCGATCGCATGATCGACGCCATGCATGAGGATGAAGGCCGCCTCGGCGTTCTGCGCCCTGACGCCGAGCCCCGCGCGACCCAGCATCTTGACGATATCGTGCGCATGATCGAGACGCTGATCAGCAAGGGCTATGCCTATGCCGCGGACAACGGCGACGTCTATTACCGGGTGCGCAAGTTCGAAGGCTACGGCAAGCTCAACAACCGCGACCTGGACGAGATGCGCTCCGGCGCCCGGGTCGATGTTGACGAGCACAAGGAAGATCCGCTCGACTTCGTACTGTGGAAGGCCGCGAAGCCCGGTGAGGTCAACTGGCGCTCGCCGTGGGGAGACGGCCGTCCCGGCTGGCACATCGAGTGCTCGGCGATGTCCACCTGCTGTCTCGGTGAAACCTTCGACATTCACGGTGGCGGCCCTGACCTCACGTTCCCGCACCACGAAAACGAGATCGCCCAGAGCGAGGCCGCTACCGGCAAGCCCTACGTCAACACCTGGATGCACGCCGGGGCGGTGCGGGTGAACCAGGAGAAGATGTCCAAGTCGCTGGGCAACTTCTTCACCATCCGTGAGGTGCTCGAGCATCACGACGCCGAGGTGGTGCGCTATCTGCTGGTGTCGAGCCATTACCGCAGCCCGATCAACTACGCGCCGGAATCGCTGGCCGACGCCCGCAAGTCGCTGGAGCGCTTCTACAATGCTCTCGACGGGCTGGCTCTCGACGACGTCGAGGAGCAGCAGGGTAGGGTGGACGATCGTTTCGACACCCGCTTCACAGAGGCCATGGACGACGACTTCAACACCGCCGAGGCGGTGTCGGTGCTGTTCGACCTGGCCCGTGAGCTCAATCGCGCCAAGAAGGAAGCATCGGACGAGGCGCTGGCGCTGGCGGTGGAACTCAAGCGTCTGGGCGGCGTGCTCGGCCTGCTCCAGCAATCGCCCGAGGCGTTCCTCAAGGGTGCCAGCGGCGAGTTGCCGATGACCGAGGCCGAGATCGAGGCCAAGATCGCCGAGCGCGCTGAGGCCAAGAAGGCGCGGGACTTCGCCACCGCCGATGGCATTCGCGACGAGCTGGCGGCGCTGGGCATCTTGCTCAAGGACAGCCGCGAAGGCACCGGCTGGGTGTTCGAAGCGCCGCGTGGCTGAGCCCGTTTCGGGGTAGGCCTTGGAACTTTCGACCGAGACGGCATCAAGCCCGACGCCGCCCCCTGTGGTCGATCAACAAAACGCCCGGCTCATGCCGGGCGTTTTGCTGTTGGCCGTCGTCACCGAGCTTGAAAGCCTCACTCGTCTAGCGATCGCCGTTGTGTCCAGTTTCCGGCGTAGTGCCTTCTACGACTGCCATGGCTTCGTCCAGGCTTCCGGCCACCGCATTCCAGGGTAGCGACGAGCCGGCGAGATGGCAGTGATAGAGCGCATCGCCATCGATGTCGACACGATGGATGTGGTTGCCCTGATCGTCTTGCCACCAGTCGGCGTGCACATGCTGCCAGCCCGTGATGAGTTGAATGCCGATGGTCATGGCATCATCCCTCCATTGGCCACCCGAGTCGTTTCATGGCTCAGGGGGCTCTCCAGATCTGCAAGTGGGGTTCGGTCAGTCCGTGCCAGCGTGAGTAGAAGTCGAGCCGGCGTCTGGCATTGGCCAGATCCACGGGCCCCAGTTCCTCGTGTGGTGCATGGGAAAGGCACCCGACTTCCACTTTCTCGCGGCCACCAGGGTGTTTTCGAAAGCGCTGCCCGATGCGCTCTGCCCGGCGCGCCAGTCGCGATGCATGGTAGGGGCGTCGCTCAATGGGGGTATGGGTCAACAGCAGTACCTGGTTCATGGCATCCCTCCGAACGGCATGTCGGCCGCATGAAACGACTCACTGTCGCTGGTGATCCAGGTGAGTGGGCGGCCTGCATTAGCTTCCCGACTCGGCTCTTATCCTGAGCATAGTAGAAGAACGCTGTTTTAAAACAGCGTTCTTTAACTTTGTTCAAAATCTCGCTGTTCACGGCTCGGATGGTCGGCCTCGCCAAGTTGCGTCCAGGCCGGCGGCGGCCAGCTCGCCCTGGCGATCGTAGACCGGCTGCCCCTGCAGGAAACTCATCTCGACCTCAGTGCGATGCAGGTTGCCGCGGACTTCGCGGGAGAACGGGTCGTGGTCGAGCACGATCAGATCGGCCGACTTGCCGACCTCCAAAGAGCCGGTGTCGTCTTCCAGACCCATGGCATAGGCCCCGTTGAGGGTGGCCACCCGGAGCGCCTCCTCCAGGGTGATCGGGGTGCCGAAGCGTTCCTCCCCGGTTTCCCAGGGATTCTGCCGCGTGACCAGGGTCTCCAGGGCCAGCCAGGGATCGATGGAGGCTACCGGGAAGTCGGTGCCGAACACCGCCACGCCCTCGGCGTCCAGCACGCCGCGCAGATCGTAGGCCCGCGACAGCCTCTCGGCACCGTAGCCGGCGCGAGCCCCGGAGGTGAAACGCGAGGGATACCAGGCGGCCGGCGAAAACTCGGCGATCACGTCCAGCTCGGCGAAGCGGGCGAGATTACCCTCGTGCAAGATCGTGCTGTGGGCACACTGGTGGCGCACGCCGGGCCCGTTGGCCCGCCGGGTGGCGGCGACGGCATCCAGGAACAGGTCGGAGGCGCCGTCGCCGGTACAGTGTGCGATTACCCTGATGCCGCGGCGGTCCATGTCGATCAGCATGTCGCGCAGGTGCTCGGGGGTCAGGTTGATCTTGCCGCGCCACTCGTCGTTGCTGTCCCAGGGGGTGAGGAGGAAGGAGGAGCGAGGCTCCACGGTCCCGTCGAAATGGAACTTCACGGCGTTGGCGTTGAGGCGGCTGCTGGCATAGTAGTGGCGTTCGCCGCCGAGCAGTTCCCAGCGCCGTTTGACCGGGAAGATGTCGTCCTGCCAGCTGATCGCAGCTTCCACGCGAAGGCTCAAACGTCCGGTGTCGTCGAGCTGCTTGAGGGCGGCCAGGCGCTGTTCGCAGACGTGCACGTATTTGGTGGCCGTGACGCCGCGGCTGGTCTGGAAATGCATGCCCTCCTCGTAGGCACGACGCAGCACGGCCACCGGAGTCGGCGGCATGGCGGCGTGGATCATGGCGTAGGCACCGTCGATCATCAGCCCGGTGGGCTCGCCGGTCAGCGGGTCGCGTTCCATGTAGCCGTTTCGCGGATCGGAGGTATGCCGATCGATACCGGCCATGGCCAGCGCCTTGCTGTTGACCATCATGGTGCCCCACATGCGGTCGAGGATGGCCACCGGGCGATCGGGCATGATGTCGTCGAGCCAGGCACGACCGGGAGTCAGTCCGGCCTGGCGGAAGGTGTAACGTACGAAGTAGGCGCCATGTATCCAGCCGTCGCCGGGGTGACGGGCGGCGTAGTCGAGGATGGCCTGCTCGACCTGATCCGGCGTGGGATCTTCGATGCCGATCTTGAGCGAGTCGTCGTACTTGGCGGCCAGGCCGAGATCCGGGTGGGTATGCATGTCATGCAGGCCTGGCATCACGAAGCGGCCGTTCAGCGACATGACCCGGGTCGCGGGACCGATCCACTCGGCCACGCTGTCGGCATCCCCCACGGCGCATAGCCGACCGCCCGCCATGGCCAGTGCTTCGGCCCATGGACGTGCCGGATCAAGCGTATAGATGGTGCCGTCCAGCAGGACGATGTCGGCATGCGACGGGCGTGGGGCATGGCTGGAACGCCAGGGGTCGAGCATCGGTATCACCTCCATTGTTGTGCCGAATTCACCATAAGCCAGGTAAAACGGCAGGGAGGTGGTATTTTCTTGCGCCTAAGGTGAACGATCTTGGCGCATCGGCGGCTTCAGCCGGCGGCGGCCGTCGAGGCGCCGAGCAGCCGCTCCAGCAGTTTCTTCAGCCAATCGCTGAAGGCCTGGACGTTGGGATCGTCCAGGCGACTGTGCGGCGTGACCAGATAGTAGGAGCGGTCGCTCGGGATGCGCTCGCCGAACGGGCGCACGAGCTGCCCGTGGCGCAGGCTGTCGCCGCACACCACATCGTCGCCGATCGCCACCCCTTGGCCGGACAACGCCGCCTGCAACACCAGCAGGATGTTCGAGAAGTACAGTCCCGCATCCACCTTGATGGGATGCTTGCCGCCGCAGCCCGCCATCCACAGTTGCCAGTCGTGGGCATCGTGCAGGTGCAACAGGGTGGCGCGCTCCAGGTCGCGTGTCTGGGTGATGTTGAGTTCGTTCAGCAGGGTCGGGCTGCACACCGGTTGATACATCGGCTGGGCCAGCATCTCGACGTGGTGATCGGTATAGGCGCCGTCGCCGAACACCACGAAAAGATCGAAGTTGGGCTGGTGAATGGTCTCGTTTTCGCGATTGGTGCTGAGGTGCAAGTGGATGGTGGGGTAGCTGCGATAGAAGTCGTTGATGTGGCGGCTGACGACGCTGGCGGCGAACCCCGGCGGCATGCACACGTGAAGATGGCCGTTGTATTCCTGATCGGGAAGGTTGGCGTGGATGCGTTCCAGGTGCTGCAACACGTCGCGGACTTCCCCGGCATAGAGTTGGCCGGCGGGGGTCAGAGTGACTCCGCGCCCACGGCGTTCGTAGAGGCGCAGGTTCAGCTGGGTTTCCAGCAACCGTAGCTGGTGGCTGATGGCGCTGCGAGTGAGGTTCAAGTAGTCCGCCGCATCGGTGAGACTGCCCAGTCTGGCCAGGGCCTCGAAGGCGCGCAGCGCCTGCAGTGAGGGAAGATGACGGGCTTTTTGTTGAGTCATTTTTGCCAATCGGATGATTATTTCTGACTTTTGATGAGTTGAGTTTGATTTATAGTGGGTGGCAAAGCAATAACACTCCTCCGAGGAGCCCACATGACCACCCAGACCCAGCGCGATGCCCTCAACCGGGGCGTCGAGGGGATGATGCCCCGCCTATCCGAGTGGAACCAGACCATCTGGCACTATGCCGAGACCGCCTGGCGGGAATATCGCTCGGCGCGTTTCTATGTTGACCTGCTGCGCGAGTATGGCTTCGAGGTTGAGGAGGGATCCGGCGGCATGCCGACCGCCTTCTGTGCGACCTGGTCCAACGGAGAGGGACCTACGCTTGGCGGCTATGCCGAGTATGACGCCGTGCCGGGCAACTGCCAGGCGGCCGACGTGGTCCAGCGCCCCCGCGATGGCCTGAGCCCCTGGGCCGGCGGTCACACCGACCCCCACGCGGCACTGGGCATCGGCTCGTTGGGCGGTTTCCTGGCCATCCAGGCGCTGATGAAGGAGCAGTGCATTCCCGGCACCCTGAAGTTCTTCGGCGAGCCGGCCGAGAAGGTTCGCGGCTCCAAGCCGATCCACGCGGCCCGGGGGTACTACGATGACCTGGATGCGGCCATCAGCTTCCACCCGTTCTATATGCTGCCGCTGTGCAACACGACGCGCTGGGACACCCATTGCGGTGCCGCCTACGGCGTCATCTATACCTTCACCTGCGATAGCCCCGAGACCTGGCTGACCGGCGACCACAGCTCGCCTATTGCGGCGTCGCATGCCAGTGCTCGTGCGCCGGGGGCCAACGATGCGGTCACTCAGATGTACGCCAATGCCAAGGCGTTGCGCGAGCACGTGCTGGCCAGCGGCCTGAACTGGTCGATGAACGAGGCGATTCTCAACGCCGGCCAGGCCACCGCCGACAACCTCCCGGCCCAGATGGCCCAGATCCAGTATTTCATTCGCGTGGCCACGGTGGAGCAGGCGGAGCACGTGGTACGCGGGCTCGATCATATCGCCGAATGCGTCGCCCGGCTGTCGCACTGCCGGGTGGAGCGACACTGGGTCGCCAAGTCTCGCCCCGGGTTGGCGAACCATGCGCTGGCCGAGCTGACCTATCGCAACCTGGAGCGGGTCGGCCCGCCGCGTCTCGGCGAGGAGGCCATCGAGCTGGCACGCAAGATACAGGCCAACCTGGGCATGACGCCCATGGAGCGCCCGTTCCTTGCCGACGTCGAGAGGCTGCGGCCGCCGCAGGAGGCCGAGCGGGAGCTGCGTCGTATCCTGGCGCCCACCCAGACCCACTTCACTTCCGACGACTACACCGAGTACAGCTGGCATGCGCCGACGGTGCGCCTGTATATCGGCCGCCCGGCGCTGGCGCCACGCGAAGACGGCGCCGGCTACCCGGCCTGGGTGATGAACGCCCTGGGCGGCCTGGCCCCCTGCATCGACCCGATGATCGAGACCGCGGCCAAGACGGTGGGGCTGACGCTGCTCGACCTTCTCCAGGAACCGGGAGCCCTGGCGGCTGCCCGGGGAGAGTTCGAGGCGCGCACCGCTGGCGGTATCGGGGGCGACGAATGGCTGGCCCCGCTGTGCGACTACGACCCGCCGATCGATTTTCGCTGGCCCGAGTATGTCAGTACGCCTCGCGGCGAGCACGACTGGGTGATTCCGGCACCCACCGAACGTTCCACAGACACGCAGCGGAACGCATGACGCATCCCTCCTCAGGAGACATCGCAATGCACAACAACAACGTCGAACGTCACCACCTCAAGCCCCTCAAGGTCGCCCTGGCGAGCCTCGCGCTGGCCGGCAGCGCACTGGCGTTTCCCGTCGCCGTGCAGGCCCAGGACGGCGAGGTCGTACAGATTCGCATGCAGCGCTACACCGGCACCGAGGAGGACGCGATCTTCCAGCGCTACAAGGACATGCTGGCCGAGGCCAGCGATGGCCGGATCCAGCTGTCGATCTTCCGCGGTGGCGAGCTGGTGCCCAACGACCAGATGTTCACCACGCTGCGCAGCGGCACCCTGCAGGCCATCTATGGCTACGGCGGGTACTGGGGCGGCCAGATGGATACCGGGGTGCTGGAATCCGGCATTCCCATGGCCTGGACCAGCCTCGAGGAGGCCAAGGAGCTGTGGAACGAGCGGGGCCTCGGCGAGCTGCTGGCCGAGAACTATGCGCAGCAGGGCATCCACTACACGGTCCCGGTCTTCGGCGGCAAGTTCGACCTTCTGACCAAGGAGCCGGTGGAGAGCCTGGCGGACATGAGCGAGCTCAAGATCCGCGCCACGCCATCGGTCGCCGCGGTGCTCGAGCACTTCGACATTCCGACCGTCTACATACCGCCCCAGGAGTTCTACATCGCGCTGAGCACCAACACCATCGATGGCCTGATCTATGGCGGGCCCTACGACTATTCGGTGCTCAAGCTCGATGAAGTGGCGACGCACTATACCGAGATGAACATGCTCTATCCGGGCTTCGTCGACAACGTGCTGGTCAATCAGCGTTTCTGGGAGCAGATGCCTGAGGATCTCCAGGCGGTCTTCACCGAGGTGACCGCCGAGTGGGCCGACTATCGCCACCAAAAGTTCGTCGAGTGGAACGAGGAGGCGGCCCATCGCTTCGACATCACCCAACTGCCGGAGGACGACATCCTGGCGATGACCGAGGCGGCGCAGGACGTCTGGGACACCGAGGCCGAGAAATCCGAGGTGGCCGCCGAGGCCATCGAGATGATCCGCCAGATGGCCCGCGACAAGGGTCGCCTCGACTGAACGGGAGCGCGCCATGCAATGGCTTCATGCCTGGATCCGCTGGCAGGACCGCCTGAGCGAGTGGCTCGGGCGGCTGGTCGCCTGGCTCGGCTTCGCTCTGGTCGGCATGCTGGTGTTCGAAGTGGTGGCGCGCCAGCTGCTGAGTTCCCCGACCAGCTGGGCGCACGAGGCCTCGACGCTGACCTATGGCGTCTACGCCATCCTGGCCGGGGCCTACACCGAGAAATGGCACGGCCACGTGCGCATCGACATCTTTTCCCAGCGCCTGTCGCCTCGCCACCAGGCGCTGCTGTCGATGGTCATCAACCTGCTGGTGCTCCTGCTGCTGGCGCTGCTGCTACGCAGCGCCTTCGAGTTCGCCATGCAGTCGGTGGCCATCCAGGAGCGTTCCTTCCGCAGCACCTGGGCGCCGATCATCTGGCCGTTCAAGGTCATGATTCCGGTGGCCGTGCTGCTGATCATGCTGCAGATGCTGACCAACGCCGCCCGACACCTGTGCACCCTGCTGGGACACCCCGTCGCGTCCGACGACGCGGGCCGTCACGCCACCGAGACCCGGGAGGATGCCGATGGGAAGCATTGATCCGATCCTGCTGACGCTGCTGATGTTCGGGGCCATGCTGACCCTGATGTTCTTCGGCGTCCCGCTGGCCTGGACGCTGATGGGCGTCGGCGTGGGCTTCGGCTACTGGATCTGGGGGCCGGATAGCCTGGGCATCATGATGCCGTCGGTGTTCGGCCTGATGAACGAGTTCATACTGGTCGCGTTGCCGCTGTTCATCCTGATGGGCATGATCCTGGAGCGATCGGGCATCGCCGACGGCCTGTTCGAGATGATCTACAAGGTCATGGGCGGCATTCGCGGCGGGCTGGGCATGGGCACCGTGGTGATCTGCGCGCTGATCGCGGCCATGGTTGGGATCACCGGCGCCGCCACTGTGAGCCTGGGGCTGATCGCGCTGCCGGCCATGCTCAAGCGGGGCTACAGCAAGCAGCTCTCCGCCGGGGCCATCATGGCCGGCGGTGCCCTGGGGTTCCTGATCCCGCCGTCGCTGGTGATGATCCTCTATGCCTTCCTGACCCGGGAGTCGGTGGGCAAGCTGTTCGCCGCCGGCGTCATGCCTGGCCTTATGCTGGCCGGCATCTACATCGTCTACATCGGCATTCGCTGCTATCGGTCGCCGCACCTGGGGCCGCCCATCGAGGCCGCCGAGCGTATCGGCGGGCTCGACAAGCTCAAGGCGCTGAATGCCATGGTGCTGCCGGGTTCGCTCATCGCCGTGGTGCTTGGCACCATGGCCACCGGGGTGGCGTCGCCTACCGAGGCCTCGGCCCTCGGGGCCAGCGGCGCCATGCTTTGTGCCTTGGCGCACGGCAAGCTCAACCTGACCATGCTCAGCGGCGCCCTGTACCGCACGGCCCGGATCATGGGCATGCTGATGTGGATCATGATCGGCGCGGTGATCTTCTCCAAGATCTACATCGCGCTGGGGGCCGGGCAGGCGATCGTGGGCCAGGTGATGGCGGCCGAGTTGAGTCCCTATCTGGTGCTGACGGTGATCCTGCTCAGCTACCTGATCCTGGGCATGTTTCTGGACGACTCGGCGATCCTGTTCATCACGGTGCCGCTATACGTACCGATCATCAAGGCGCTGGGCTTCGATCCGATCTGGTTCGCGACGCTTTTCGTGCTGGCCATGCAGACCGCCTACCTGACGCCGCCGTTCGGCTACAACCTCTTCTACATGCGCTCCGTCGCGCCGCCCGAGGTCACCACTGGAGACCTCTACCGCTCGGTATTGCCGTTCCTCGCCATGCAGATCCTGGGCATCGTGCTGCTGGTGATGTTCCCGCAGATCGCGCTGTGGCTGCCCGAGCTCATCTTCGACTAGCAAGCAGGAGATCTACATGCCCCATTCGGCGATATCCGCCGTCGCGACGCGACAGCTCGAGGACGGTGGCGTGATCGTCACCCGCTGGGACTTTGCGCCCGGCGCGCAGACCGGCTGGCATCGACACGCCCTGGACTATGTCGTGGTGCCCCTGGTAGACGGCGTGATGAGGCTGGAGACCGACACGGGCAGCGAGCAGACGCGAGTATCCGCCGGTGTCTCCTATCGTCGGCCGGCCGGCGTCGAGCACAACGTGATCAACGCGGGGGAGGATGCGTTCGCCTTCGTCGAGATCGAGCTCAAGGGAACCCATGAAGGGAGCTGACGAGATGACGGCAAGTACGTTGGGCGTGACCGTGGTGGCCGGCTTTCTAGGCGCCGGCAAGACGACCCTGGTGAATCACCTGCTGGCCCATGCCGGGGGGCGACGCCTTGGGGTCATGGTCAACGACTTCGGCGCGCTCAACATCGACGAAGCGCTGATCGACGAGCGACGTGAAGACCTGATCACGCTGAGCAACGGCTGCGTATGCTGCAGCCTGCAGGGCGAACTGTCCTCGGCGATCGAGTCGCTGCTGGCGCAGCGCGCCGGACGACTCGACCATCTGCTGATCGAGTGCAGCGGAGTGTCGGATCCGGCGCGGGTGGTGAACGTGCTGGGCTATCCGCGGATCCGTGCCCGGGCGCGCCTCGAGGGCGTCATCACCCTGGTCGATGCCGCCCTCGACCGCGAGGCTCTCGCGCCTGCCCTGCGCCACCTGGTGGCCTCCCAGATCGAGCATGCCGACCTGGTACTGATCAACAAGGTCGACCTGGTGGACGAGGCGAGCGTGACGGCACTGGAGGCCGCCTTGCTGCTGCCCGACAGCCGCCATCTGCGCACCACTCAGGCGACCTTGCCGCCGGATGCGGTGTTCCTGCCGCGTTTGTCGACGCAGCCGGCCAAGCGCCCCCGCGATGGCAGTGACGGCGCGGCGACCAGCCTGGAAGCGCTGGGGCTCAGGAGTCTCAGTTGGGAATGCGAGGGGGCGGTGGCCACGGAACCGTTGCGTGAGCTGCTCGACGGCATGCCTCGGGAAATCCTGCGCTTCAAGGGCGTGGTGCGGCTGGATGACGGAAGGCGACTGGTCCTCCAGCGGGCCGCTGGGCGCCTGACCAGCCAGGAACTGGATGCCTCAGGGCAGGGCGGAAGTCGCCTGGTATTCATCGGCGAACAGGCGCCTGCGCCCTGGGAGTGGCTCGCACACCGGCTCGAACGCCTGGCGTCGTGACGCGCGTTGGCTAGCCGAGCGAAGGGCGAGAGACCGCAATGCCCAGCAGTCGCGAGGCTGCGTCGAGCCCGATCGCCTGGAGTTCGCGGGTGTCGAGGGTCTCGGCAGATAGCGCGCCTTCGATCCATAGCCCATCGATCAGCCCGTTGACGGCGACCGACAGCCGGCGCAGCTCGGTCTCGCCCGGTGCCAGGCCATGCTCCGCCAGGGCCCCGTGGATGAGCTCCTGGAAGGCCTGGGTGGTGCGGGTGTACCAGTGTCGGCGAATGTCGGCCATGGCCGCATCGTGGTGGGCCAGCGGCAGAAAGTTGGCCCACAGCAGCAGGCTGTCCGGGGTGACGATGGGGGGCGATAGATTGGCCAGCAGATAGCGCTCCAGCCGTTCGCATGCCGTGGTGTCGTGGCCATCGATGGTGCCGTGGGCTGCCTCGAAGAGACGCTCCAGGAAGCGCCGGTAGGCGGCCTGGAGAATCCCGTCCTTGCTCTTGAAGTAGAAGCGTATCAAGCCGTTGGTGACGCCGGCGTAGTCGGCGATGTTGCGTACCGTGGCCGCAGAAATGCCTTCCCGGGCGATGCACGTGAGAGTGGCATCGATCAGGGCACTTTCGCGGTCGTTGCTGGCACGCCGTGTCGTCATGGCTCAGGTCTCGCGCAGGATTGGGTTGGTCAGGCAGGTGGGGCCGCCCTCGCAGGCCATGCACAGGGCGTCGCCGGCGAAGGTGCGCACCCGGATGCCGTGCTGTTCCATGACCGCCTTGGTGCCCGGGAAGCCGTCGATCATCAGGCAATCGCCGGGCGAGAGCGGCATCACGTTCAGGTTCAGGCCCAGGGAATCATGGAACTCGGCCTCGGGCGCCGCCACCAGGGTGATACCACGGGCCTTCATCAGGGTCCACAGGGCGGCCGGAATCAGCCTGGGGTGCACCAGGTACATCTCGTCAGTCAGCGGCGAGATGACCGACATCAGATGCAGGCAGGCCGCCTCGCCGTCCCACACCGGCAGATCGAACCCCAGCACCTCGATGCCGTGCGGGTTGAGCAGCGCATTCAACTGACGCACGCCTTCGCGATTGGAGCGAAAGCCCATGCCCACCACCAGGGTGGTGTCGTCCAGCCAGAGGGTATCGCCACCCTCGATGCACGCATCGCCGGTCAGTCGTCCGAGCACCGGAATGCCCGCCGCCTCGTAATGTCGCCCGTGCAGTTCGGGCTCCGCGGCGCGCAGTGGCTTGCCCATCTTGAGCAAGACGGCACCTGCCCGCGTGATCAGTGAGGCATCGCGGGTGAACATGGCGTCGGAGAGGCCGTCATCGTCGTCCTCGAACCACACGATCTCGGCGCCGGACGCCTCGACCAGTTCGACGAATGCGTCGTACTGGGCGATCGCCTTGTCGGCGTCGAAGTGGTCGTTGTAGTGCCATTCGGCGGGATCGGCGCGCTTCAGGCTCGCCCCGGGGCGGCGCATCAGTACGCGGGTCATGGGGGCGGCCATCGACTGGCATCCGTAGCGGGACATGGGCTGGCTCCGTGGCGGGTGAGGATCGTTGACTCGCATCTTATACAGATGCATAGTTTATGCAACCGCATAACAACAAGTGCGATCTGGAGCCTCCCCGTGAGCGATGCATCGACTTCCAGCGTTCCCCGCGACGACGCCGTCATCGAGGTCAAGAACCTGCACAAGGCCTACGGCAGCGCTCGGGTCCTAAAGGGCATCGACCTTTCCGCCGGCCGTGGCGACGTGGTAGCGCTGATCGGCAGTAGCGGCTCGGGAAAATCCACGCTGCTGCGCTGCCTCAACCTGCTCGAAACGCCTTCGTCCGGTGCGCTGCGCCTGCTGGGAGAATCCATCCCCTTTCGCGGCGAGGGCGAGCAACGCGTCCCCGCCGACCGTCGGCAGCTGCGTCGTCTGAGGGCGCGCCTGGGCATGGTCTTTCAGGGTTTCAACCTGTGGCCGCACATGACCCTGGAAGCCAACGTCATGGAGGGGCCGATCCAGGTGCTCAAGCGTTCGCGTGCCGAGGCGCGCGATGAGGCCAGGGCCTTGCTGGAGCGCGTCGGTCTCCATCATCTGCGTGAGGCCTATCCGGCGACGCTATCCGGCGGCCAGCAGCAGCGCGGCGCCATTGCCCGTGCGCTGGCGATGGGCCCCGAGGCGCTGCTGTTCGACGAGCCCACCTCGGCGCTGGACCCCGAACTCGTGGGCGAGGTGCTGGCGGTGATGCGCGATCTCGCGGATGAGGGGCGCACCATGATCATCGTGACCCATGAAATGGCGTTCGCCGCTGATGTGGCGAGCCGGGTCGTCTTCCTCGACCAGGGGGAGATCGCCGAACAGGGGCCGCCCGAACGAGTGTTCGGCGCGCCCAGCGTCCAGCGACTGCAGCGCTTCCTGGGCTCGGTCAGCCCATCTCGAGGAGAATGACAATGAAACGCGTACTGACGGCTACCCTGACGACCCTCTGCCTGGCGCCCGTGGCACAGGCCGAGGTCACCCGGGTCGGTTTTGCCACCGAACCTTATCCGCCCTTTGCCACGCCGGACGCCAGCGGTGAGCTGCACGGCTGGGAGGTGGATATCACCCGGGCGATCTGCGAGGCCGCCGACCTGGAGTGCGAGTTCGTCACCACCTCCTGGGACGGTCTGATCCCTGCCTTGACCGGCGACAAGATCGACGTCATCGCCGCGTCGCTGAGCATCACCGACAAGCGTCGCGAGACCATCGCCTTCTCGGACAAGTACTACCAGACGCCCGCCGCCCTGGCCGTGGCCAAGGGGGCCGAACTCGAGGCCTCGCCGGAAGGGCTTGCCGGCAAGTCCCTCGGAGTGCAGTCCGCCTCCATCCACCAGGCCTACGCCCAGACGCACTATCCCGAGGCGACTCTGCGCCAATACCAGACCCAGGACGAAGCCAACCAGGACCTGTTTGCCGGCCGCCTGGATGCCACCCTGGCGGATCGCCTGATCATCGAGCAGTTCCTGGAAAGCCGGGAAGGGCAGCTGTGCTGCGAGATGAAGGGCGCTGTCATCCAGGATCCCGAGACCCTGGGGGAAGGAATCGGCTTCGGCATTCGCCAGGGCGACGATGCCTTGCGCGAGCGGCTCAACGCGGCGATCGCCGAGGTGCGTGCCGATGGCACCTACGACGAGATCACCGCGCGCTATTTCGATTTCGATATCTACGGTGAGCCAGACACCTGAGAGGAGAGGGCGATGAGGGAGCTGGCAGGGCGTGGTCCGGCGTCATGAACTATCGCGACATGGGCATCAGTGAATTGCTCGCGCTGGCGCCGCCCGGCTGGGGAGGTGCCTTGCTTGACGGGCTCTGGCTATCACTGCAGGTTGCGGGCGGCGGCTATCTGTTGGGACTGATGATCGGCATGGCCGGTGCGGCCGGCAAACTCTCCGGCGGCCCGGTCATCCGTGACCTGCTGGCGTGCTATACCACCGTCATACGCGCGGTGCCGGAGCTGGTGTTGATCCTGCTGCTCTATTTCGCCGTGCCCGAGGCGCTCAACCGGGTGTCGGCCATGATCGGCCTCGGCGAGGTGAGTATCGGCCCCTTCGCCTCCGGCATCGCGGTGATTGCCCTGGTCCAGGGCGCCTACGCCACCGAGGTGATACGCGGGGCGATTCGCGCCATTCCCCGCGGCCAGATCGAGGCGGCCCATTCGCTTGGCATGTCACCCGCCAAGACCTTTCGCCGCATCACCCTGCCGGCCATGCTGCCGGGAGCGCTGCCTGGGCTCTCCAACCTGTGGCTGATCGCCACCAAGGACACCGCGCTGCTGGCCGTGGTCGGCTTTACCGAACTGACGCTGGCCGCGCGTCAGGCGGCCGGCGCCACCAAGCATCACCTGTTGTTCCTGTGTGCGGCGGGGGTGCTCTATCTGCTCGTCTCGCTGGTCTCGAATCTCTTCTTCAAGGCGCTGGAGCGCCGCGCGACCAGGGGGATGCCACATGGCTGAACGACGCCTGCCGCCGCATCGTCTGTTGCTGATCGCCGTCGCCTCGCTGGCCATCACGCTGATGGCGCTGCACATGCGTTGGGATTGGCTGGTCGATTATCGCGATGCGATCCTCGATGGGCTCTGGCTGACCCTGGTGCTGCTGGTGACGACGAGCGTTGCGGGCTTCCTGCTGGCGATTCCGCTCGGGCTGGTGCAGGTGACGGGGCCGCGACCCCTGGCATGGGCTGCCCGGGGGTTCTGCACCCTGATTCGCGGCACCCCGCTGCTGCTACAGATCTGGCTGCTGTACTACGGTCTCGGCTCGCTGTTCCCCTACTTGCCGGGGATGCGCCAGAGCTGGCTGTGGCCCTACCTCATCGAGTCCTGGCCCTACGCCTTCGCGGCCCTGACGCTGTCATTCGCCGGCTACGAGGGCGAGGTGATGCGCGGGGGATTCGCCGGCGTGCCGAAGGGCGAGCTGGAAGCGGCCAGGGCCCTGGGCATGCATCCGCTGACGATCCTGCGGCGCATCTGGCTGCCTCGGGCCGTTCAGCGCGTATTGCCGACCCTCAATGGCGAACTGATCATCCAGCTCAAGGCCACCCCGCTGGTCGCCACCATTGCCGCCGTGGATACCTATGCCGTGTTCGGGCGCATTCGTCAGGAAACCTACATGGTCTATGAGCCGCTGCTGCTGATGGCCCTGATCTACCTGGTACTGGCCGGCCTGATCACGCTGGCCTGCGCGGCCCTCGAACGCGGCTGGTCGGACGACAACGGTCGTCGTTAGCGGCTGGCCGATAGCCCTCGAGGTTCCTGCCAACCCTGTGCGCCCGGCCGAGTGCCGGGTATTTCATGTCTCGGCGGGCGGCAGAGGCATCTGTCTCGGCCAGTCGTCATCGACAACGAACACCCGCTGCCAGGTGGCCGCCGTGTCCTTCGAGTGCCTCAACGCCAGCTGGACCGGTGCACCGCCGCTGGCGAAGTGCGCTCGCAGCCGGTGTTCGAGTACCTCCAGCGGGGGCAGGCGCTGAGGATGGGGAAGGGCCAGCCAATGGGGCTTGCATAGCCAGACGCCCCCGGCGGTGCGTGGATAGGTCGCGCGCAGCTGTGGCCAGTCTCGCCAGTGCAGCCAGTGGCCCCGGTGGTGATCGGTACCGGCGGCGCGGGGCGAGGGCAGTGACGCGTGCCAGGGATAGAACAGTACGCCGGGCATGGCCAGGCGCTGCCGGAGGTGGGGAACCGGAGCGCCCAAGCGCTCGGCCAGCGCCTCGCGGGCCGCCGGGGTATGGGCCAGCGGCAGCTGATGAGTCTCGAGATGACGGCGCTTGATGGCCAGGCTGTCCAGTCCGCCCGGACCGATCCAGCGCGCCTGGTCGCACTCGTCGCCAGGCCCTTCGGGAAGCCCCAGGTAGTACTTGATGGCAACCTCGAAATGCACCGGCGTAGGGTCGGCCGCCACGGCGTAGAGCATGTCGAGCTCGCCCAGGGTGCGCCGATCCCGCAGGACGGCCAGGTTGTGGGTCAGCAGGCGGGTGCCCGGCGCGGTGTCGAGCAGGAACTGCCACAGGCGTTCGTGATAATGCCCCATCCTGCCCTGCAGCGTGCCGCCGACATAACGCTCCAGCCGTTCGGGGGCAGTCTCCAGCCGGCCCAGATAGTCGGCCAGGGCGTCGTCGTCCGGCAGGCCAAGCTCCGCGGGAGCGGGGCGACCGGGCCGCTCCAGCGTGAGCAGGTCGGGGGCCTGCAGCAGCCAGGCCAGGTCCCGTACCAGGGGATGGCGCCAGGCGAGGTGATCGTCGTGGAATGGCGGCATACGTTCGGGTTCCTGGCGTTGAGATGCCGTTCTGACAGCCAAGCTGTACGGGCCTTATAATCAGCATACATTCAACAAGGAAGCGGGTGGTAACCATGAAGCCAGCATTGACGCGTCTCGCCGCCGTGGCGGCCGGCACCTTGATGTCCCTGGCCACGGCCCAGGCCCAGGATTCGGGAGCGCCGGTGGTGGTCGCTTCCAAGATCGATACCGAAGGGTCGGTGCTGGGCCAGCTGGTCCTCCAGCGCCTGGAGGCCGGCGGCATCGAGGTGGAGAACCGCCTGCAGCTGGGCGCCACCAGCATCGTGCGTGGTGCGCTGACCGCCGGTGAGATCGATCTGTATCCAGAGTACACCGGCAACGGCGCCTTCTTCTTCGACATGGCCGACAGCCCGGTATGGAAGGACGCCGAGCAGGCCTATGACACCGTCAAGCAGAAGGATCTCGAGCACAACGATCTGGTGTGGTTGACGCCTGCCGAGGCCAACAATACCTGGGCGATCAGTGTGCGCGGGGAGCTGGCCCGAGAGCATGGCTTGACCAGTCTCGAGGACCTGGCTGGCTACCTGAACGAGGGTGGCGACTTCAAGCTGGCGGCGAGTGCCGAATTCGTCGAGTCGCCCCAGGCGCTACCGGCCTTCCAGCAGGCCTATGGCTTCGAGCTCTCCGACGACGAACTGCTGGTGCTGTCCGGCGGCAACACCGCGGCGACCATGCGTGCTGCCGCCCAGCAGACCAGCGGCGTCAATGCTGCCATGACCTATGGCACCGACGGCGGGCTCAAGGCGCTGGACCTGGTGGTGATGGACGACACTCTGGGCGTACAGCCCGTCTACCAGCCCGCGCCGGTGGTGCGTGCCAGTGTCCTCGAGGCACACCCCGAGATCGAGACGCTGCTGGCGCCGGTCTTCGAAGCCCTGGACCGCGATACCCTGCAGCGCCTCAACGGCGACGTGGCCGTCAATGGCCTCGATCCGGCCAAGGTGGCCAGCGACTTCCTCGATACCCTGGACGAATGAGTGATGGGCAGATCAAGGGCAGCGTGAGCAGGGACGCGACTCGCCCCAATGTGGTGCTGGTGAGCCTGCTGCTGGCGACGCTGGTCGGCTGGTTGGGGCTCGATGCGGTCAGCGTGGCACCCAATCGCATCGTGCCGGGGCAGGGCCATGCCGCCTGGGGCGTTGTCGGCCTGCCGGGGCTTGCGATCAGCCTGCTGCCGATGCTGGCCGTGCTGTGGCTGGCCTGGCGCCCGTCGCGCGAGCGGCTGCGCCTGGCGCTGGGGCTGGTGGTGGTCATGCTGGTGGCGCTGCCGGCCTGGCTGGCCCTGGCGGCGGCCAGGCTGGTCGACGCCGACCTTCCCCAGGCGCGCATGGGCGTTGGCGCCGGCGTCTGGGTCGCGCTGTTCCTGCTGCTCCTGGCGATGATCGAGCTGCGTACGCGCCTGTCGCTGTCGCGTCCGCTGGGATGGTCGCTGCTGCTGGCACCGCTGGTGAGCCTGGCCGCCTGGCTGACGTTCGGGCTCGAACCGCTGGCGCTGCGCCAGGAGTTCGAGGGGCGCAGTGCGGCTTTCATCGCCGCCATCGGCGAGCACCTGCTGCTGGTCGGCGCCGCGGTGGGCATCAGCCTGGTGCTCGGCGTGTGCCTGGCGCTGACCATGCGACGCTGGGAGCGGCTTCGCACCCTGGGGTTCGCGGTGCTCAACTTCCTCCAGACCATTCCCAGCCTGGCGCTGTTCGGGCTGCTGCTGGCACCGCTGGCCTGGCTGTCGGCCCATGTCGGCTGGCTGGCGGCGCTGGGGATCAGCGGTATCGGTTGGGCGCCGGCGCTGCTGGCACTGGTCGGCTACAGCCTGCTGCCCATGGTGCGCAATACTTACGTGGCCCTCGATGAAGTGGACCCCGGTGTCATCGACGCCGCGCGGGGCATGGGCATGAGCCGGGCTCAGGTGTTTCGCCAGGTGCGGTTGCCGCTGGCGCTGCCGGTGATTCTGGAGGGGGGCCGCATTACCACGGTGCAGGCGATCGGGCTCACCGCCGTGGCCGCGCTGATCGGTGCCGGCGGTCTCGGCACCTTCATCTTTCAAGGCCTTGGGCAGGCCGCCATGGACCTGGTGCTGCTCGGGGCCCTGCCGATCCTGGTCATGGCGCTCGTCGCCGATGCCCTGCTGGGCGCCTTGACCGACCTGCTGCGCCCAGGAGGGGCGACATGATCGAACTCATCCACGTGACCAAGCGCTTCGGCGAGACGACCGCGGTGGACGACATCTCGCTGCGCGTGGAGCGCGGCGAACTATGCGTGCTGGTGGGCACCTCCGGATGCGGAAAGTCGACGACCCTGCGCATGATCAATCGGTTGATCGAGCACAGTGACGGTGAGATCCATATCGACGGCCAGCAGATCCGTGAATTTCGCGAGGAGTCGCTTCGCCGGCGCATGGGCTATGCCATCCAGAGCACCGGCCTGTTTCCGCATTGGACCGTGGAGCGCAATATCGGGCTCGTGCCCCGGCTCCTCAAATGGCCCCAGGCTAGGATCCGAGAGCGGGTGGAGGAGTTGATGGCGATGCTCGGCCTGTCCATGGACGAGTTCGCCGGCAAGTATCCGCGCCAGCTGTCCGGCGGTCAGGCCCAGCGGGTCGGGGTGGCACGTGCGCTGGCCGCCGATCCCGATATCCTGCTGATGGACGAGCCCTTCGGGGCGCTCGACCCGATCACCCGCGAGACCCTTCAGGAAGAGCTGCGCGACCTCCAGTCCCGGCTGCAGAAGACCATTGTCTTCGTCACCCACGACATGGACGAGGCGCTGCGCCTGGCTGACCGATTGGTGGTCATGGACCAGGGACGCATCAAGCAGCAGGGGCATCCGCTCGAACTGCTGCGCGAGCCCGCCGACGATTTCGTCGAGTCGCTGCTCGGCGGCGAGGATCGCGGCCTCAAGGAAGCGGCGTTGCTCTCGGTCAGCGAGCGCATGCTGCCGCTCAGCCCGCGACTGCTGCCGCGAGAGCGCGTCTCCCAGCATGCCACGCTGCGCGAGGCGCTATCGATCATGCTGTGGCGCCATGCCGAGCGCCTGGCGGTCGTCGACGACGAGGACATGCCGGTCGGCGAGCTGTCGCTGCGCAAGCTGGTGGGAGCCAAGGCCCATGACTGAGGCGGCAAGCGAAGTCGCGGTGCGTGGTGTGCGGCGCTGGCTCGCGCCGCTGCTGTGGGGCGGCCTTTTGCTTGGCGCCTGTCTTGGCATGGAGCAACTCGAGGGCCTGTTTCGCCTGGTAGAGACCGACAGCCGTAGCGTCATCTACGCGCGCGCCGATTTCCTGACCCTGCTCGGCCGTCACCTGCTGGTGGTCGGGGTGGCGGCGCTTGCCGCGGTGGTCATTGGCGTCGGGGCGGCGGTGGCGGTGACGCGCCGCGTCGGGCGCGACTTCCTGCCGCTGGTCGCCCAGCTGGCCTCCATCGGCCAGACCTTCCCGCCGGTGGCGGTGCTGGCGCTGGCGGTGCCGGTGCTGGGCTTCGGCACGCTGCCGATCATCGTGGCGCTGCTGCTCTACGGCCTGCTGCCGATCGTGCGCAATACCCTGGCGGGGCTCCAGGGCATCGACCCCGGGGTGAGCGAGGCGGCCCGTGGCATGGGCATGACCGACGGCCAGCTACTTCGCCAGGTGGAGCTGCCGCTGGCCGCGCCGGTAATCCTGGCCGGCATCCGCACCTCGGTCACCATCAACATCGCCACGGCGGCGATCGGCGCCACCGTGGGCGCGAGCAACCTGGGCGATCCCATCATCTCGGGCATCGTCAACGGCAACACCGCCTACGTGCTCCAGGGGGCACTGCTGATCGGCCTGCTGGCGCTGACCGTCGACAGCGTCTTTGCTCGCCTGCAGCCGGCGTCGGCGTCGGTGACCGGCTAGCGCAGGCGACGAAGAGCTGGCATGCGACCAATCGAGGACTATCCAGCTATCGCAGTTTACGTTAACGTCAATGGTGTGCGTTGATCGGCGTCGGGGCAATCCCCTGGCGGTCCGAAAGAATAGAGACAACACTGCCCCCAAAAGGGGTAAGGATCATGACGATGACCACAACGCGAGACATCCACGCGCCGGAATTCCTGGCCGGGGACGAGTTCAGCATTCCCACCTATCGCGTCCTCACCCAGGAGGGCACCCTCCACGAGGGAGCCGAGGCGCCGACGCTGGATAGAGACCAGGCCCGCGCCATCTACCGGGCGATGATCGCCACCCGAGTGCTCGATGAGCGGATGATGGCGGCCCAGCGACAGGGTCGGCTGTCGTTCTACATGCAGTGCACCGGCGAGGAGGCCGCCGTGATCGGCGCCACCGCGGCGCTGGACGACGCCGACATGATCATGGCCCAGTACCGAGAGCAGGGGGCGCTGGTCTACCGCGGCTTCAGCTTCGACGAGTTCATGAACCAGCTGTTCGGCAACGAGCTGGACTACGGCAAGGGCCGTCAGATGCCGATCCACTACGGGTCGCGCAAGCTGCACTACATGACCATCTCCTCGCCGCTGGCCACCCAGATTCCCCAGGCCACCGGCTATGCCTATGGCCAGAAGCTGGCCGGCGAGGGCCTGTGCACCCTGGTGTTCTTCGGCGAGGGGGCCGCCTCGGAGGGGGATTTCCACGCCGCCCTGAACATGGCCGCGGTGCACGAGGTGCCGGTGATCTTCTTCTGCCGCAACAACGGTTATGCCATCTCCACCCCGGCCATCGAGCAGTTCGCCGCCGATGGCGTGGCGCCGCGGGCCTTCGGCTATCGCATGCACGTGATCCGCGTCGACGGCAACGACATCCTGGCGGTGCATCGTGCCACCGAGGAGGCGCGACGCATCGCCGTCGAGCACAACAAGCCGGTGCTGATCGAGGCCATGACCTACCGCCTGGCCGCTCACTCCTCCTCGGATGACCCTTCCGGCTACCGTTCGCGCAAGGAGGAGGAGGCCTGGCGGGAGAAGGATCCGATCCTGCGCATGCAGCGCTGGATGAACGCCCAGGGCTGGTGGGACGACGACGAGGAGAAGACGCTCCAGGAGCAGCTGCGGCGCGAGGTGCTGGATACCATGAAGCGCGCCGAGAAGCGTCCGCCGCCTGCCCTGGATACCCTGGTCAGCGATGTCTACGCCGAGGTTACGCCGGCCCTGCAGCAGCAGCTCGATGCCCTCAAGGCGCATATCCGCCGCCACCCCGATGCCTATCCCAGGGGCGCTCGCTTCCTGGACCCCGAACTGAGTCGCACCGAGGCCAACGACGAGGGAGAGTCCTGAGATGCCGACCATGAACATGCTGCAGGCGATCAATAACGCCCTGGACATCGCCATGGCCGAGGACGAGAAGGTGCTGTGCTTCGGCGAGGACGTGGGGAGCTTCGGTGGCGTCTTTCGTGCCACCAGCCATCTCCAGGAGCGCTACGGCAAGGCCCGCTGCTTCAATACGCCGCTGGTGGAGCAGGGCATCATCGGCTTCGCCAACGGCCTGGCCGCCCAGGGCTCGGTGCCGGTGGCGGAGATCCAATTCGCCGACTACATCTTTCCGGCCTTCGACCAGATCGTCAACGAGACCGCCAAGTTCCGCTATCGCTCCGGCGACCTGTTCAACGTCGGCGGGCTGACCATTCGCGCGCCCTACGGCGGCGGCATTTCCGGCGGCCACTACCATTCCCAGTCGCCGGAGGCCTACTTCGCCCATACGCCGGGGCTCAAGATCGTGGTGCCGCGTAACCCCTACGAGGCCAAGGGACTGCTGCTGGCGTCGATCCGCGACCCGGACCCGGTGCTGTTCTTCGAGCCCAAGCGTCTCTACCGGGCGTCCACCGGCGAGGTGCCGGAGGAGGACTATCAGCTGCCACTGGGCGAGGCCGAGGTTACCAAGGAGGGCGCCGACGTCACCCTGGTGGGTTGGGGCGCCCAGATGGAGATCATCGACAAGGCGGTGGAGCTGGCCGAGAAGGAGGGCATCTCCTGCGAGGTCATCGACCTGCGCTCGATCCTGCCCTGGGACGCCGACACCGTCGCGGAGTCCGTGCTCAAGACGGGCCGACTGGTGGTGACCCACGAGGCACCACTCACCGGCGGGTTCGCCGGCGAGATCGCCGCCACCATCCAGGAGCGCTGCTTCCTGTACCTGGAATCGCCGATCCTGCGCGTGACCGGCCTGGATACGCCCTTCCCGCTGACCCTGGAGAAGGAGTACCTGGCGGACCACCTCAAGGTCTTCGAGGCCATTCGCGAAAGCGTGAACTTTTGACGACCGATATCAGGACGGGAGAAGGAAAATGACCGAGTTCAAGCTGCCCGATATCGGCGAGGGTATCGTGGAGTGCGAAGTCGTGGAATGGCGGGTCGCCGAGGGCGACGCCATCGAAGAAGACCAGCCGGTGGTCGAGGTGATGACCGACAAGGCGCTGGTCGAGATCACCGCGCCGGAGACCGGCCGGGTCACCCGGCTGCACGTGGCCAAGGGCGAGATCGCCAAGGTGCATGCGCCGCTGTTCGCCTACGAGGCCGAGGGGAGTGCCGGTGCGCCCGACGAGGCGAGGTCAAGCGCGACGACGGCGACGGCCGCCCCTGAGGCCCAGGCCGCACCGTCGAGTCCAGACGGAGCCTCTGCGCCGTCGGGCCAGACAAAGGACTTTATCCTGCCGGATATCGGCGAAGGCATCGTCGAGTGCGAGGTGGTCGAGTGGCGCGTGGCCGAGGGCGAGACGCTCGCCGAGGATCAGCCGGTGGTCGACGTCATGACCGACAAGGCGATGGTCGAGATCACCGCCCCCGAGGCCGGCCGAGTCACCCGGCTGCACGTGGCCAAGGGCGAGATCGCCAAGGTCCATGCCCCGCTGTTCGCCTACGTGCCCGAAGACGCCGCGGCAGAGGGCGGTGCGTCCGCCCAGGCGGCATCGAGAGGCGGCACGTCGACCGCCCAGACGCCCAAGGCCGAGACGCCTGAGCCGCGTTCGGTGTCGCCGGGTGGAACGGGCAAGGGGCCCCACGGGCGGATTCCGGCCAGCCCGGCGGTACGCCGCCTGGTGCGCGAGCACGAACTGCGCCTCGAGGACATCTCCGGCTCCGGCAAGGACGGACGGGTACTCAAGGGCGATGTGATGGCCTTCGTCGAGGGCGACGGGACGCGTTCAGCCGCAGCGCCGGCCAGGCCGGCTCCTGAGGCGACGCCGGCGGCGACCGAGCCGGGCGAGGTCCGCGTCGAGCCGCTGCGCGGCGTGCGCGCTGCCATGGCGCGGCAGATGGTGGCCTCGGCCTCGACCATCCCGCATTTCCAGTACGGCGAGGAGATCGATGTCACCGAGCTGCTGGCGCTGCGCGAACGGCTCAAGCCCCGCGCCGAGGCCAGGGACACCCGGCTCACGCTGATGCCGTTCTTCATGAAGGCCATGGCGCTGGCGATCCAGGACTTCCCGCTGCTCAACAGCCGGCTCAACGACGCCGCCGACGAGATCCACTACCTGCCGTCCTGCAACATCGGCATGGCGGTGGACGGCAAGGCGGGGCTGATGGTGCCCAACGTCAAGGGCGTGGAGCATCGCAGCCTGCTGGACGTGGCCCACGAGATCCAGCGGCTCACCGGTGAGGCCCGGGAAGGGCGGGTGGCCCAGGCCGACCTGCGGGACGGCACCATCAGCATCTCCAACATCGGGGCCCTGGGCGGCACCTATGCCGCGCCGATCATCAACGCCCCGGAAGTGGCGATCGTGGCCATCGGCAAGAGCCAGTGGCTACCGCGCTTCGATGCGGCAGGCGATGTCACCCGGCGGGCGATCATGACCGTGACCTGGGCCGGCGATCATCGCCTGCTCGACGGCGGCACCATCGCCCGATTCTGCAATGCCTGGAAGGGCTACCTGGAAGAGCCGGAGACCATGCTTCTGGAACTCTCCTGAGTCGGTGCCGCCGCGTGGCCACGATGCTCGGATCACGCGGCGGCATCGTCCGGGGCCGCTATGCGTCCGCTGAAGGCAGATCGACGACATGACACAGGCGCCGCTGCAGCAGTTCTATATCCCGGAAGACCAGTCGGTCTATCTGCTGAGCCACCACGACGCGCGCAAGCTCAAGGAATGGGTGGCGCTGTGCCGGGCCCAGCTCGAGCAGCTGGGCTATCGCCGCATCGAGCTGATCGGCAAGGGCGCCTATGGCTTCGTGTTCGCCGGTCTGACCGCCAGCGGCGAGGAGTACGTGTTCAAGTTCACCCGGGTCAACCTGCCCCAGCACCTGCAGGATCGCCTCGAGGAGGAGGCCTTCATGCTGGAGCAGGTCGCCCATCCCCGGGTGCCGCGACTGATCGTCTTCCAGCGGGTGCGCAACCAGTCGATCCTGGTCATGCAGCGTGCTCCCGGCGAGAACCTGGAGGAGGTCTCGCTGCGTGAGGGGCGGCTGTCGCCGCGGCTGATCGTGCGCATCGCCGCCCAGCTGGCCGATATCCTGGGCGCGCTGCGTCGCGAGTCCGGGCCCGCCGGCAGGCCCGTGGTGCACGGCGACATCAAGCCCTCCAACCTGGTGTTCGACGGCCGGAACGAGACCGTCGCCCTGATCGACTGGGGCTCCTCGGTGTTCGCCCAGCTCGATGCCAACCAGCAGTTCGTGGCCGCCAACGTCATGGAACTGATGTCGGACAACCTGCAGCAGACCAACGCCCGGCTGGGCGACGTCTACTTCATCGGCGACGACCAACTCAACGGCGCGCTGTCGTCGCCGCGCTTCGACGAGCAGGGCGCCGCGGGCACCCTCTATGCCCTGGCCTCGGCGCAGTCGTGCCGCTTCGGACACCGTGCCATGCCGGCCACCTCGCTCGGCCTGCCCATGGAGTTCGCCCGCATGCTCGATGGCATGCTCGATCCCGACCCGCGAGTGCGCCTCAGGGCCGGCGACCATTTCCTCCGCGAGATGCCGCGGCTGGGCAAGCTGGTGATGCTCGACCTGCCAAGCCCGCCGGAGTCCCCGCTGGTGCCGGTGTGGACCCGGCCCGCCGGTCGCGAGATCGACACCGTGGTCTACAGCTCGCGCAAGTCCTTCCTGCGCGAGGAGGGCGTGCGCGAGACCCTCAACGACGTCAACGACGTTCAGCTCGATCGCTACTACAAGAACTTCATGCAGGGCATGGGCGAGACCGAGAAGGCCTTCCTGGCGGCGGTGAGCCGGCTCGGCAAGTATCCGGTGGTGGGTGGGCTGGCGGTGCGCTGGGAGGCCGACGGCGTCTACATCGACTCCTCGCTCAACCTGCACGACTCGACCCTCAAGCCGGCCTTCGTGGCGGCGGTCAACAATATGGTGACCCTGGCCCGGGCCATCCATCGCCAGGGCATCTTCAAGAGCTGCCTGTTCAACGCCCGCGATACCCTGCACCTGGAGCGTGAGGGGCCGGAACGCCCCTTCGTGATCACCCCGGACATGCGGCTCGAGTACGAGGTCAGCGCAGTGCCGGAGCTTGAAGACCGCTCGCGACTGCACAGCTATTTCGAGGATGGACCGGACCCCGAGGAGTTCCTGGTGCTGCCCGAGGCCATCATCACCTCCCTCGAGGCGCTCAACGACATCCACCACACCGGCATGATCATCTTCGAGGCGTTGCCCGAGCACCTCAAGATCCATAGCCACTACCGGCTGCTCGACCCGTCCCGGGAGGAGGAATTCCGCCGCCGCCTCGACGACATCCTCGACGCCGTCGCGCTGATCGAGGGGCTCGGGGTGTCGGGGTTCATGAAGATGCCCTACAAGGACACCCGGGTCTTCGCCCATGTGGCACGCCAGCCGGAGCGTTTCTACCCCCGTGACCCGCGGGCTGCCTTGGCGGTGGCCCGGCGGGAGGCCGAGGCGGGGCGGCAAGCTTGAACCACGCCGTCAGCGGTTCCCCATCAGGCCGGGCAGGTAGGTGACGATCCCCGGGAAGAGGCCGATCAGCAGCACCCCGAGCATCATCAGGAAGAAGAACGGCAGCGCCGCCCAGGCGATGCTGAGGATGTTGCGGCCGGTCATGCCCTGCAGCACGAACAGGTTGAAGCCGATCGGCGGGGTGATCTGCGACATCTCCACCACGATCACCAGGTAGATGCCGAACCAGATCAGGTCGATGCCGGCGGCCTCCACCATGGGCAGCAGGATGGAGGTGGTGAGCACCACCACCGAGATGCCGTCCAGGAAGCAGCCCAGCAGGATGAACAGCAGCGTCAGCGCCCCCAGCAGCATCACCGGCGACAGCCCCAGGGTGCCGATCCAGGCCGCCAGGTCGCTGGGCAGCCCGGTGAAGCCCATGGCGGCGGTGAGAAAGGAGGCGCCGGCGAGGATGAAGGCGATCATGCAGGAGGTGCGCACCGCGCCGAGCAGGGCGTCGCGGAACACCCCGCGGTCCATGCTGCCTTGCACCCTGGCCAGCAGCAGCGACAGCACCACGCCCACCGCCGCGGCCTCGGTGGGCGAGGCCAGGCCGGCGTAGATCGAGCCGATCACGCCCACGATCAGCGCCAGCAGCGGCATCAGCCGCCGCGAGCGGCGCAGGCGCTCGCCCCAGGACAGCCGGGCATCGGCCGCCGGCACGCGGTCGGGATGCCGCCAGGCCCACAGCATCAGGTAGCCGGCGAACAGGCCGATCAGCAGCAGCCCGGGAAAGATGCCGGCGATGAACAGACGGGCGATCGACTGATCGGTGGCCACGCCATAGACGATCAGGATGATCGAGGGCGGGATCAGCAGACCCAGGGTGGCCGAGCCGGCCAGTGTACCGATCACCAGTTGCTCGTCATAGCCGCGGCGAGTGAGTTCGGGGATGGTCATGCGGCCCATGGTGGCGCAGGTGGCCGCCGAGGAGCCGGACACTGCGGCGAACAGTCCGCAGCCCACCACGTTGGTGTGCAGCAGCCGGCCGGGGATGCGCTGCATCCAGGGCGAGAGCCCGGTGAACATGTCGTCGGCCAGACGCGAACGGAACAGGATCTCGCCCATCCAGATGAACATCGGCAGGGCGGTAAGCTCCCAGCTGTAGCTGGCGCCCCAGATGTCGGAGGCCATGACGTCGCCGGTGGGAATCGTGGTGAACTGGCTGAGTGCCAGCCAGCCCAGGCCGAGCAGCGAGAAGGCGACCCAGACGCCGCTGCCCAGCAGCACCAGCAGGGTCACGAACAGGGTGGTGGTCAGCATCAGCATGGCGAGGCCTCATTCCTGGCTGTCGTCGAGGCTGAAGGCCTCCGGGTGGCGTACCGCGGCCACCAGGGCCTGCCACCAGGCCTCGCCCAGCGCCAGGCAGAACAGCACGATGCCGGCCAGCATGGCCGATTGCGGCAGCCACAGCGGGATACTCAGCAGGCCGTAGGAGGTCTCGCCGAAGGCGATGCTGTCGGCCAGCAGCCGGTAGAGGTAGTACGCCAGGTAGAGGCACAGCGCCAGGGCAACGCTCAGGCAGGCCACCTCGACGACGACCCGGTAGCGGACCGGCAGCCGGCCGATCAGCAGGGTCACGCGAATGTGGGCGCCATGGATGAAGGTGTAGGACAGCCCCAGGAAGGTGGCGCCGACCAGCAGGAAGCCGGAGATCTCGGCCAGCCCCGGAATGGCCAGGCCGATCCGCTCGCCGCCCAGGGCGGTGGCCAGGATGTCGATGAGCCGCCCGACGATCTGGGCGCTGATCAGGGTGCAGATCAGCACCAGGCAGGCGGCGGACAGGTAGCCGCCCAGGGTGTAGAGGGGCCTGAGTCGATAGGTCATGGCGTCGGCTCCCTGTCGCGTGCCTTCTGGGCGGGGTGTGAGGCTCCCACCCTGCGGGAGGGGCGGTGCGGCCCGAAGCGCTCGCGGGCCGCCACGGTCGATGCTTCATTCCTCGCCGGCGCGATAGGCCTCGAGGATGGCCGCACCCTGTTCGCCGGCGCGCTCGGCCCATTCATCCGTCATGGTGGCGCCGATCTCCTCGAGCTTGGCGGCCAGCGCCGGCGTCGGGGTGGACACCTCGATGCCGTTGTCCTGCAGTACCGACAGTGCCTCGTCGGTCTCCTGGCGGCTCATCTCCCAGCCGCGCTGCTCGGCGGCGTCGGCGGCGTCGATCACCGCCTCCCGGGTGGCGTCGTCGAGCCGCGAGAAGGCACGTTCGCTGACGATCACCATGTTCTTGGGCAGCCACAGCTGGGCGTGGTTGAAGTGGCTCAGGTAGTCCCAGGCCTTGGTATCGGCGCCGGTGGCCGGCGAGGTGATCATGGCATCCACCCGTCCGGTGCTGAAGGCGGTGGGGATGTCCGGCACCTCGACCTGGGTGGGCACCGCCCCGGCCAGCTGGGCGAGCCGCTCGCTGGCGGCGTTGTAGGCGCGCATGCTGAGGTTCTGCAGGTCCTCCGGTGCCTCGATCTCCTGCTGGGTATAGATGCCCTGGGGCGGCCAGGGCACGGCGAACAGCAGGCGCAGGCCCTGGGCGGACAGCTCCTCGGCGATGACCTCCCGTGAGGCGTCCCATAGGGCCCGGGCGTCGTCGTAGCTGGCCGCCAGATAGGGCACGGAGTCGACCTCGAAGATCGGATTCTCGTTGGCCAGCCGCGACATGATCAGCTCTCCGATCGGCACGATGCCGCGGCGCACGGAGTTCTTGATCTCGGCGTGGCCGATCAGCGAGCCGTTGGCGTGCACGGTGATATCCAGTTCGCCGTCGGTGGCCTCGCGCACGTCGTCGGTGAACTCGCGGATGTTGACGGTGTGGAAGGTGCGGTCGCCGTAGGGGGTGGGCATGTCCCACTCGGTGGCGGCCTGGACGGTGGCGGCCTGGGGGGCAAGGCCGACGCCGAGGGCGACGGCGGTCGCCAGGCGGGGCAGGGTATGGCGCAGGGGCATTGGCGAATCCTCCCATGGTGGGGTCGGGACGATGATCCCTCGACGTCCCGGCCGCGAGCATTGTCGAATGATATGGCGATGCCATGAGCATAGCGGGTAAGGCCATGGACACGGCAGCGATCGGCGAGGCGATGAATCAACGCTTTGCCCCCGCCCTGGTGATGCCATGGCGCCGGTGGCCTGATAGGTTATGGCCGATGAACCCTTTTCCGTCGAGGTAGCGATGAAGACCCTGCTGCTCAATGCCGACATGGGCGAAAGCTTCGGCGCCTGGACCATGGGCATGGATGCCGAGGTGATGCCGCATGTGGACCTGGCCAACGTGGCCTGTGGCTTCCATGCCTCCGATCCGGACGTGATCCGCATGACGGTGCGTCTGGCGCGCAAGCACGGCGTCACCGTAGGGGCGCATCCGGCCTACCCCGACATGGCGGGCTTCGGTCGACGTTCCATGTCCTGTACCCCTGAGGAAATCGAGAACCTGGTGCTCTATCAGGCCGGGGCCCTGGCGGGCGTATGCCGCGCCGAGGGCCTGTCGCTGGGCTACATCAAGCCCCACGGGGCGCTCTACAACGACATGATGCGTGATCCAGAGGTTCTGGCCGGCGTGATGCGGGCGCTGGTCGCCTTCGATCCCGCGCTTCCGCTGATGGTCATGGCCACTCGCGACAACTCTCAGGCCGGGGCGCTGGCCGCCGAGCACGGCGTCACCCTATGGTTCGAGGCCTTCGCCGATCGCGCCTACGACGCCGAGGGGCGCCTGGTCTCGCGGCGCGAGCCGGGGGCGGTGCATCACGATCCCGAGACGATCGTCGACCAGGCGCGGCGCATCGCCCACGGCCAGCCGCTGATCGCCCGCGATGGCAGCGAGCTGGTGCTGAGCGCCGATACCCTCTGCGTGCACGGCGACAATGCCGAGTCGATCGCCGCCATCAAGGCGATCCGGGCGGCGCTGCACGATCCGGAGGCCAGCTGATGGCGGAGCCGGCCCTGCCGCGCCTGGAGGCCGCCGGACTGGACGGCTGGCTGGTGCGATTGTTCGCGGCCATCGACGAGGCCAACCTGCCCTGGCTGACGGCCCTGGTGCGCGACTGCGAGACCGCCTTCGGCGAGGCGCTGGTCGACCTGGTGCCGTCCTACACCACCCTGCTGGTGGTCTTCGACCCGCTCGCGCTGACGCCCGCCGAGGCGCGGCAGCGCCTATCCGCTGTACTGGCGAGCCTGACGCCCGACGATGACGCGGATCGCGAGGCGCCCTTGCGCGAGCTGCCGACCTGGTATGACCCACGGGTAGGGCCGGAACTGGAGAGCCTGGCCGAGCGGGCAGGGATGAGCGTGGCCGATACCGTTGCCTGCCATGCCGGAACCACCTACCGGGTCTATGCGCTGGGCTTTGCGCCGGGCTTCGCCTTTATGGGCAGTGTGGCCGAATGCCTCGAATGCCCTCGACTCGAGACGCCGCGCAAGAAAGTACCCGCCGGCAGCGTGGGTATCGCCGGGCGCCAGACGGCGGCCTATCCGGCCGTCTCGCCGGGCGGCTGGAACCTGATCGGGCGCACCTCGGCGCGACTCTTCGATCGCCACCGAGACGGCTTCGGCCTGCTGGCGCTGGGCGATCGGGTGCGTTTCGTGGCGGTCAGCCGGGACGAGTTCGCGCGGCTGGGCGGTGACACCAGCCCCATGGAGGCGCCCCCATGAGCGACGCGATAACGGGGCTGCGGGTGGTGCACGCCGGTCCCCTGGCACTGCTACAGGACGCCGGCCGCTTCGGCGTGCGACGCCTGGGTGTGACCCAGGGCGGGCCTGCCGACCTGCACGCCTGGGCCTGGGCCAATCGCCTGGCGGGCAACGCTTGGGGCGCGGCGGCGCTTGAGGTGACCCTTGGCGGCTTGACGCTCGAGGCCGAGCGTGACCTGACCCTGGCGGTGTGTGGCGCCGACCTGGGCGCGACCCTGGACGATGCCCCCCTGGCGCCCTGGCGGCGTTTCCCCATGCGTGCCGGCCAGTGCCTGGCCTTCGCCCAGCCGGTGAGTGGCCTGCGCGCCTACCTGGCCGTGGCCGGCGGCTTTCGGGCCGCGCCTGTGCTGGGCAGCGTCAGCGCCGTGGCACGCGAGGGCCTGGGGGGCCACGATGGCCATGGGCGTCCGCTGGACGCGGACGATCGCCTGGTAGTTGCCCCGGAGGCGGGGCGGGAAGGGGGCGAACCTGAAGTGCCCGTCGATCGGCGGCCCGACTACGAGGCGGTACCACGACTGGGGCTGATACCTGGCGCCCAGATCGCCGACTTCGAAGGCGCCAGCCTGTTCGCGGCCTTCAACGCGGCCTGGACGGTCGACGATCGTGCCGATCGCATGGGGATTCGGCTCAAGGGGCCGCGGCTTGCGTGCCGGTTGACGAGCATGGTCTCGGAGGGTTTGGGGCTGGGGGCGGTTCAGGTGCCGCCGGACGGCCAGCCCATCGCGCTGCTCAACGATCGTCAGACCATCGGCGGCTACCCCCGCCTGGGGGCCCTGACGCCGTTGGCCTGTGCAAGGCTGGCCCAGTGCCTTCCCGGGCGGGAGGTGCGCCTGGCGGCGGTGTCGGCCGAACGGGCACTGGATGAGTATCGTCGCTTTCGCAGCCTCTTTGCCTGAAGCTGGAATCCCGCAGCCCGCAGCTCAGGCCCCCAGCCCGCTCTCGCGCAGCAGCTGGTCGATGCTGCGCTCGGTCCGGCGCAGGCCGGCGCCCTCGATCATCAGTTCGGTCTCGAGGCCGGCGAGGCCCTCGGCCACCAGGCGCTCGAGCAGTTCGGCGCGCGACAGGCCGCAGCGGTCGGCCAGACGGTCTAGGCGTAGCTCCTGGTCGCGGGTCAGGCGCAGCAGATGGGGCATGGGCATGGCGAGCACTCCTCTCTGGGCTCTCTATGACGTTTCCGAGTGTCGCATCGGGCCGTGACAGGACCATGACGGTGAGCGACATCGGCGTGCCGGATTCGACCGCCCGGTTCGGCTCGGGGCGTCGGTGCGCCGTCGCCGGTCAGGCTAGCCCGCGCTGCTGCATGACCTCGAGGATGATGGGTACTGGCGTCATCAGGTGGTCGCGCATCATGGGCCGCGCGCGCTCGGCATCACGGGCCAGGATGACCTCGACCAGGGCGGCATGCTCCTGGCGTTTGCTCTCCAGGGCCTGTTCGGAGAACACCGTCTCGCATAGCCACAGGTGGCGATAGCGCTCGACCTGGTCGAACAGATGCTGGCGCAGCTGCATCAGGTGGGGCGAGTTGCAGCCGGTCGCGATGGCGGTGTGGAAGGCCTTGTGACGGGCGTCCCAGACGTCGAGCATCTCCTCGGCGGAGTGGACCTCCATGACCTTGGCCAGGGTGTGGGCCTTGGCCAGGATATCGGCCTCCCAGGCATCGTCGCCGCGCTGGATGGCCAGTTCCAGCACCAGCCCCTCCAACTGCGCGCGGGCATCGTAGAGGTCGGCGAGCTCTTCCCGGGACATCGGCGCGACCCGATAGCCGCGCTGGCTGATGGCCACCACCAGGCGTTCGGCGACCAGCTGGGACAGCGCCTCGCGCAGCGGGCCGATGCCCAGGTCGTAGCGTTCCTTCAGGCGGCTCATCAGCAGCTTCTCGCCGGGTTGGAAGACCCCGCGGATGATGTCGTGCTTGAGCCAGCTGTAGGCGCTGATGCCGAGATTCTGCTTGGGCGTGCTGTCCATGGTGTGGCCGTTCCCGTGAATGGGCGATCATGATACCCGATCATCGCCACTGTCGAGAATCGTGGCCACTTCCCAGGACGATCGTCATCCCGGCAAATAGTGGATATTTTCTACTGGCGTCCGGTTCCGACGCCGGGTCCAAAGCTCATGTCGGTTGTCGGTCGTTCGGAGTCAAGACGACGGCCGGCTGAGCTCGCTCCAGGCCGAATAGGTGCTGAGGAAAACGCGTCCGGCGAGGTCGTCGAGGAAGGTGCTCTTCTTGAGCTGGTCCATCACCGGGCCCTTGACCTCGGCGAGGTGCAGGGTGACCCGGGAGTCCTTGAGACGGGCGTTGATGGCATCCAGGCTTTCCAGGGCCGAGGCATCGATCAGGTTGACCGCCGAGCAGATCAGCACCACGTGCTCCAGCTCCGGTCGGCTTGCCACCAGGGCGTAGAGGGTGTCCTCCAGGTAGCGGGCGTTGGCGAAGTAGAGACTTTCATCGATCCGCAGCAGAGCCAGGTGGCTGACCGTTTCGGTGTCGTGGCGGGTCACGCTGCGGAAGTGCTCGGTGCCCTGAATGCGGCCGACCACCGCGCTATGGGGGCGGCTGGTGCGGTACAGGAACAGCATGATCGACAGCATCACACCCCCGATGATCCCCGCTTCGACGCCTTCCCCCAGGGTTAACGCCATGGTCAGCGCCATGGCCGAGAAATCGCTGCGCGAGTAGCGCCAGGTCCGGCGGATCAGTGGTACGTCGACCAGGGTCAGGATGGCCACGGTGATGGTAGCCGCCAGGGTGGCTACCGGCAGGTGGGCAAGCAGTGGGGTCAGCGCCAGGGTCACCAGCCCGATGCCGAGTGCCGCGAATAGCCCGGCCATGGGGGTGCGGGCGCCGGATTCGAAGTTGATCACGGTGCGTGAAAGGCCGCCGGTGACGGGCATGCCTCCGGAGACGGCCGCCAGCAGGTTGGCCCCGCCCAGTCCGATCAGCTCCTGGTTGGGTGAAATCCGCTCGCGGCGCTTGGCGGCGAGCATCTGCGCCATGGAAATCGACTCGACGAAGCCCACCACGCTGATCAGCAGCGCCGGCACCATCAGCGGGCGCCACAGCGAGCCATCGAAGCCGGGCAGGGTCAGCGGCGGCAGTCCCCCGGGGATGGTGCCGACCACTGCCACTCCGTGCTTGGCCAGATCGAGCCAGGCGCTCAGCGCCGTGGTGGCGATCACCGCGAACACCGGGCCGGCGCGGGCGATCAGGGCGGCCAGCCCCCGAGGCAGGCCGATGGCCCGCAGCGCCGGTTGTCCCCAGCGCCGCACCGCGACCAGGAACATCAGGCTGCCGGCGCCGACGGCCAGGGTCGGCCAGTGGAGCGTCGGCAGGTGGCGCGACAGGCTGGTCAGCAAGGCGAAGGCGGTGTAGCCGCTGGCGTCGATGCCGAGCAGGTGGGAGAGCTGGCTGATGGCGATCAGCAGCCCCGAGGCGGAGAGGAAACCGCCGATGACCGGATGGCTGAGGAAGTTGGCGAAGAAGCCCATTCGCAGCAAGCCCATCACTGCGAGCATGGCGCCGGAGAGCAGCGACAGCACCAGGGCTGCCTCCAGGTAGGCCGGGCTGCCCGGCGGTGCCACGCCCGACAGGGCCGCGCCGGTCATCAGCGCGATGATGGCCACCGGCCCGACCGCCAGGGTGCGACTGGTGCCGAGCAGGGCATAGGCCGCCAGTGGCAGGATGCTGGCGTAGAGGCCGACCACGGCGGGCAGTCCGGCCAGCAGGGCATAGGCCAGCGACTGGGGAATGACCATGATGGTGACGATCAGGCCGGCCAGCAGATCGGCGCCGCACAGGCGGCGGTTGTAATGGGGTAGCCAGGAGAGGATCGGCAGGTAGCGTTTGAGCATCCGGTGCCCGTCGTGGTCGAGGGAGAACTCATGCAGACTAAACGATAAGAGGCCGAGGCATCAGCAGTGAGTTAGTATCGGCCGATACACTTCTCACGCATTGTCTTTCGATCAAGGATACGCCATGAAGCGCGAAACGCTCGCCCTGCATCACGGTTATGCCCCGGATGATCAGCATGCCGTCGCCGTGCCGATTCATCAGACCACGTCCTTCGCCTTCGACAGCGCCCAGCATGCCGCGGATCTCTTCGATCTCAAGGTCGAGGGCAATATCTACTCCCGGATCATGAACCCCACCTGTGCCGTACTGGAGCAGCGACTGGCGGCCCTGGAGGGCGGTATTGCCGGCCTGGCGGTGGCGTCCGGCATGGCGGCCATCACCTACGCCATCCAGACCGTCGCCGAGGCCGGCGACAACATCGTCTCGATCAGCGAACTCTACGGCGGCACCTACAACCTCTTCGCCCATACCCTGCCGCGTCAGGGCATCGAGGTGCGTTTCGCCGACAAGGATGACCTCGAGGCCATGGAGGGCCTGATCGACGCCCGAACCAAGGCGGTATTCTGCGAGAGCGTCGGCAATCCCTCCGGCGGCGTGGTGGATCTGGCGGGCCTGGCCGAGCTGGCCCACCGCCACGGCGTACCGCTGATGGTCGACAATACCGTGCCTACGCCCTTCCTGTGCCGGCCCATCGAGCACGGGGCGGATGTGGTCATCCATTCCGCCACCAAGTACATCGGCGGGCACGGCACCACCGTGGGCGGTGTAATCGTTGACTCGGGCCGCTTCCCCTGGGCCGATCATGCCGCGCGCTTCCCGCTGCTCAACGAGCCCGACCCCTCCTATCACGGCGTCTGCTATACCCGGGATCTAGGCGAGGCCGCCTTCATCGGCCGCGCCCGGGTGGTGCCGTTGCGTAACATGGGTGCGGCGCTTTCCGCCCAGTCCGCCTGGAACCTGCTTCAGGGGCTCGAGACCCTGGCGTTGCGCATCGAGCGCATCTGTGACAACGCCCAGCGAGTGGCGGAGTACCTGGAGCAACATCCGCGGGTAACCTGGGTGCAGTACGCCGGACTTGAGAGTCACCCGGATCATGGCCTGGCGCGACACTACATGGGCGGGCACGCCTCGGGTATCCTCAGCTTCGGCATTCAGGGCGGTCGCGAGGCGGGCGCGCGCTTCTACGATGCACTGGGGCTGATCCTGCGACTGGTTAACATCGGTGACGCCAAGACCTGCTCGTCGATCCCTGCCACTACCACCCACCGCCAGCTCAACGACGAAGAACTGAAGGCCGCCGGTGTCACGGCGGACATGGTGCGGTTGTCCATCGGCATCGAGCACATCGACGACCTCATCGCCGACCTGGATCAGGCCCTGGCCGCTTCGGCCTGAGGCGCGTCCTCAGCGATAGCCCGACAGGAAGCGCTCGTCCAGTCGGCGCTTCCACCACCAGGCGAGGCGTCCGCCCCACCAGTGGCGTCCGCGAATGGCCAGCGCCTGGCCATCGCCGAGGTCGAGGATCGACAGTGCCCGAGGCTGGGGATGATACGGGTGCGGCGCGTCGCCTTGGAGATAGGCGGCGATGTTGGCCAGCAGCACCGGCGCCTGGCGCACCCCATAGACGCCGAGCCGCGGCAGTTCATGATCGATCATGGCCGCGCAGTCGCCGGCGGCGAAGACCCAAGGAGCCGCCGGGCTCTGCAGGGTGGCGGTGACCGCCAGGCCGCGGCTGGGCAGGATCGGCAGTCCGAGCCGTCCGACGATGTCGGGAGGCGACAGCCCGGTGGCATGGACGACATGATCCGCGGCCAGGAACCGGTAGCTGTCTTCGCCCCAGGACGAGTTCAGCGACGCTACCATCACGCCGCCGCGAGTTGGCCCGCAGCATTCGAGCCCGGTCATGACGGTAATTCCGCGTCTGGCGAGTCGGCGTCTCAGCCAGTGGATGGCGCCCCTTGGGGCGCCTGGCAGCAGTTCCGGCGCACGGGTCAGCAGGCGGATCTCGGGGGTGGCATCGTGGCGATCCGCCAAGGCGCGGAGCTGGCAGGCCATCTCGATGCCGCTGGCGCCGCCGCCCACGACCAGCAGGTTGAGCCGCTGGTCGCTATCGAACGCCCGGCTCAAATGACGCCGCAGTGCCAGGAGGCGCGGAATCGGCTTGACCGGCCACACGGCGGGGCCTTCGGGCTGAGCAGCAGGGAGGTGCAGCGTCGATCCCAGGTTCAGCGAAATGGCGGCGACGGCCAGTCGGTGTCCGTTCGACAGCAAAGCCTCGCGGCGCCCCAGGTCCAGCCCCGACAGCCGGCCGCGGATGCCTTCCACGCCATGGCGCCGGGCCAGTTGCATGGGGTCGAGGCGATCGGCCTGTGGCGTAAACTGCCCCCCCAACATGCCGCTGGCCATGCCGGAGTACCAGAAGCCACCGGGATCGAGCAGTATGACCCGCTTCGCGGGCAGCTGCCGGCGCTGGCGGATCAGGTGCAGGTGCGCATGGCCGGCGCCTACGAGCAGCAGCGGGGCGCCTGGGGGGGGAGGGGCGACGATCATGTCGGGAGATTAGCCGACCCATGCCCAGGTCGCGAGCGTGATGACGATATCTCGCGACGTCGGACCGTAGGGCTCACCTCACCATGATTCAGCGCTGCGCCGCCGACACCGTTCGCCGCGGCCAGAGCGTCCAGCTGTAGAGTGCCAGCCCGACCCAGATCAGCATGAAGGTGCCCAGGCGTATCGGATCCAGAGGCTCGTCGAAGACCAGCAGGGCGAGCAGGAACTGCAGGCTGGGATTCAGGTACATCAGAAAGCCCAGCGTGGCCAGGCGCAGACGACGCGCGGCCCCGGCAAAGGCGAGCAGGGGTAGCGCAGTGATCACGCCGCTGGCCACCAGTAGCCAGGTGGTATGGGGCTCGCCCAGGAAGTGCGACATGCCGGCCTGTTGGAGCCCCGCCAGGGCCAGCAGACCGAGCGGCATCAGCAACAGCGTTTCCACGAACAGGCCCGAGAGGCCGTCCAGTGGCACCTGCTTGCGCAACAGGCCGTAGGTGCCGAAGGTCAGGGCCAGCACCAGGCTGATCCATGGCAAGGCGCCGATCAGTGCCACCTGCAGCGCGATGGCGCCGCCTGCCAGTGCCACGGCCAGACCCTGCAAGCGGCTCATGCGCTCGCGCAGCACCAGCATGCCAAGCGCGACGTTGACCAGCGGCGTCAGGAAGTATCCGAGGCTCGCCTGTAGCACCTGGTGGGATTCGACGGCATAGATGTAGAGCCCCCAGTTGGCGGCGATCAGCACCGCGCAGGCCAGCACGCGTCCCAGGCGGCGCGGATGGGCAAGCGCTTCGGTTACCGGTCGCCAGCGGCGCAGCAGCGTCACCACGCCGGCCAGGAACACGCAGGACCACAGCACCCGGTGCACGAGGATCTCATAGGCCGGAACGCCCTCGAAGAGGGCGAAGAACAGCGGAAAACAGCCCCACATCAGGTAGGCGGCCAGGCCGAAGCCCACTCCTTGGGTGGCCCGGGGATCGGTGGTCGTAGCGTTCATGCTTAACATCCTAACGAAGAAAGCCACAGCCTAGCGCCGATGGCGCGGCGTGTCATGGCTCGGTGGCTGCGTGTCGTCGCCGTCTCGGGTAGGCTGGAGGGGTTGCCCGATCCCGATGGAGTCCCCGATGAGCGAACTGAGAACCACCCTGGTGCAGGCCGATCTGCGCTGGGAAGATCCCGAGGCCAATTGCCGGATGCTGGAGTCGGCGCTCGGCGAGCTTGGCGGTGACGACACCGATTTGATCGTACTGCCCGAGATGTTTGCCACCGGCTTCACCATGAACTCGCGCGAGATGGCCGAGCCCATGGACGAGAGTGCCACCGTGGCCTGGCTGCGCGACCAGGCGGCAAACCGCGGTTGCGTGGTGACCGGTAGCGTGGCCGTGGTGGAGGACGGCGAGTATTTCAATCGCCTGGTCTGGGCGCGCCCCGATGGCAGCCTCGTGCACTATGACAAGCGTCATCTATTCCGTATGGCCGGCGAGCACGAGCGCTACGCCATGGGGCACGAGCGGGTGATCGTCGAGCTCAAGGGTTTTCGCCTTCTGCTCAGCGTCTGCTATGACCTGCGCTTTCCGGTCTGGCTGCGTCAGCAGCCTGCGCCGGGTGAACACTTCGAATACGATGCCCTGCTGTGCGTGGCCAATTGGCCGGCGCCGCGCCGACATCCCTGGCGAGTGCTGCTGCAGGCCCGGGCAGTGGAGAACCTGTGTCCGGTGATTGGCGTCAATCGGGTCGGCGAGGACGCCAAGGGGCTGGCCTATGCCGGTGATTCCATGCTGGTGGACGCCAAGGGCGAGCCCTTGATCGATGAACCGCGGGATACGCCCTTCATCAAGACCGGCACGCTGTCGCTGGATGAACTCGAGGCCTTCCGCGAGAAGTTTCCGGCCTGGCGCGATGCCGATCATTTTGGCTTGTCCGACGGGGTGGGCGCCTGATGCGGCTGGATCGTTTCCTCTCCGAGAGTACCGAGCTGACCCGCAGCCTGGCCAAGCGAGCCTTGTCCCGCGGCGAAGTCGATGTCAACGGCGAGCTCGAGAAGAAGGGCGCCCGGCACATCAATGACGATGACCGAGTGACCTGGAACGGTCAGCCGCTCTCGCTGGTGGGGCTGCGCTACGTGATGCTGCACAAGCCGACCGGGGTCGAGTGCACGGCGCGGCGCGGGCTCTATCCGCGGGCGGTGGATTTGATCGACCTGCCCAAGGCCGAGCGGCTGCAGCCGGTGGGGCGGCTCGATGTCGATACTACCGGCCTGCTGCTGCTGAGCGACGACGGCCAGTGGTCCCATCGGGTCAGTTCGCCGCGACGCGGCTGCGCCAAGGTCTATCGGGCCGAGTTAGCCCGGCCCCTGGTCGGGGCGGAGGCCGAGCGTGCCGTGACTGCCGTTGCCGAGGGCATATTGCTGGAGGGGGACGAGCTGCCGACCCGGCCGGCGGAACTGGCGCTGCTCGATGCCCATCATGCCCGGCTGACCATTCACGAAGGGCGTTACCATCAGGTGCGGCGTATGTTCGCGGCCCTTGGCAATCACGTCGAGACTCTGCATCGCGAGTCGGTGGGCCCGTTGCACCTGGATGAGGATCTTGCGCCCGGTGAGTGGCGCGAACTCGACGATGCCGAGGTCAAGGCTTTCTACTAGCTCGTTACCGCAAGCCGCTGTCCCGGCGTCGCTAGGGTCCGGGCCGGACAGTAGCGACTTGATCTAGGCGTACACGGCAACGCGTGCCCTTCCTGCTTGCTTGGCGGCATAGAGGGCACGGTCGGCGAGTTCTGCCAGGGCCATGGGGCTTGAGGCATGCGTTGGGTAGACGGCGATGCCACAGGAAATGGTGACGGGGCCCAGCATGCGCTCCCCGTGCCAGTAGACGCGCCCCGCCAACTGTGTCATCAGCGTCTCGAGTCTGGTTCGGGCCGCGTCGGCATCCGCGCCTGGCAACAGCACCACGAACTCCTCTCCGCCGAGCCGGCAGACCACGTCGGCATCGCGGAAGTGGTCGTTCAGGATGGTGGCCACGCCGGCAAGTACCCGGTCGCCTGCCTCGTGGCCGTGGCGGTCGTTGACACGCTTGAAGTGGTCGATATCGATCATCGCCAAGGCCAGCGGCGTATCCTCGCGCTGGGCCTGGCGAGCTTCGTGCTGCAGCAGTTCGTCGAAATAACGGCGATTGTGCAGTCCGGTGAGAGGATCGGTGTAGGAGTAGGTCTCCAGGCGTTCTACCAGCGTCTGCAGCTGCTGGGTTCTGGCGGTGACCTCGGCCTCGAGGCGCTGGTTCAGTCGTTTGAGGTCACGCTGGGTATGGGCATAGTCGAGCAGCGAGATCACCACGATGGCCAACGCAAAGGCCAGCGCCCCGGCGCTCACCGGCACCCGTGACCAGGGCAACAGACCGTGAGCTACCGCCATGTCGGCCAGCAGTAGGGCGCCGAACAGGGCGAAGGTCGCCAGGATGGCACGCTGTCGTGCTCCGAGCCGATGCAGCCGCGGGGTGATCGTGGCCATCAGCAGCACCAGGCTGACGACCAGCAGGGCGTCGAACACCGGAAAGGTGATCGCCAGGTCCACCCAGCCGAGACCGGCGGCTCCCAGGGCTGCGATCAGGTAGGCCAGGTGTGCCTGCCAGATGCTCCGTATCAGCCGTGGGCGAGTATCGGCGAACCAGTGCTCCAGCAAAAGGCCGAGGGCAATGGGGAGGGTGAAGTACCCGCCGGCGGCCAGGAAGTCCCACATCAGCGGGGCGTTGAGCAGCAGCTGGCTGGCCTGGGATTCGGCCAGGATCATGGTGCCGGCGGCCAGGCCAAACAGCGCAATGGCGGCGAAGCTGCGACGGTTGGCCTGGATGACGGCGAAGATGCCGGCCAGTAGGGCGAGCAGCAGGCATAATGGGCTGACGACCAAGGCGCTGGCGGAGTGTTTAAGAATGTAGCCGAGCAGATCGGCGCGCTCCATCAGCTTGATCTCGCCCCATAGGCCGATGTCGGTGTAGTCGGAATATATCCGGAAGTACAGATGTTGGCCGGCGGCGCCCTTTGGCAGGGGGATCATGTGCCATGGCCAGCCGGCAAAACGGCCTTCGCCAGCGTCATCGAAGGCGCCGTGACGATAGATGCGCTCACCGCTCAGATAGACCTCGGCGATCAGGTCGATGCTGTATACGTAGAGCACCGGGTCGCGCCAGTCGCCCGCCGGCAGGGTCACGCGGAACCAGGCGTGATGACGACCTGCACGATGGGGCGGATTGGAGGGGAAGTCGATCGGCTGCCAAGCCTCGTCGTCGCCCGGTTGTAACCAGGCTGGCGTGCCGTCGGTGAGCCTCGGCGAGTCGCCCCAGCGATATTCCCAGCCGCTCTCCAGCTCGAGAGACGATGCCAGGACCGTGGTGGCCAGCAGGCTCAACACGATCAGCAGCATGACGGCCGTACACCGTTTTCCCGCTTGCCCCATGACATGTCTCGGCACCAGATCGTGTGGGCCCATTATAGCCGGAACAGACGTGGAGTCGGGCGCGGGAATGCCTGCTCGATTTCAACGAGCTCGGGTCTTGTCAGCGCCGAATCGACGTATCTTATACCGTTATCTTTCGCTTCCGAAGCCTGCCGTCCATCCTATTAGCCTGGAAGGATCATCCGGCTGTCGGGGAGAGGCCGGCGGCCTCGACCAGGGCGCGGGTATAGTCGGTGGAGGGGTGAGTCAGGACGCTCTGGCAGTCGCCTTGTTCGACCACCTCGCCGTCCTTGAGCACCAGCAAGCGATGGGCCATGGCGCGCACCACCGCCAGGTCATGGCTGATGAACAGGTAACTGAGGCCGCGCTTGCGCTGGAGCTCCCGCAGTAGGGTGACCAGCTGCTTCTGGACGGTGCGATCCAGCGCCGAGGTCGGTTCGTCGAGCACCAGCAGCGACGGTTCGAGGATGATGGCCCGGGCCACGGCGATGCGCTGTCGCTGCCCGCCGGAGAACTCGTGCGGATAGCGGGCGCCGCATGCCTCGGGCAGGTCGACCTCGCGCAGGGTATCGCGCACTCGGCGGTTCACCTCGGCGTCGTCGAGTTCGGGGTGGTGGAAACGCAACCCCTCGCTGATGATATCGGCCACCGGCATGCGCGGGGACAGCGAGCCGTATGGGTCCTGGAACACCACCTGTAGTCGTCGCCGCTGGCGGCGTAGGGCGTCGCCGTGAAGGGTGTCGAGGCGCACGCCGTCGAACTCGATCTCGCCGTGGCTTTGCTGCAGGCGCAGCAGCGCCAGGGCCAGGGTGGTCTTGCCGGAGCCGGATTCGCCGACGATGCCGAGCGTCTCTCCGGGAGCGATCGTCAGGTCCAGCGGCTTGAGCGCTTCGAAGGCAGGCGGACGGCGGCTGAACAGCTTCTTCGGCCGCTGGAAGCGAATGCCCAGCCCACGGGCGCTGAGCAGCGGCGCGCCTTGGGCAATCGGTTCGGGACGCCCGGTGGGGTTGGCGGCCAGCAGCTCCCGGGTGTAGGGGCTCTCGGGGCGCTCGAAGACCCGAGACACCGGCCCGCTTTCCTGCGCCTGTCCGTGGCACATCACGCAGACCCGGTCGGCGTGGCGGCGCACCAGGTTGAGGTCATGGGTGATGAACAGCATGCCCATGCCGTGGGTATCGCGCAGTTCGGCGAGCAGCGACAGGATCTCCTGCTGTACGGTGACGTCCAGTGCGGTGGTCGGCTCGTCGGCGATCAGCAGCTGCGGGTTGTTGGCGATGGCCATGGCGATCATCACTCGCTGGCGCTGGCCGCCGGAGAGCTGGTGGGGCCAGGCGTCGAGCAGCTCCTCGGCGCGGGGTAGCTGGACCTGCTCGAGTAGCTCGCGTGAACGCCGGCGTGCGGCCGCCCCGCGAAGCCCCTGGTGCAGGCGCAGCGTCTCCCCGATCTGGCGGGCCACGGTGTGCAGCGGATTCAGCGAGGTCATCGGTTCCTGGAACACGAAGCCGACCCGGCTGCCGCGCAGTGCCCGCCAGTCTTGTGTCGACATCTTTGCTAGATCGATATCGCCGAGCCGGCGCGTGCCGCTCACTTGTGTCCCTGGCGGCAGCAGGCCCAGGGCGCCGAGGGCCGTCACCGACTTGCCGGAGCCGGACTCGCCGACCAGCGCCAGGGTCTCGCCGCGGCGCACCTCCAGCGACAGCCCTTCGACCACCGGCGCGTCGTCGAAGGCGATGGTCAGGTCCTCGAGGCGAAGCAGGGTCTCGTCGCTCATCTGGCGCTCCCGGTGGCGGTCTGGTGCTTGCTGCCGGCCGGCTCGGCCTTGCCGCTGGCGTGCTGGATATGGCGTGGATCGAAGGCGTCGCGCAGCCCCTCGCCGATGAATACCAACAGCGACAGCATCACCGCCAGGGTCAAGAAGGCGGCGATGCCCAGCCACGGTGCCTGGAGGTTGTTCTTGCCCTGGGCCACCAGCTCGCCCAGCGACGGCGAGCCCGGCGGCAGGCCGAAGCCGAGGAAATCCAAGGCGGTGAGGGTGGTGATGGCGCCGGTGAACAGGAACGGGATGAAGGTCAGGGTGGCGACCATGGCGTTGGGCAGCACGTGGCGACGCATGATGATTCGCGAGGGCAGGCCCATCGCCTTGGCGGCGCGCACGTATTCCAGGTTGCGGGCGCGCAGGAACTCGGCGCGCACCACGTCGACCAGCCCCAGCCAGGAGAACAGCAGCATGATGGCGAGCAGCCACCACAGGTCGGGTTCGACCAGACTGGCGAGGATGATCAGCAGGAACAGCACCGGCAGCCCCGACCAGATCTCGATCAGGCGCTGGCCGATCAGGTCGACGTTGCCGCCGAAGTAGCCCTGCACGCCGCCGATGACCACCCCGAGCGCCAGCGAGCCGACGGTGAGGACCAGGGCGAAGACCACCGACAGGCGGAAGCCGTAGATCACCCGGGCCAGCACGTCGCGTCCCTGATCGTCGGTGCCTAGCCAGTGGCGGGCGCTGGGCGGCGAGGGCGCGGGATGGTCGAGATGCTGGTCTAGGGTGTCGTAGGCGAAGGGAATCGGCGGCCACAGTATCCAGCCCTCGGCCTCGATGGCCTCGCGGGTATAGGGATCCCGATAGTCGGCCGGGGTGGGCAGGAAGCCGCCGAACTCGCTGTCCGGATAGTCGACGATCAGCGGTGCATACCACTGGTCCTGGTAGTGGACGAGCAGCGGTCTGTCGTTGGCCACCAGTTCGGCGCCGAGGCTGACCACGAACAGTGCCAGGAACATCCACAGCGACAGGCGCGCCCGGGGATTGCCGCGGAACACCGCCAGCCGGCGTCGGGTGATGGGGGATAGACGATCGCTCAGCGCCATGCTCAGGACTCCCGGGTCTCGAAGTCGATGCGGGGGTCGACCCACACGTAGGTCAGATCCGAGATCAGCTTCAGGATCAGCCCGATCAGGGTATAGAGGTAGAGGGTGCCGAAGATCACCGGATAGTCGCGCTGCATCACCGCTTCGAAGCCCAGCAGGCCCAGGCCGTTGAGCGAGAAGATCACCTCGATCAGCAGCGAGCCGGTGAAGAAGATGGCCACCAGCGCCGCGGGCAGCCCGGCGATGATGATCAGCATGGCGTTGCGGAACACATGGCCATAGAGCACTCGGCTGTCGCTGGCGCCCTTGGCGCGGGCGGTGAGCACGTACTGCTTGTGGATCTCGTCGAGGAAGCTGTTCTTGGTCAGCATGGTCAGGGTGGCGAAGCTGCCGATCGCCGAGGCCAGCACCGGCAGGCTGATGTGCCAGAAGTAGTCCTTGACCTTGCCCCAGGCCGAGAGGTCGGCGAAGTCCGGCGAGGTCAGTCCGCGCAGCGGGAAGACCTCCCAGTAGCTGCCGCCGGCGAACAGCACGATCAACAGGATGGCGAACAGGAAGCCGGGGATGGCGTAGCCGACGATCACCAGTCCCGAGGTCCAGACATCGAAGCGCGACCCATGCCGTAGTGCCTTGCGTACGCCCAGCGGGATCGAGATCAGATACACCAGCAGAGTGGTCCAGAGCCCCAGCGAGATCGATACCGGCAGTCGCTCGAGCATCAGGGTAGTGACCTTTTCGCCGCGGAAGAAGCTCTCGCCGAGGTCGAAGGTGGCGTAGTCGGCAAGCATGCCGAAGAAGCGCTCGTGGGCCGGCTGGTCGAAGCCGAACTGGGTCTCGAGCCGGTCGATGAATTGCTGGGGCACGCCCCGGGCACCGCGCGATTCCCCGCCGCCGGCGCTGTCGCCGCCGCCGCCCTCAAGGCGGGTGCTGGCCTGGGTGGAGAGGCCCTCGAAGCGGGCCAGCATCTGGTCGATGGGGCCGCCCGGGGCGGCCTGGACGATCAGGAAGTTGAGCAGCATGATCCCCAGCAGGGTGGGAATCATCAGCAGGATGCGGCGCAGTACGTAGGCGGCCACGGCGTGTCCTTAGAGCTTCTATGAAATCTCAACGAGTGATGAGCTTTTCCGGCGACAAGCCCCGAAGTGTCGGACCATCGCGAGGACGCAGTACCCCCATCCCTGGGCGCTTCTTTACCGATATCGTACCTCGCACCTCACCCCGGACTCACCGATTACGCTGGCGGGCCTCGATCTCTGCGGCGCGCTCTGGCTCGACCCACCAGGCGTCCAGGTCAAGGTTGTACTCGGGGAAGGGTTCTCGCCAGCCGAACTTGTCCCACACCGCGAGGCGGGTACTGCCCAGATGCCATTGAGGAATCACGTAGAAGCCCCAGCGCAGCACCCGGTCCAGGGCCTGGGCGGCGGTATCCAGAGCCTCGCGGGTGTCGGCGGCGATCAGGGCATCCACCAGGTCGTCGACCGCCGGGCTTTCGAGGCCGATCAGGTTGCGACTCTGGGGCGCGTCGGCATACTCGCTGCCCCAGAAGTCGCGCTGCTCGTTACCGGGATTCGCTGACTGGGGAAAGCCGCCGACCACGATATCGAAGTCGAAGCGGCGCAGCCGGTTCAAGTACTGGTTGACGTCGACGATGCGGATGTCGCCCTGCACGCCGAGCCGCGAGAGGTTGCGCAGCAGCGGCTGCACCACTCGCTCGAACTGGGTGTCATAAAGCAGTACCTCGAGGGTCAGCGGCTCGCCGGTCTCGGTGTCGACCAGCGTGCCGTCCTCGGCGTTCTCGTAGCCGGCCGCGTGCAGCAGCCCCAGGGCCTTGCGCAGGCGCGCGCGCATGTCCTGCGGCTGCTCGATGGGCAGCGGCTCGTCGAAGACCGCTTCGGGCAGGGCATCGCGATGGGGCTCGAGCAGGGCCAGTTCGTCCTCGCCGGGCAGACCCTGTGCCGCCATCTCGGAATTCTCGAAATAGCTGTGGGTGCGCTGATAGGCGCCGTAGAAGAGGTTCTGGTTGAGCCACTCGAAGTCGAAGGCCAGGTTGAGTGCCTCGCGCACTCGCACGTCCTGGAAGGTGTTGCGACGGATGTTCATCACATAGGCTTGCATGCCCGCCGGCTGGCCGTCGGGCACTTCCAGGAGCTCGACGAAGCCGTCGTCTGCAGCGGGAAAGTCGTAGGCGGTGGCCCAGTTGCGGGCGCTGGACTCGATGCGCATGTCCAGGTTGCCGGCCTTGAAGGCCTCGAGAGCCACCGTCTGGTCTCGGTAGTAGTCGAAGGCCAGCCGCGCGATGTTGTGGCGACCGCGATTGACGGGCAGGTCGTGGCCCCAGTAGTCCGCTACGCGTTCATAGACGATGCGCCGCCCCGGATCGACTTGAGCGATGCGATAGGGGCCGGAGCCGAGCAGGGCGTCTCGGGTGGGGCGTTCGAAGTCGCGACCTTCCCAGTAGTGGGCCGGCAGGATCGGTAGCTGGCCGAGGATCAGCGGCAGCTCTCGGGACTCGCTGTCGGCGAGATCGAAGTGAACGGTGTCCTCGTCGACCGCACGCACGTCGCTGACGTCGGCGTAGTAGGCGGCGTAGAAGGGCTGGCCCCGCTTGGTCAGGGTCTCGAAGCTGAAGATCACGTCTTCGGCGGTGACCGGCTCGCCGTCGTGGAAACGGGCCTCGGGCGCGAGATCGAACTCGATCCATTTGCGGTCCGGGTCGAGTCGAATGCCCTGGGCCAGCAGCCCGTACATGGTGAAGGGCTCGTCGGGGTTCTGCACCATCAGGGTGTCGTAGATGGCGGCGAGGCCGGCGGCGGGGGTGCCCTGGACGATGAAGGGGTTGGTGGAGTCGAAGCTGCCGTTGGCACTGCGGGTCAGGGTGCCGCCCACCGGAGCGTCCGGATTGACGTAGGCAAAGTGCTCGAAGTCCGCCGGTAGCGCCGGGGCGCCGTAGAGGGCGAGGGCATGGCGAGTGGGCACGTCAGCCGGTTCTGAGGCCAGGACTGGGCCTGCCGCCAGGGCTGCCATCAGCAGCACGGTCGATCGCATCGGTCAGCATCCTTGTACCAGGGGAGAGGGCGAACGCCCTCTCATCATCTACCGGAAAGTGTCAGCTGCTGGCCGGGTTGTAAAGCATTGGGGCTGTCGAGGCCGTTCCAGCGGGCCAGGTCGGCGACCGCCACGGCGTGTTCCGAGGCGATACCGGACAGGGTGTCGCCGCTCTGTACCACGTGGACCTCGGAGGTGTTGCGGCTGGGCGGACCGGGGCGTCGCATGGCGGCCAGCAGTGGCTCGGCATTGTCAACGGGAACAAGCAGTTCGCTGACCTGGCCCGGACGGGCGGTGCTGCTGCGAAGGCCGGGATTCAGAGCCGCCAACTGGGCGGTCGGGACACCGGCCAGGCGCGCGGCCTCGCCGAGGTGCACCGTGCGTGTGACCGGCACTCGCTCGAAGGCGGGGGAACCCTCGATCTCGGGCAGCGTGACGCCGTAGCGCTCGGGATCGCTGACGATGGCAGAGATTGCCAGCAGCTTGGGCACATAGTCCATGGTCTCGTTGGGCAGCTCGAGGTCCCAGTAGCTGCCCGCTCGGCCACTGGCCAGGGCTCGTTTCTGGGCCCGGTTCACGGTGCCGGCGCCGGCGTTGTAGGCGGCCAGGGAGAGCTCGATGTCGCCTTGGTACCACTGTTCAGCCTGGTACTCGATGTAGTCCAGCGCGGCCTTGGTGGAGCGCACTACGTCGAGGCGGCCGTCCCAGCTGCCGCTGCGGCGCAGTCCCAGGGCGTCGCCGGTGCGCGGCATGATCTGCCACAGGCCGGCAGCGCCGAAGTGGCTGCGGGCCTCGGGATCGAAGGAGCTCTCGACGAAAGGTACCAGGGCCAGCTCGCCAGGCAGGCCGCGGGTTTCGATGCGCTCGAGGATCCAAGCCAGCCATGGACGGGCACGCTCGGCGATCTCGACGATGTTGTGCGGCTTGGCACTGTATTCGTCGATCCAGTGCTTGACCCGGGCGTGGCCGGCTCCGTTCTGCCACTGGTCCTGCCAGTGGAAGCTGTCGCGCAGCCGCGACCAAGCGTCGGCGGGCTGCAGCTGGAGATGGCTCCAGAAGGTGCGGCGACCCTCTGGCTCGCCGCGGTGGCTGGGCGAAAAGGTCGGCATGTCGGCCGCTAGACGGCCGGCGGGCAGGGTCGATGCCTTGGTGTAGGCACCGGCGATCAGGGCGCCGGCCATGGCGATCGTGCTGGCGAATCCGAGGAGACGTCGGCGCGATGTGTAATAGGTCATGCAGGGGTCTCCGGGGGCGCAGGGTCGCCGCCGTCACGGCAGCGGCGTCGGGCGCCCGGCGGCTGGGTCTCAGAAGTCGTCTTTCCAGGCGCGCAGCGTGGCGAAGGTCGCCACGGCGTCAGACGTGTCGCCTTGGGTGGCGGCGGCACGACGAACGCTGGCGTCTTCGCAGCGCAGGAAAGGGTTGATGCGCCGTTCTCGCCCGATGGTGCTGGGCAGAGTAGGGCGCTCGAGCTCCCGGGCCCGCCGGCACTCCTGCTCGGCGGTGTCGATGTCGGGGTTGTCGGGATCCGCAGCCTTGGCGAAACGCAGGTTTGCCAGCGTGTACTCATGGGCCGCGAAGACCAGGGTGTCCTCGGGAAGCGCCGTGAGGCGCGACAGCGAGGCGTGCATCTGTTCGGGTGTCCCTTCGAACAGGCGTCCACAGCCGGCGCTGAACAGGGTGTCGCCGCAGAAAAGCAGCGGCGGAATGCCGGCGGTGAAAAAAGCGATGTGATCCAGGGTGTGGCCCGGGACCTCCAGGACTTCGAAAAGGCGTCCCATGACCCGCACCTCATCACCGGCGGCGACGCGCTCGTCGATGCCGTCTATTTCCGGGTTGTGGGGCCCGATCACGCGCGGTGCATAGCGTGCGATCAGCTCGGGCAGGCCACCCACGTGGTCCGGGTGATGGTGAGTGATCAGCACGCTGCCCAGCGTCAGACCTTCCCGCTCGAGGGTCTCGATTACTGGGGCGGCATCACCTGGATCTACCACGCAGACGTCGTCGCTCGTATCCTGGCGGAGCAGCCAGATATAGTTGTCGCGAAAGGCGGGAATCGGTGTCACGCTCAACATGGGGTCGGGTCCTTGCGCCGCGGTCGAGGGCCTGGGAGACGCGGGCATCTTGGTTCAAAATTGTTCACAAAGCCGATCACTTTGGAGAGATGAACGGATCATGTCAAATTCGCAGGATGCGATGATCATGGCGCGGCTAGTGCGCGAAGGCCGTCGTTACTGGGCTGGCCCCGCTGGTCAGGGCGTCTGGCAGGCCCAGCGGGCTTGCCTGGGGCCTCTCTGTGAGCGCTGGTTCGGTGTCCATGGCCTTGAGCTCGGACTTGCCCCGACCCTCACTGATATGTGTCCCGTTCGTCACGCCCTGCGCTGGTCGCCGACCCTCGAGCTGGCACAGACCGACAATACCCTGGTGTGCCCGCCGGACGCGCTGCCGTTGCCCGACGGCTGCCTGAATCTGGTGGTGGTGCATCATCTGCTCGAGGTGGTCCCCGACCCTCATCATCTGCTGCAGGAGGCGGCACGCGTCACCGCTGACGATGGTCATCTGATCCTGTTCTGCTGGCACCCGCTGGGCCCGGGGGGCTGGTTGCGCTGGTGGCCGGGACATCGTCGCCGGCTTCCCGGGCGCGGTCGCTGGCGCATGCCGGCGCGGCTTGCCGACTGGCTGGCGTTTGTCGACTTCGAGGCGCAGCGGGTAGACTACTGCGGCTTTCGCCTGCCCGGTGGACTGGTGCACAACACCATGCTCGAGACCCTGGGACGCCGGCACAATCTGCCTTTCGGCGAGAGCTTCATGATTCATGCGCGGCGCCGGTCTCAGCTGGCCCAGCCCCGGCGCGGCCGGGTGGTCTTCCCGACGCCGATCGCCGGGTCGACGCTGGGCAATGCCACCGGCCGGGCCGCCTCCGGAGAGGGCGAGCGAGGGTGACAGACCAACCACAGTCAGGGGCGTTGCCCGAAGTGACGATCTATACCGACGGCGCTTGCCGCGGAAATCCCGGCCCCGGCGGCTGGGGGGCGCTACTGTGCAGTGGGCCTCACGAAAAGCCCCTGATGGGCGCCGAAGAGCTTACCACCAACAATCGTATGGAGCTGATGGCCGCTATCATGGCCCTGCGCGCGCTGACCCGCCCTTGCCGGGTATCGCTGTGGACCGACTCGGAATACCTGCGCCGCGGGATTACCGAGTGGATTCACGGTTGGATCAAGCGAGGCTGGAAGACCGCCTCCAAGCAGCCGGTCAAGAATGCCGAGCTGTGGCGAGCGCTGCACGAGGAAGCCCAGCGGCATGCCATCGAGTGGCACTGGGTAAAGGGGCACAGCGGCCATCCCGGCAACGAGCGCGCCGATGCCCTGGCCAACGAGGCCATCGACGAGATGCTGGCACGGGCGTGAGCCCGGCCAACCTGGAACGTCATCCAACAGGGGACGCCCCATGCGCCAGATCATTCTGGATACCGAGACCACCGGCATTGATCCCCGAGACGGCCATCGCCTGATCGAGATAGGCGCGGTGGAGATGGTCAATCGCCGACTGACCGGCAACACCTATCACCAGTACATCAATCCCGAGCGTTCCATCGACGCCGAGGCGGTGGCGGTTCACGGCATCACCGATGAACGGGTCGCCGACGAGCCGCTGTTCGCCGACGTGGCTGACGCCTTCTGGGCCTTCATCGAAGGCGCGGAGCTGGTGATCCACAACGCGCCCTTCGACGTGGGCTTCATCGACCACGAGCTGGGTATGCTGAACCAGGCTCGCGGCGAGCCGCGTCTGGGGCCGGTGGCCGAACACTGCCGCATCCTCGATACCCTGCGTCTGGCCCGTGACAAGCACCCAGGCCAGCGCAACAATCTCGATGCGCTGTGCAAGCGCTACGAGATCGACAACGGTCATCGGGTGCTGCACGGCGCCTTGCTGGATGCCGAGATCCTGGCCGACGTCTACCTGGCGATGACCGGTGGCCAGACCGCGCTGTTGCTGGATGCCTCCGCCTCCGGTGAAGAGGAGGGTGAGGCCGGGGCCAGTGGCGGTCTCAACGTACGCCGGCTGTCGCTGTCGCCTGGGACCCTGCGGGTCCAGGCACCCGACGATGCCGAGTGGCAGGCGCATCGCGACAAGCTGGCAACGATTCGTGACGCTGGCGGTGAGTGTCGTTGGGATGGCCTGAATGGCTGGCCCGGGCAGGAGGCGCCCTGATGCTGCGACGCGAGCTGCCCCACGAGGAAATGTCGGGCCACGTGATTCGGCTGGCAGAAGGGCGAATCGCGCCGGGGATCGACGGTGGGCCGCTGCAGCCCGTGCAGCCCTGGTTGCCTGCCATGCAGCCGCTGTGCTGGTGGCAGGATGTGCCGGTCGCCTTGTCGCTCGAGGCGTCGCCCGGCGACGACTGGATCGAGGGGCGAGCGTGGCTGGCACGCCTGCCGGAGTCCTGGTTCGCGCTGGTCTCCACGGCGCTCCAGGTCGGTGCCTGGCTACGCCATCATCGGTTCTGTGGCAGCTGCGGGGCGCCGGCCTCGCGGCTTGACCACGAGTTCGCCATGCATTGCGAGCGCTGCGGTCACCGCAACTATCCGCGCATTTCGCCGTGCATCATCACCCTGGTGACCCATGGCGAGTCGCTGCTGCTGGCACGCAGTCCGCGTTTCCCGCCGGGACGCTATTCGACGCTGGCTGGCTTCATCGAGCCGGGGGAGTCCGCCGAGGAGGCGGTACGGCGCGAGATCTTCGAGGAGGTGGGGCTGACCGTGGGGCGGCTTCGCTACTTCCTGAGCCAGGCCTGGCCCTTTCCCCATTCGCTGATGTTTGGCTACTTCGCCGAGGCGGCCAGCCGACGCATTCGCATCGACGGCCACGAGATCGCCGATGCCGCCTGGTTCTCGCCGCGGCGGCTGCCCCAGCTACCGCCTCCCTATTCGATCTCACGGGCGCTGATCGAGACGCATCTGGCCGAGGTAGGGGCGCGCTAGGTCAGGGCACGTTGGCCTGCCAGCGACAGCGTGTCACGCGCAGGCCGGTCGCGCCAAGGGATCAGTGGCGTCGTGGGAAGAGGCTGCCCAGCTTGGTTGCCAGCATGACGTTGCCGGTAGCCTTGAGCTTACCGCTCATGAAGGCGCTCATGCCACTGATGTCGCCGCTCATCACGCCCTTCAGCGTCTCGGTGCTGAGGCTGAGGCTGATCGAGGGGTCGTCGTGAACGCCCTCATGAACCGCCAGCTGACCGTCCTGGACCACCAGGTGGTAGTCCCCGGCGTCACTGAAATGGAACTGGAAGACCTCGTCCATGCCGCGGGCGGCTTCGGGATCGAAGCGGTCATGGAGCTTGTCGAGGGTGCTGTCGGTCATCGGGTGACTCCGGAGGTCGTCTGGGGATCGATCCGCGAGCGTAGGGAAAACCGTCGGGCGCATCAAGTGGCCGGCTTGTCGCGGCAGCCTTCGCTGGGCAGGATGAGGGCAGACACCCCGAAGGAGAGACAAGGTGAACGAGTGGCTGACGGATTTCGGCATGTTCCTGGCGCAGCTGGTGGCGGTGGTGGTCATCGTGACCCTGGGCGTGCTGGTAGTGATGCGGGCTCGCGGTGGAGACGGCGAGCGTGTCAGGCTCCGTGTCGAGGAGCTCAACGACGATCGCCGGCGACGGCGGCGTCGATTGCAGTTGGCCGCCAGCGAGCCCGGTGCTCGCAAACGCCTGCGCAAGGCCTTTCGGCGCGATGACAAGTTGCGCGGCAAGCGTCAAGGCGATGACGATGCTTCCTCGATGGTCTGGGTGCTGGATTTTCACGGCGATCTCAAGGCCAGCGTCACCGGACGCTTCGCGGAGGAAGTGTCGGCGGTACTGGATGTCGCCGGGGAGCGTGATGAGGTGGTAGTGCGCCTGGAGTCCGCGGGTGGCCTGGTGCACGCCTATGGGCATGCGGCCGCCGAGCTGGATCGCCTGCGTCAGGCCGGACTCTCCACTACCGTGTGCGTCGACAAGGTGGCGGCCAGCGGCGGTTACCTGATGGCCTGCTGTGCGGACCGGCTGCGGGTCGCCCCCTTCGCGGTGCTGGGATCGATCGGGGTGGTCGCCCAGTTGCCCAACCTGCATCGTCTGCTCAAGCGCCATGACGTTGACGTCGAGGTGCTGACCGCCGGGCGCTACAAGCGCACCCTGACGGTGTTTGGCGAGAATACCGAAGAGGGGCGGGAGAAATTCCTGGAGGACCTCGAGACCGTGCATGGCTTGTTCAAGCGCTACGTATCGGAGCGTCGGCCCGAGCTGGATATCGAGGCAGTGGCCACCGGCGAGATCTGGTATGGGCAGGATGCGCTGCCGCGTGGGCTGGCCGACGAACTCGGAACCAGCGAAGCCTACCTGGTGGAACGCATGGCCTCAGCCCGCGTTGTGACCCTGCGCCTCGAGCGCCGCCAGCCGCTGGTTGAACGGCTGGGGCTGACGGTATCTCGCGGCATTGAAAGGGGAGTCGAGCGGGTCGTCGAGGGCCTGGAGGCTCGCGGCTGGCAAAAGCGGTGAGATCTCAGCCGTCGGATAACCCCAGCTTGTCGAGTGCCGTCAGGATGATCTGGGCGCGTTCTCCCTGCAGTGAGTAGTAGATTGTTTGTGAAGCCCGGCGCGTGCTGACCAGCTCCTCGCGTCGCAAGATGGCGAGATGCTGGGATAGTGCCGACTGGCTAAGGGCAAGTTGCCGATTGAGCTCGGTTACCGATAGCTCCTGGCCGTCCAGCAGGCACAATATCCGCAGCCGGTTGTCATTGGCCATCGCCTTGAGCAAGGCGCTGGCCTGGTCGATCACTGCGTCTCCGCCTTTCAATAGTCGCGCCGCCTGGCCTTGTGAGCTGCTCATGATGTCACCCCCTCTGACGTCGTCAGGGTGGCTTGAGACGGCCCTCCCTTGCCGATCAGGCCTGTGCTGTGTGCCGAGCGATCGCCCCCGTCGCTCGCTGCCGTACCTCTTTCGTTTCCTGATTCAGCCATCACTCAATTATAGCTCAGTGTGGCCAGTGTGACTGGGCTTCTCAACGATCACTACGCGTTTTTGTCGACAATTTGGCTTGCCTTTTCGTTCTTTTGTCGAATGTTAGCCCTTTGTATGAGGTTTTTACTCTCCTGCTGTCCTAAAGTGTCAACAATTATGACATCACCCATTGAGCAGGAAATCCCTCATGTCTCTTTATTCCCGTGAGTATCGACGTTCCATCGATCAACCCGAGACCTTCTGGGCCGAGCAGGCGAATCGCCTACCCTGGACCACCATGCCTCGCACCATGCTGTCCTACGACGACCAGGGGCATGCACGCTGGTATCCCGATGGAGAGCTCAACCTCTGTCATGCCGCCCTCGACCATCACGTCGAACAGGGGCGCGGCGACCAAGCCGCAGTGCTGTGGGATTCGCCGGTCACTGGATCGCGTCGGCGTCTCAGCTACGTTGAATTGCGCGATAGAGTGGCGCGATTTGCCGGTGCACTGAAGGGGCTCGGGGTCGAGCAGGGGGATCGGGTGATCGTCTACATGCCGATGGTGCCCGAGGCGTTGATTGCCATGCTGGCCTGTGCGCGGCTGGGAGCGGTGCACTCGGTGGTGTTCGGCGGCTTCGCTCCGCACGAGCTGGCAGTGCGTATCGAGGACGCCGAGCCGCGGGTGGTGGTCGCGGCCTCCTGCGGTGTCGAGGTGGACCGGGTGCTGCCCTACAAGCCCATCGTCGATGCCGCCATCGAGCAGAGTTCTTATAAACCCGAGGCCTGCGTCTTGCTGCAGCGCGAGCAGTGCAGGGCCGAACTCGGAGCGCGTGATCACGATTGGGTGTCGCTGGAAGCCGGCGCGGCGCCGGCGGCTTGCGTGCCGGTCAAGGCGACCGACCCGCTTTATGTGCTCTATACCTCCGGTACCACCGGCAAGCCCAAGGGCGTGGTGCGGGATACCGGGGGCTACGGTGTGGCCCTGCATTATTCCATGGAGGCGATCTACGACATGGCGCCGGGCGAGGTGTTCTTTTCGGCCTCCGACGTGGGATGGGTCGTGGGACACTCCTATATCGTCTATGGCCCCTTGCTGCGCGGTTGTACCACCGTGGTCTACGAAGGCAAGCCGGTGCGGACGCCGGATGCCGGCGCGTTCTGGCGGCTGATCGCCGAGTATCGCGTCAAGGCCTTCTTCACGGCGCCCACCGCCTTCAGGGCGATCAAGAAGGAAGATCCCGATGGCACTCTGCTGCGAGAATACGACGTTTCCAGCCTGAAGGCGCTGTTCCTGGCCGGAGAGCGCCTGGATCCGCCGACCTTCCACTGGCTCGAGGATCTGCTCGAGGTGCCGGTGATTGATCATTGGTGGCAGACCGAAACTGGCTGGCCGATCGCCGCCAACTTGCAGGGCCTCGAGCCGATGCCGGTGAAGGCGGGATCGGCCACGGTGCCCGTGCCAGGCTTCGGCGTGCACATCCTCGACCGCGAGGGGCGCGATGCCCCGGCGCTCGAACAGGGCAGCGTGGTGATCAAGCAGCCGCTGCCGCCGGGCTGCCTGACCGGCATCTGGCGCGATCCGCAGCGCTTTCACGCCGCCTACATGGCGGCCTTCCCGGGCTACTACCTGACCGGCGATGCGGGCTACCTGGATGAGGACGGCTATCTGTTCATCATGGGGCGTACCGATGATGTCATCAACGTCGCTGGTCATCGGCTGTCCACCGGGGAGATGGAAGAGGTGGTTGGCGGCCATCCGGCGGTGGCCGAGTGCGCGGTGATTGGCATCCACGATGCCCTCAAGGGGCAGGTGCCGGTGGGCCTGGTGATTCCCAAGGACGGCTTCGATGGCAACGAGGCCGATCTGGAGCGCGAGCTGATTGCCCGAGTGCGTGATTTCATCGGCCCGGTGGCGTGCTTCAAGCAGGTACTCGTGGTCGATCGATTGCCCAAGACCCGTTCCGGCAAGATCCTGCGCAAGCTGCTTCGCCATATCGCCGACGGGGAGGAGTATGGTGTGCCTTCGACGATCGATGATCCGGCGAGCCTGAGCGATGTGCACGAGGCGATGAAGGCCCGCTCGCTGGGCCATGCCGATCAGGCGCGGCCCCGATAGCGTCGCCCCGGGATATCTTCGCTTGCCACAGGGCGCGGCGAGAGGGGCAAGGGGTTTGGCCCGGAGCGGAGGTGCGCGTATAATTCGCCTCCGTCCGCCGGAGCTCCGGCTTGCCATTCGACGAGGGTTCCCTCACCCCTCTCCCCAAAAAGGTGCCCGATGTTCGTGCTCTCCGCCGCCCAGACCCGCCGCTGCCTGTCGTGGCTGGTCGCCTTTCATATCCTGGTGATCGCCGCCAGCAATTATCTGGTTCAGTTGCCGTTCAGCCTGTTTGGGCTGCATACGACCTGGGGCGCCTTCAGCTTTCCCTTTATCTTCCTGGCCACCGACCTGACCGTGCGGCTGTTCGGCAAGGAGTCGGCGCGGGCGATTATCCTGCGAGTGATGTTTCCGGCCCTGGCGATCTCCTACGTCGTGTCGGTGGTGTTTCCCCGCGGCGGCTTCGCCGGCCTCGATGCCTTGGGTGAGTGGAATCTGTTCGTGGCGCGCATCGCGCTGGCCAGTTTCATGGCCTATGTGCTGGGCCAACTGCTCGACGTCACGGTATTCGACCGCCTACGCCGACTGCGTGCATGGTGGGTGGCGCCTGCCATGTCGACGCTGTTGGGCAATCTGGCGGATACCTTCGCTTTCTTTTCTATCGCCTTCCACCGGGGGCCCGACGCCTTCATGGCCAGCCACTGGCCGGAGATCGCCTGGGTGGACTACGGGATCAAGTTGGGCATCAGCCTGGCGTTCTTCCTGCCCCTCTATGGCGTGCTGCTGGCCTGGCTGACGCGTCGGCTGGTGGCCGCCACCGGTGAATCCGATCTGGCGCCGGAGCGGGCCCAGGCGCGCTAATTCGTCAAGGAGTTCTCGATGACGCTTGCTCTCCATCATCTCGACACCGGCGGCGACGGCACGCCGCTGGTGGTGATCCACGGTCTGCTGGGTAGTGCCGACAACTGGCGTTCCCACGTCAAACAGTGGCAGCAGCGGGGTCGTGTCATTGCCCTGGACCTGCGCAACCACGGGCGTTCGCCTCATGCGCCCGGGATGGGTTACGCCGAGATGGCCCGCGACGTGCTGGCGCTGCTGGATCAGCTGAGCGTGTCGAAGGCCCACGTGCTGGGCCATTCCATGGGTGGCAAGGTGGCGATCACCTTGGCGCGTCTGGCGCCCGAAAGGCTGGCGTCGCTGATCGTCGCCGACGTGGCTCCCCAAGCCTACGGGCACGGTCATCACAACGAGCTGGGCGCCCTGAGGCGAGTGCGCGACGAGCGCCCCGCCGACCGCCGTTCGGCGGATGCGCTGATGGCCGAATATATCGATGAACGCCCCACGCGCCTGTTCCTGGCCACGAATCTGGTGCGAGGCGATGGGGGCATGACGGTGCGCGTCGGGCTGGACGAGATCGCCGATGACTATGCCTCGATCAGTGGCGCGCCGGATGGGCAGGGCGCCTACGACGGGCCGACTCTGGTGGTGCGTGGTGCGCGCTCGTCCTATGTGACCGACGCCATGTTGCCGGCGTTACGTGACGTACTGCCCCAAGCGGAACTGGAGACCCTCGACGCGGGCCATTGGCTGCATGCCGAGCGACCGGACGAGTTCCAGGCGGTGGTCAATCGCTTCCTGGCACGCCTGGCCGACTGACATTGTCCGTGGGGTGGCTCGTTTACTGATTGGGATCGACGGCCAGCCGACTTACCGGCGTGGTCGCCGAGACCATGTGATGTTCCATCAGGAAGCGTTCGAGATCGGCGTAACGCTGCCGATGCAGGGCGGCGGGCGTCAGGCTGAGGCGTGCCATGGCCTCGGGCCAGGCGCTGCGATTTGTCGGGGTGTCGAGCGCGGGTTCAACGGTGATCAACAGCTCCCAGCTCTCCTCGGGGTGTTCCAGGATCCAGGCGGTAGCTTCCTCCAGGGCATCCACCAGGCGGACGATGGCATCGCGCTTCTGCGCCAGGTGATCGCGATTGGCGACCAGGATCAGGCCGTCGTGGCGCGGTACGCCCATGGCCTCGGTGGTGTAGCTGCGAGTCGCCAGGCCGTCGTCGGCCAGAGAACGAGGCAGCAGGTAGCGTACCGCGCCGATCACGCCGTCCACGCGACCCTCGCGCATCGCCTGTTCGAGGCGGAAATGCAGGTCGGGGCTGTCCAGCGCCTCGCGGGACATTTCGTGTCGGGCCAGCAGGCTGCCCAGCAGCACGATTTCACCGTCAAGGCCAGTGTGGCCAATGCGTGCGCCGGCGAGGTCCGCCGGCCCTTCGATGCCGGCATCGTCGTCGATCACCAGCGCTGCCAAGGGTACGCCGACCAGGGTGGCCACGCGTACCAAGGGCTTTCCCTGGTCGACCAGCAGGTGCAGCAGTGGCTGCCGGGTGAGTGCCAGATCGACCCGCGAGGCGGCGAGCAACTTGGTGGGTACGTCGGGATCCGCGGGCGTGCGGATATCGACGTCCAGCTCACGGCTGGTGAACATGTCGAGCGCGCGGGCCACGAACAGTGCTGCATGGCGCGGACTGGGGTACCAGTCGAGCATCAGCGACAGGCGGCTGACCGGGGGCGGCGCGATGGGGCCTACCGGCCCGCTGGCCATGGCCGGTGCGGACGGTCGCGTGGGTGTATCCACGGCCGGCCCTCCGGTGCGTCCCTCGAAGTCAGCCATCACATCTTCGGCCGTCGGCGGTGACAGGTCAGGCACCATGACCTCGGTGCCGAGCGGAGGATAGCCTGACGCGGAGGCATCTCCCGGGGCGGCATTCCCGGCCAGGGGAAGGACCAGCAGGGCAACGGCGAGGGCCGGCGAGGTCCAGCGCCGCATCCGGGCCGGATAGCGTGTCATTGACGGCATGTACAGTGACTCCAGCGGGGCCCCGGTGGTGACGGCGCGAGGCTCGGGGCCGGGGCGGAACGCGGCTAGTCTAGCGGCGAGCGGTCCCGCCTGGCCAGCACCACGATCAACGTAGGTCTGGCGTCGCGAGCGGCCGTGCGGCATGAGATACTTCAGCTCATCTCTTAGGCAGGATGCCATGGACACGATCAACACTCTCTTTTTGCTCAGTGGCTTCCTGATTGCCTTGAGCGTCCTTGCCAGCCGGCTCTCCACCCTGGTGGGCGTGCCGCTGTTGCTGCTCTTCCTCGGCCTCGGCATGCTGGCCGGAGAGGAGGGGCTGCTCGGCATCGAGTTCGACGACTATCCGCTGGCCTTCCTGATCGGTCACCTGGCGCTGGCGATGATTCTGCTCGACGGCGGGCTGCGCACCCGTCTCAAGACCTTCCGGGTCGGCTTCAAGCCCGCGCTGTCGCTTGCGACCCTTGGCGTGTTCGTCACCAGTGCCCTGGTGGGGATGATCGCCATGTGGGTCTTCGGACTGAGCCTGGTCCAGGGCCTGCTGGTAGGGGCTATCGTCGGTTCCACCGACGCCGCTGCTGTGTTCTCTATGTTGGGCGGGCGTGGCATCAACCTCAACGAGCGGGTCGGGGCAACGCTGGAGATCGAGTCGGGCACCAACGATCCCATGGCGATTTTCCTGACCTTGATGCTGGTCGAGTTGTTGGTCGGCGACATCGGCGGGTGGCTCGAAACCTCGCTGTTCTTCCTCCAGCAGTTCGGACTGGGTATCGCCCTGGGGCTCGGCGCCGGTTGGCTGATCGCCCGGCTGCTGACCTGGGTCGACCTGGCGCCGGGGCTTTATTCGCTGCTGGCGCTGGCGCTGGGGTTCTGCGTCTTCGGGTTGACCAGCGCACTAGGGGGCAGCGGCTTCCTGGCCATCTACCTGACCGGGCTGATGATCGGCAACCGGCCGGGTCGCCATCTCAACTTTATTCTGCCGGTCCACGATGGCCTGGCCTGGCTCAGTCAGATCGGCTTGTTCCTGGTGCTGGGGCTGCTGGTCACGCCCAGCGAGATGATGGCCTATGCGCTGCCGGCCGCGGTGGTGGCCCTGGCGCTGATCTTCGTGGCCCGTCCGCTGGCGGTACTGGTGGCCATCAAACCGTTCTTCCGCTTTCGCTGGCGCGAGGTCGGCTTCATTGCCTGGGTGGGGCTGCGGGGTGCCGTACCGATCGTGTTGGCGATCTTCCCGGTGATCGGCGGGGTGGAGAATGCCTCGCTGTACTTCAATGTCGCCTTCGCTGTGGTGCTGTTGTCATTGCTGATCCAGGGGGGGAGCCTGCCGTGGATGGCCCGCCGGCTGCGGGTGGAGATACCGCCCAGCGTGACGCCCAGCCGTCGGGGGCCGCTGGGTATCCAGTCGGCCGACGACTACGAGATGCTCGTCTATCGCGTGGAGAGCGCGGACCTCGAGGACGTGCCGATCCGGTTGCTGCGCTTTCCCTCCGGGGCGCTGATTGCCTCCTTGTTCCGCGATGGCGTGATGCTGCACCCCAAGGGCAGCACGCGGCTGTGTCGGGGCGATACGGTCTGTGTGATCGGCCGGGAGGATGACCTGCCGGCCCTCAACCGGCTGTTCAACGGCGATGCCACCTTGCGGCGGCAGAGCGCTTTCTTCGGCGCCTTCAACTTCGATGGCGAGGCGCGTCTCGGCGATATCGCCGATGCCTACGGCCTGACCCTCAGCCCCGGTGAGCAGGAGATGACGCTTGCCGAATTCATTGCGCTGCGTGTCGGCGGGCATCCGGTGGTGGGCGATGACGTTGACTGGCACGGCATCCACTGGGTCGTCAACGAGATGGACGGCGATCGCATCACTCGGGTGGGGTTGCGTCTCTACTGACAGTCATGCCGTGGTGGTCGACACTGCAGTCGGGGGCTGCCCCGAGCCTGCCAGCTGGGGGCGGCCGTGGTCCCGTTGGACACTCTAATCCGCGGAGCGGTCACCATGATCCGGCACTCGGCCAATGCGTGGGGGCGCGATTTTTTCGTGGGCGATCTCCACGGCGAGTACGAACGGTTGATGATGCTCCTCGAGAGCGTCACCTTCGACGTACGGTGTGATCGCCTGTTCTCCGTCGGCGATCTCATCGATCGTGGACCGCGCTCGCGAGACTGCCTGACGCTGACCCTCGAGCCTTGGTTCTTCGGTGTTCGTGGGAATCATGAGTTGCTGGCGCGCGACGCCCTCGCCCGGGGTGGCGATGCCATGGCCCTGTGGCAGCTCAACGGTGGCGGCTGGGCGTTGGCAGAGGACCAGCAGTCGCTCAGGCACCTGCTCGGAGCCGCATTGCAACGCCTGCCTTATGCCCGTGAGATCGCCGTGAACGATCGGCGTATCGGCCTGGTGCATGCCGAGCCGCCGTCGGACTGGTCACGTATCGACGATAGTGATCGCCATGAGCTGGTGTGGGGCAGGCGTCGCATCCAGTGCGGCGACGATACGCCCGTGGTCGGGATCGATGCCGTCGTGGTGGGCCATACCATCCTCGAGTCGCCGACGACCCTGGGCAATGTGCATTACATCGATACCGGGGCTTTCGCCACCGGCCACCTGACGCTGATCGAGGCGCACGAATTGCTGTCTGGCATGGCGTAGGCGGTTGGGGATGCATTGGCGTTGGCCATGGCCGATCGGCCGGGAAAATGCTTCCCGGCACCGCAGACGATACCATGATGTCTTTACTATGGCCTGAAGCGGTGGAGGCGACGATGTCCAGAACGTGTCTGGTGGGAGTGGTGCTATTGGTGCTGGCAGCGGCTTCTGCCTTGGCCGAGCGCATTCTGTACGGAGGGCGCCTGGATACCGATCTGGTCGTGCAGGAGAGCTTTTTCTTGCCCTTGAGCTTCCTCTTTGGGGCGCTGGGCGTGCTCGTCCTCGCCTGGTCGCTGTTCCGGGGGCGGCGCTAGGCGTTATTCAGACAGAAAAACGGCGCTGGTGTGACGCGATGAGTGACAAGATCGGTGCTTTATAAAGCCGAGGTTGATGGGGCCAGGTGATGGACAATATTTAGAGAAGACAGCCTGGCCATGCGTGACTTCATCGGTATTGGTCTGGCCATGGAGAGCGTGCCCGATGCCACCACGCTCCGCCACCTGCTGGAGAAGCATGCCCTGACCCAGCGGATTTTCGAGGAGATCCACACCAGCCTGGCCGAGCAGGGCCTGCTCATGCGACAGGGCATAATCGCCGACGCCACTATCGTGGCGGCGGCACCCTCTACCAAGAACCAGGCTCAGCTTTTCACTCTGTTGGCCCACGGCAACCTGGTGTTTGCAGGACTATGTCATGCTCATGCTGACGGTGGCAGTGTGTTGAATCTGGCCTGGTGGCCGGACACCCCGGCTGCCAGGGAAAACAGGCCTCCAGTGGTGGCCTGCAAGTTCAATGCTTGAGCCTCTCTGATCGCTTCAGGCGCTCGTGACTTAATTTATAAGTTTTTTCTTAATAAGAATTTACTTTACAACCTTCAACCCTCTCCTACGCTTGGTGCGAGGGATAGCCTCCCTCTATCGGGAAATTGTGCCTCATTGGTCGTTAATCATCAGAAAAAGGAATAATTATGATGACGAATCGCCCCACAGTGCTTCATCATTTCCTGTATCACGCCGAACGGACTCCGACCGAGATTGCCCTGGTCGACCCGGATTCCCGTCTTTCTTACCGGGAGCTGGACCGCCGCAGCGATACCATCGCCAGCTTCTTGAGGGAAAAGGGGGTGGGTAAGGGCGATCTGGTGCCCCTGTTGTGTGATCGAACGCACCGTTTCGTAGCGGCCATTCTGGGCGTCATGAAAAGCGGCGCCGCCTATATCCCCGTTGACGTTCGCTATCCACTGCGGCGTCAGCAACGCATCCTGTCGCAGAGCGGTGCCGCCTTTGCACTGGCAGCTTGCGCCGAACCTCCTCGAGACGCTGCCTTTTGCCTGCATGCGATCGACGACCTGCAGGACGTCGAGGATGCCCCGGGTATCTTGCCGTCGTCTCAGGATCTGGCTTACGTGATCTTCACGTCGGGCACGACGGGCAACCCCAAGGGAGTAATGGTGGAGCACCATGCCTTCAACCGCGTGGTGGTCGCCCACAACGACAATCTGGGCGTGACGTCGGACAGCCGCTCCACGCTGATGGCCGGTACCGGCTTCGACGTGGCGCAGTTGGAAGTTGCCTCGATGCTGATCGCCGGGGGCACCCTGATCCTGCCCGATGAGGAAACGCGACTGGATCCCGATAGGCTGCTGAGATTCTTCGCCGACCAGTGCCTCTCGCATGCCTTTGTCCCCACCGCCCTGGTACCGGCCATCACCGCTCGACCTCAGCCGAAGGAACTGGCGCTGACGCATGTCTACACGGCGGGGGAGAAGCTGACGCCACCGCCAACCGAGCACTTGCCCTATCAGCTGGTGGATTGCTACGGACCGGCGGAGGCCACTATTTTCGCCACCATCCATCGAGTCCCGGGCAGCCAGGTGGATGATCGCCCCGCCATTGGCCGACCCATGGCAGGCAGTGACATTTTCCTGCTCGATGAGCACCTGGATCCCGTACCGGAAGGCGAGACCGGCGAGATCTTCATCGGCGGCGACAATCTGGCCAGGGGATACCTGCATAATGAACCGCTGACGCGGGAGAAATTCATCATCCATCCCCAGTGGCGACAGCGCTTGTACCGCAGTGGCGACCTGGCTCGCTGCCTGCCGGACGGGCGCCTGCAGTTCCTGGGTCGCCTGGACGATCAGGTGAAGATTCGCGGCAATCGCGTCGAGCTGGCAGAAGTCGAGGAAGCCCTGAACGCACAGCCCGGCGTACGAGAGGCGGTGGTGCTAGTGGCGTCGACAGAGACCGGCGGCGAACACCAACTGCTGGCCTTTATCGTGCCCGATGATACGCAGCCGGTAGCGGAAAGCGAGCTGCGTCGGGGCCTGATGGACAGCCTCCCGGATTACATGGCACCGGCGGCCATTCTGCGCCTCGATGCCTTGCCGCTCAATGCCAATGGCAAGACGGACAAGCCGGAGCTGCTGCAGAAGTATCATCGGCTGATAGGCAGTACCGACAACGTCGTCAGTGAAAGCGCACCAGAGGAGGTATATGCCACTCGAATTGAAGCTGACCTCGCCGATGCCTGGGAGAGGGCCCTCGGTCATCGACGCTTCGGCCGCAACGACCGCTTCTTCGACGTCGGTGGCCACTCCTTGCTGGCCGCCCGCCTGATGCAGGATGTGCGTGAGCGATTGTCCGTTCAGGTGTGGATCCGCGATCTCTTCGAATACGATACCATCGCCTCGCTGGCAGGCCTTCTGGAAGAGCGGCGCGGAGAAGGGCGGCCTCGGACCTCATTGGACCGGGAGCGTATTCACCCTTTGCGAGAGGATGCCGCGCTCCCCGATGAGCTGGCGTTCTTGCCCTGGGCGTCGCCGGACACGCTGACTCACCCTCGTCACATCCTGCTGACCGGTGTCACCGGTTTCGTCGGTGCCCATCTGCTGTCGGACCTGCTTGCCACTACCGACGCATGCGTCCACTGTCCCGTCCGGACGCGTTCAGGCGCCGACCCCTGGCGGAGACTGGAGGACACCCTGGCGCGCTACGGCATCACGCTCTCCGAGGCAGAGCGTGAGCGCATCGAGGTCTATCGGGCCGACCTGGCAGAACCGCGTCTCGGGCTGACGGCAACGCATTATGAGCAGCTCGCCGGTCAGGTGGACGTGATCTACCACTCGGCCAGCGCGGTCAACTTCATCCAGCCCTATTCCTACATGAAGCGGGATAACGTCCAGGGTCTGCTGGAGCTGCTCAATTTCGCCGGGGCCATACGCACCAAGCCTTTGATCCTTCTTTCCACCATTTCCGTATACAGCTGGGGCCACTTGCATACCCATAAGCGCGTGATGTACGAGAGCGATGATATCGATCAGAACCTGGACGCGGTGATCACCGATATCGGCTACGTGCGCAGCAAGTGGGTCATGGAAAAGATCGCTGATCAGGCCGCCGAGCGTGGCTTGCCGCTGATGACCTTCCGCCTGGGCTATGCCACCTATCACAGCGACCGAGGCGTGTGTGCGGATTACCAGTGGTGGGGGCGTCTAGTGAAGACCTGCGTGATGCACCAGAGCATCCCGGATCTTGAAGCGTTGCGTGAAGGGCTGACCAGCGTCGACTACATGACGGCGGCGATCGCGCACATATCCCGAAATCCGCAGGGCCTGGGTCGCAAGTTCAACCTCATACACGAGGGAGACAACAATCTCACGTTAAAGGAATTCTTCTGTCGCCTGGAAGAGCACTTCGGTTATCGCTTTCGGGCGCTTCCCTATGCGCAATGGAAGGCGCAGTGGGAGCATGATGACAAGGCGCCGCTATATCCCTTGCTGAGCCTGTTTAACGACATCATGTACGAGGATCAGTCCACGGTGGAGCTGTATCAGAACACCTACCTCTGGGATTGCCGGAACACCAAGCACTTTCTCCGTGGCAGCGGTATCGAGGAGCCGATATTCGCGCGCGAGGAGCTGGAGAGCTACCTGTCGTATCTCGGTGTGCCGATTCCGCAGGGATAAGCCGTTGACTAGTGGGCAACCACGCCTCGATCTTTCGTTTTTGGAGGCAGCGGGCGCCAGCTATTGGCTGGTGCTCCTGGACGCTCATGTACTGACGTCGAGGCGTTTGCCGATGATCGCTACAGTATGCAAAGCGAAAGGCACAGGTCGGCGTTGGTCCATTGGCGTATGGGGAGCAAGGTGCCGCGAGGAAAACCGGGAACCGGGCAACGAAAGCGCAACCCTTGTGGCGTGACTTCCAGAGCGTAGAAGTCTAGGGGCGTTCGGCTGATGGGGTATTGTGCCTTGTAAGCGGCCTCTTTCATGGAAAAGGCGCATAGCGACGCCATTCCGGCGGGGGCATTCATGCAGGCCAGCTCCATGGGGCTCGCTATGTCTGCCGGGAGGCCATCGTCTAGCGACATCAGGTTTTCGACATCGATGCCGATCGCCCGGACATTGCAGGATAACGCTGCGACCGCCACACAGACGTCCTTGCTATGCGAAACGCTGCCAACGACGTCCGATGGCCAGATGGGGGCTCGATCCCGACCCGTTGGAATTGACGTGGCGGGGTAGCCGAGGCTTTCCAGCACGGCGTGGCCAGCCGAGCGCCCGGCCGCGAACTCCATCCGCCGTTTGATGCTCATATCCGCGATGGCGACCTCTTCATCGGCGAAAAGCGATAGATGCGGCTCACGTGGGTCGCGAATGGCATGGACCACGCCTGCCGGCCAATCCTGCCGATGCCGGGCTATCAGGCTGCTGAGTGACGCTGTTCCCATTGGGCTGCCATGACAAGGTGGGAGGGGACGGTAGCTTGCCGCACTATGACTCGGCCGCCCAGGCTGGCGAGCGGCGGCCGAGTGGGGTGTTCGACGATATTTCCGGCATCGAACACGCAATAAAGCGGATCAGCGAATTCGCTGCCCCCTTGAATTGTGTGTTGCCGTGGCGGCCCGCCATAGCGTTGCACCATCCCACCCACGCTTTATCAAGCCGAGGCTTCGAAGGTAATGGCGTTTGCCGAGCCTTCTTCATGGGGCGGGATGTAAGGCGTCTCGTAGTCGAGTGTGATGCTGACGTTCTCGAACCCGGCTTGATGCAGTAGCGCGGCAAACTCATCCACGCCCCATAGGCGAAGCTTGAACAGTTCCATCTCGGATGACACTAGTTGACCCGAGTTCCAGTGCTCGTATTTCAGCACTGACGTCGTGGTTTGGCTGAGGTAATCGGTATTTATCCGTGACTCTGTCAGGGTTAACGTGCTGTCGCCAAGCTCCCACATTCTGACGCTGGGTCCCGGGTCATGCATGCACGCCAGGGAATCCAGGTCGACCAACAGCTGCCCGTCCGGGGACAGGCAACGTTTGATGCGTTTGAGAAATGCCAGGCATTCTGCCGATGAGGTGATCAACTGGATGGAGCCCGCCGGCATTACTGCTGCAGAGAACGTGTTTCTGTAGTGAAAGCCTGCAAAGTCTTGCTGGCTGACATGATCGGCGAGGCCTCGGCTAGACAGCTCTTTCTTGCAAATGTCCAGCATGCTTTGTGAAGCGTCGAAACCATGAGCGATGTGACCCGCCTCCAATAGCGGGATGAAGAATCGGCCGTTGCCGACAGCCGGCTCCAGAATGGGACCTTGGTTGGCCTCGAGTCGGGACAGGTAGAATTCGATATCTCCGAAAGAGCGGCCCACAGGTTTGTCTACGTGGTAGACCCATGAGGCCAGCGATCCATATCGGTTTTGCATGAGAGACTCCATTCTCAACGCAGACAGCGTGGCAAGCCGGCTTTCCAGGCAGTGAAGTACGGGGTGCCTGTCGACGCATGAGGGGCCAGCGAGCGGCCTGGCATCATCGAAAGCATACCGCGTGCAGGGGCGAAAGCCGCAAGGCGATTTATTCGACGAGCCCTGCTCGGAAGATGTTGGCACCCTGGAGCGCAATCTCCGCCACGTTCCGGCTAAGCGGTATGTGGCCATTGCCCAGGTCCTGAAGATCGAAATAGCCGGCTTCGATGGCATCGTCGCCTGCAGCAGGTTCCCCCGCGCGCCAGGCACAGAGCACGGCGATGAGAACGAAGTGATGCCGAAGCCTGCCGTCGTCGCCAACGTCGAACGCATCGACGGCATTGAAGGTCCTGTGCGCGCTCGCCACGATACCGGTTTCTTCGTGAAGTTCGCGCATGGCAGCCTGTTCTATGCTTTCTCCTCGCTCGATCTTTCCACCCGGAAAGCCCCACAGGCCGGCGTCGGGGGGATTGGCGCGACGTACTAGCAGGACTCGGTCGTCCCGGATCAATACGGCGATCGTTGCCACCACGGGATATTGGTTCTTGTGGGCGCTGAAGCTGCCAGTGCCTCGGTGGGTCATGAGAAGTCTCTTGCTGCGCCCGCCAGGCGGTACATCCTTCGGATCATATCAGCCCGAGGGTTCTTGCGCAGCACAGTGACGGCCTGCCGAATGATGATGGAACGCGTCAGAACGCCATTGTGGGAGATTTGGCGATGTCTCGAGGTCATCGGATACGAAAAAGGGATCAGCGAAATCGCTGATCCCTTTTGAATTAAGGTGGCGGAGGGACAGGGATTCGAACCCTGGGTAGGCTCTCACCTACGCCGGTTTTCAAGACCGGTGCATTCAACCGCTCTGCCATCCCTCCGGCTCACGGCGAGCTACTTTACCATTTTTTTTGCGGAGGTCAAGACCGTTGTGCGATCAAGGTGTTATCGAATGCTCTCCAGGCCGTTAAGAACGATATCGTGGAGCGGGGCGTGACGCCTCCAGAGTATCCTCGCGTCGCCATATCTGCCGCGGTGGTGTGCCACGGTCGTCTGGCGCTTCCGGGGGCAAGGTGGAAGTGGGATAGGCCCTGGACCAGGCGCTGTGCGTGAGCTGCGCGAGGGGGCCGGCCTTGTGGGTGTGGCCGGAGAGCTGGTGATGGTACTGGATCTTGTTGATCGGGATGCCGATGGAGGGCTACTCAGCCACTATGTGCTGCTGGTCAAACGCGCGGAACTCGCGGGGGCGATGGCCCCGGGTGATGATGCTCTGGCCGTGCAGTGGCTTGATGCGGCGGGTCTGGAGGCGGTGGCGAGCGATGTCACTGCCACGACATTGGCCGTTGCCGAGCGGCTGCTGGTTGGCTTCGCTGCGCCAGAAGTTCGTTGAATCGCGCCCGGGGCGATACTTGCGTCGGGAACCCCCAGGCGGCATCCTGTGTCCACATTGCCAGGATCAACCAAAGGAGCTCTGGATCGATGGCTTATCAAGACACACGAGTGACAACGCAGCGGACAGGTGCCGTCAGTGCCAACAAGGTACTGCGCAATACCTACGGCCTGCTGGCGATGACCTTGTTGTTCTCCGCCGTGATGGCGGGGGCCGCCGTGGCTCTGGGCGTCCAGCAGATGAACATCCTGGTCTTCTTTATCGGTGCCTACGGACTGATGTTCTTGGTGCACAAGACAGCCAACTCCGCCATGGGTCTGCTGTCGACCTTCGCCTTCACTGGCTTCATGGGGTTCACGCTGGGTCCGATTCTGAGCGCGTACCTGACGCTGCCCAATGGTGCCGAGCTGATCATGACCGCTATGGGCCTGACCGGCCTGACGTTCTTCGGTCTTTCCGCCGTGGCGCTGGTGACGCGCAAGGACTTCAGCTTCCTCGCCAATTTCATGATGGCTGGCGCCATCGTGCTGGTACTGGCGATGGTCGCCGCGTTGATCTTCCAGATCCCGACGCTGTCGCTGATGGTGTCTGCAGGCTTCGTGCTGTTTGCTTCGGCCGCCATTCTCTATCAGACCAGTGAGATCGTTCACCGCGCCGGCGAGACCAACTATATTCTCGCCACCATCACGCTCTACGTATCGATCTACAACCTCTTCGTCAGCCTGCTTTCCCTGCTCGGCATCATGAGCCAGGACTGACGCGGCACGCAAAGCGAGAGTGCTGGCCCCGCCATGGCGGGGCCAGTCTGTTTCTGTGAGAAAGATCATGCGCTATGCGATCCTGCTGATGGGAGCCCCTTACAGCGATCAGGCCAGCCATTCGGCGCTGCGCTTTGCCCGCGCCCTGGTGGCGCGAGGGCATCGCCTCGAGGCGGTGTTCTTCTACCATGATGGCGTCTACAATGCCGCGCGCCTGGCGGCGCCTCCCCAGGACGAGCCGCACCTGGTCGACGGCTGGGTGGCGCTACACGACGAGCATGATGTCGCTCTACAGGTCTGTATTGCCGCCGCGCTTCGTCGCGGGCTGATGGACGCACGGGAGGCCACTCGTCATGGTAAGGAGGGGCACAGCGTCGCCGCTCCGTTCGAGCTGACCGGGGTAGGGCAACTGGTCGACCTGGGCCAGCGCTGCGACCGCCTGGTGACCTTCGGGCCCTGAGGAGAGGAGCGATGAGTCACGACAACGATGCATCTGTCGGCGAGCTGCTGGTCATCCTTCGCCATGGTCCCCATGGCAGCAGCTGGCTGCGTGAAGGCCTGGATGTGGCCCTGGTGGCGGCCGCCTTCGGGCGCCGGGTTTCGCTGCTGTTCATGGGGGAAGGCGTATTGGCCCTGCTCGCGGGCCAGGGTTCCGGTGCCCTTGGGCAGAAGGGCACCGCACCGACACTCGAGATGCTCGAGATGTATGATATCGAGACGCTATGGGTCGAGGCCGAGGCCCTGACGCGCTTTGGGCTGGATGAGCATGAGCTGATGCTTGCCCCCCAAGCCCTGACTGCCGAGGCGATCGCCGATGCGGTCGAGACGCATCCTCGGGTGCTGACCTTCTAGCCTCGGCCTGGAGCCTGACGAGCATGAAACTCCATATCGTGAATCGTTCGCCGGCCAGTAGTCGCGTCTACGGCCAGGCGCTATCCGCCATGGGACCGGAAGACCGACTGCTGCTGATCGAGGATGGCGTGCAGGGGGCCTTGCCCCAACTGGTCCGCTACTATGAGGACATCCCCGGACGACTCTATGCGCTGCGCGAAGATCTGGAAGCGCGGGGGCTGCTTGGCCACTGCGACGCTTCGGTGCAGGTGGTGGACGTGGATGGCTTCGTCCAGTTGACCGAAGAAGCCGAACAGACATTGAGCTGGTATTGAGTCATGGCGAGCACAGAAATATACCGTTATCTATCCGTGCCAGAAGGCAATGTCGGGCTCGACCCGGAGGGCTATCTGGTCGATCTCGAACAGTGGTCATCCACGGTGGCCGAGGCCTTGGCGGAAGAAGAAGGGATGACGCTGGAAGCCGAGCACTGGGAAGTGCTCGAGGTGTTGCGCGAATTCTATGCCCGTTACCAGATGGCACCGGCCATGCGGCCCCTGGTCAAGGCCGTCGGCCGCGAGCTGGGGCCTGACAAGGGGCGCTCGATCCATCTGATGCGGCTGTTCCCCGGCAGCCCCGCCAAGTTGGCGGCGCGCCTGGCGGGATTGCCCAAACCGACCAATTGCCTGTGACATGAACTTCCTGGCCCACGGCTGGCTCGCGCGCGGCGGCAGCGACGACTTCCTCTATGGCAACTTGATCGCCGACGGCGTCAAGGGCGCCGACCTGTCGGCGTGGTCGACGGCAGTGGCGGAGGGTATTCGCCATCATCGCCGTGTGGATGCCTTCGTCGATGGTCATGCGGTGATCGGCGAGATGAAGGACAGGGCTCCACGGGGTGGGCGCCGCGTCGCGGGCATCGCCCTCGATCTGATGTGGGATCACTGTCTGGCACGGCGCTTGACGACCGCCGAACGCGACTGGCTGATTCCCCGCTGCTACCGACTGCTGGAGGCGCGGCCGGCCCCGGCTCGCCTGGCGGCGATGACGCCTGCCCTGGTCAGCCAGGACTGGCTGCGCGGCTATGCGGACTTTCGCTTCACCTGTCGGGCCGTGGCGGGGCTGGGGCGACGACTCTCGGGGCCGAACCGGCTCGCTGAGTTGCTGCCCTGGCTCGAGCGAGACTATACGGCCCTGGACGAGGCCTTCGAGCGCCTGTGGCCGGACCTCGAAGCCAGGCTCGGGGTCCGGCCGGGGTCAGTCGACCCGCAGCCATAGGCAGTCCACGGCATCGCCTTTCGCCAGCGATGTCTCGGACGGCACGATGGCCAGGGCATCGGCCCCTACGCAGGAGGACAGTACGCCGGAGTTCTGGTCGCGGAAGGCGTGGGCGGTGATGCCCTCGGCGGTGAAATCCAGGGTTACGCGCATGTAGTGCTGGCGAGGGCCGGTTTGCGTCTCGAAGGCGGTACGGGCGGTGAGGCGGGGCAGGCTGCCAAGAACCGGGCAGTTCAGCAGCGCTCCCATCAGCGGACGCAGGAATAGCCAGGCGCCGACGAAGCCGGATACCGGGTTGCCCGGCAGTCCCACGAAGCGCACCTCGCCGTTGGCGCCGGGCAGGCGCCCTAGCGCCAACGGCTTGCCGGGGCGAATCGCCAGCCGCCACAGGTCGAGCTGGCCCAGTGCCTCGACGGCGCCACGGACGTGATCCTCTTCCCCCACGCTGACGCCACCGGTAGTGATGACCACGTCCGCCTGCTCGGCAGCCTGGGAGAGCAGGCGCCGCGTTCCCTCGGCGGTATCCGGCACGCTAGCCACCTGGATGACGTCGGCGCCGAAGCGGGTCAACAGTTCGCGCAGCATGGGGCGATTCGAGTTGTAGATCTGTCCCGGGCCCAGCGGCTGGCCGGGCTCGACGATCTCGTCGCCGGTGGAGAGCAGCGCGACCCGCGGCCGACGCCGAACCGAGACTTCAGTGATGCCCTGGCCGGCGAGATGGCCGAGCGCCGCGGCATCGAGGCGCGTACCGGCTTGTAGCAGACACCCGCCCGCCGCCACGTCGCGGCCGCGACGGCGCAGGTTGTCGCCGGCCGGCACGTCGGCGGGAACCCTGGCCTTCTCGCCGTCCAGTTCGATCTTTTCCTGCATGACCACGCAATCGGCGCCGGGCGGGATCTCGCCACCGGTGAAGATGCGTGCGCAGCTTCCGCGCTCGAGCGGCGTGGCCACTGCACCGGCGGCGATCCGCTGGCGGACCGGCAGCCAGCGACCGGCGTCGTCGTGATGGAGCGCATAGCCGTCCATGGCGCTGTTGTCGAAGGGCGGCACGTCGAGTTGGGCCGCCACGTCCTCGGCCAGCACTCGTCCCGTGGCCTCCGAGGTAGGCAGGCGTTCGGCTCCGAGCGGCACGACGTCCTCGAGCAGGGCGGTGAGCGCGGCCTCGACCGGCTTGAGCTCAGCCATGAGTGCCTCGCTCCGGAATCATCGGGTTGGCAGGACCTTGCAGAGAGTGACACGGCGTGTGTCGCCGGGTGCTGGTGTCATCCATGGGTGCCTCGCTCCGGAATCACCAGGTTGGCGAAATTACACGGCTTGTGTCGACTGTCGAGCTGCTCGGCGAGAATGCCGTCCCAGCCGGTGCGGCAAGCGCCGGTAGAACCGGGCAGGCAGAACACCACGGTGGCGTTGGCCAGCCCGCCCAGGCAGCGACTCTGCACCGTGGAGCTGCCCACTTCGTGCCAGGAAAGCTGGCGGAACAGTTCACCGAAGCCCTCGATGCGCTTGTCCAGCAGCACCGACACCGCCTCGGGCGTGGAGTCGCGACCGGTGAAACCGGTGCCGCCGGTGGTCAATACCACCTGAACCTCGGGGTCGGCGATCCAGGCGGCCACCACGGCGCGGATGCGGTAGATGTCATCGGCCACGATACGCTTGTCGGCCAGGCGATGGCCGGCGGCGGTGACACGCTCGACCAGCGCCTGGCCGCTGCGGTCGGTGTCCTCGGTGCGGGTATCCGAGACGGTCAGTACTGCCACCGACAGGGGGATCATTGCCTCGCTCATGAGTCGGCGTCCTGCCTGGCCGCTTTTTTCTCTTGCTGGCGAGCCTCGAAGGCAGCCTGCTGTTCCGGCGTGGCGTCGGCCTGATACTTGGTCTTCCATTCGCTGTAGGGCATGCCGTAGACGTATTCCCGTGCGGCCTCGTAGTCCACGGATTCTCCGCGTTCCTCGGCGGCGGCGACCAGCCATTTGGAAAGGCAGTTGCGGCAGAAGTCGGCGAGAATCATCAGGTCGATATTCTGCACTTCCTTGTGCTCGTCCAGGTGGCGAAGCAGGCGACGGAAGGCGGCGGCTTCGAGCTCGATGCGGGTGCTGTCGTCCAGGTGTTGCATGGTATTGACTCCGTTGTCGTTCTGGCCCATCGGGTAGGCGTCCAGCTTACCAAATGTCGGGGTGGCTGGGGCGTCGGAGATCGAGTCGCGACGTCGCGTCTGGAGTGCCATCATGAGGGAAGCCTGTCGCCATCGGAGTCTCGCCCATGTCGTCGATTCGGCTTAGCCGCGCCCGCCTGCCGGCCACCCTGGAAATCCGCGTCGTCGACGAGTTTGGCGAGCCACGCCATCAGGCGATCGCCGCCGAGCGTGCCTTGACGATCTATCTCAATCGCCGCGAGATCGTCACCCTGATGACGCTGGGCGATGACCCCGAGGCCCTGGTGGTCGGCTACCTGCGAAACCAGGCGCTGATCGAGCGGCTCGAGGATCTCGAGGCGGTGCACGTGGACTGGGAGGTCGAAGCGGCGGCCGTGGTGACGCGTCGCGAACCCGCCGACCTCGAGGCGCGCCTGGGCCAGCGTACCGTGACCACCGGCTGCGGCCAGGGCACGGTCTTCGGCCGGCTGCTCGAGGCCACCGACCTGCACGCGCCGCTGCCGACCCATTTGCGCCAGTCGGTGCTCTATTCGCTCCTCGAGAATCTCGGCGCCTATAACGCCACCTACCGCAGCGCCGGGGCGGTGCATGGCTGCGCGCTGTGTCGACAGGCCAGGGTGCTGGATTTCGTCGAGGACGTGGGGCGGCATAATGCAGTCGATACCCTGGCGGGACGCCAGTGGTTGGGGGAGGGAAGCGACGAGCCGCCGGATATCTTCTACACCACCGGGCGGCTGACCTCCGAGATGGTACTCAAGGTGGCCCAGTTGGGGATCGGCGTGCTGGTATCGCGCTCCGGGGTGACCCAGAAGGGGGTTGAGCTCGCCGAACGTTTCGGGGTGCTGCTGATTGCTCGCGCCAAGGGCAAGCATTTTCAGGCCATCGGCGCCGAGGGGCGTCTCGAGCTGGACGCCATTCCCCCGCGTCGACCTGGGGATCGAGCGGGCTGAGCGCGGCTATTGGGTCTCGCGCGGCGTGCACACTGAGAGGACCACGGCATCCTCCTCGCTCACCGACACCAGGGCATGGCCCATGTCGCTGTCGAAGTAGATGCTGTCACCCTTGGCTAGGTGCAGGGGTTCGTAGAACTCCGAAAACAGCTGGATCTCGCCCTCCAGCACCATCAGGAACTCCTCGCCGTCATGGCGCACCCATTGGCAGAATTCCTCGAAGCTGCGTGCCCGCACGATGGTCTTGAAGGGGATCATGCGCTTCTGGGCCATCTCGCAGCTGAGTAGCTCGTGCTCGTAGGTTGGGGTCGGATGCTGCTGCCCCTCGCCGCGGCGCGTCAAGTCGCGGCGCCCCATGGTGCGCGACTGAGGACGCGGCTGGGAGAGCAGTTGCGGCAGGTCGATGTCGAGTCCGCTGATCAGCTTCTGCACGGCGCTGAAGGTCGGCGAGATCTGATCGTTCTCGATCTTGGACAGGGTCGAGCGCGCCAGCCCGGTGCGTTCGCTGACGTCTCCCAGGGTCCACTGATTGGCCAGGCGGATCTCCTTGAGGCGCTCGCCAAGGCGCAGTGGCTCGACGAAGGGCTTGCGCCCGGAGGCAATGCGTAGCGCGGCCTCCTGGTCTTTGGTGGCGGTCATGGAAGATTCACTATTGGAAACAAGCTTTCCTACAGGCTACCACATCCGCCACCGCATGCAGACTCCCGTCGCGACGCTGAACAGGCCGGCTGCGACGTCGTCCGGGGGCGATGACGCGGGCAGCGAGGTTTCCCGTCATCGAGAAACCTGATGCTATGGTCAATGTCAGGGTCAGGCGAAGGGCAGCCCCAGTAGCGCCTTGAGATGTGCCGCGGCGCCGCGCCCCAGGGCGTCGGGGTCATAGCCACCCTCCAGCACCGAGACCAGGCGGTTGTCGGCGTAAAGGGCAGCGATCTCCATGGCGAGTCGGGTCACCCAGTGGTAGTCCTCGTCGTCCAGGCACAGCTCGGCCAGGGGATCATCGCGGTGGGCATCGAAGCCGGCCGAGACCAGCACCAGGTCGGGCTTGAAGGCATGCAGGGCGGGTAACCAGTCGTCTTCGACGGCGCGTCGAAAGGCCGCCCCGTCGGTGCCGGCGGGCAGCGGCGTGTCGACCACGTTGCGATGCTCGTTGCGCAGGTAGCGCCAGGGGTAGAAGGGATACTGGTAGCTGGTGCAGATCAGCACTTCGGGATCGTCACGGAATATATCGATGGTGCCGTTGCACTGATGGACGTCGAAATCGAGGATGGCGACCCGTCGGGCACCATACCTGGCCCTGGCATGGGCTGCGCCCACCGCCACGTTGTTATAGAAGCAAAAGCCCATGGCGTCGGTCGCTTCGGCGTGATGGCCGGGCGGGCGCACCGCGCAGAACACATTGTCGGCCTGGTGGCGGAATACCTGGTCGACTCCGCGGACCACGGCACCGGCGGCATGGCGTGCGGCCAGCAGGCTGTCCGGGTTCATCAGGGTATCGCCGTCGAGCGGCATCAGGCCGCGTTCGGGCAGGCACTCTTCCAGGGCTCTCAGGTGGCGGGGGGGATGCACCCGTGAGAGCTGCTCGTCGGTGGCCAGGGGGGCGTCGCCCTGCATGGTCTGCTGGAGGAGGCCGTCGCGCATCAGCCGAGCATGGATGGCCTCCAGGCGTAGCGGGCTTTCGGGGTGGTCGGGGCCCATGTGATGGCGTTGGCAGTCAGGGTGGGTAAGATAGGCCGTAATCATGCTAGCGCTCCGTCCAGGTTACCTTACCCTAAGCGCGCCGGGGCCTTGCGGAACAGTGGCCATAAGTCGTACACAGGAGACTGTTTGCCCGCCACGGAGTCGCCCGATGAGCACCCGCTTTCTGCATCATTTCTTCGAACCGTGCACCATTGCCGTCGTGGGCGCTTCGGAAAAGCCCCACTCGATGGGTGGGCTGGTGATCCGTAACCTGCAGGAGGGTGGGTTTCGCGGTGAGCTGTGGGCGGTCAATCCCAAGGGCTATGATGCCGTCTACGGCGTGCCTTGCGTCACCGGCGTGGGACGTCTACCTCAGGTGCCGGACCTGGCGGTCATCTGTGCGCCGGTCATACGCGTGCCGCGGTTGATCGGCGAGCTGGGGCGCTTCGGGGTTCGGGCGGCCCTGGTGCTATCGGGCGGCGCCCACCTGGACGACGAGCGCGACGGCAAGGGATCGATTCGCGGACGCATGCTTACGGCGGCGCGTGAATCCGGCATTCGGGTGCTGGGGCCGGAATGCATGGGCTTGATCGTGCCTGGGCGGCATCTCAATGCTTCCTACGCCAGCCAGCCGATCGGCAGGGGGCGGGTGGCTTACCTGGGTCAATCGGGCATGCTCGGCAATGCCATGATCGACTGGGCCGCCGGGCGAGGCATCGGCTTCTCGCATCTGGTGACCGTTGGCGACAGCGTCGATGTGCTGTTGCCCGACCTGATCGACTACCTCAACCAGTATGCTCCGACCCAGGCACTGCTGCTGCACCTGGAGCGCATTCTCGATGCTCAGCACTTCATGACCGCGGTGCGTGAGGCCTCGCGGCATCGCCTGGTGCTGGCGATCAAGAGCGGCCGTACCGCTGCCTCGGACATTTCCAACCTGCCTCCCACCCCGGGCGTCGCCAACCGCGACCAGGTCTTCGATGCCGCCTTTGCCCGGGCCGGCGTAGTCCGGGTCGACGATTCCGATGAACTGTTCGATGCCCTGGAAACCCTGTCGCGCATGAGACCGCTGAAGCGCGATCGTCTTGCAGTGGTCTCCAATGGCCTGGGCCCGGCGATGCTGGCAATCGACAAGCTGATCAGCGCCGGTGGTCGGCTGGCGAGTTTCTCTGAGGCGACCCGCGACGCGCTGTGTCGCGATGACGTGGACGTCAGCAAGCCCGGCGAGAATCCGGTGGACCTGGGCGGCAACGCCACCCCCGAGCGTTTCGTCGAGGCCATTGAGCTGGTCGCTGCCGATCCCGGCGTGGATGCTGTGCTGGTGGTGCATGCGCCGACTCGGTTGGCGCCTTCCGGTGAAACGGCCCGTGCGGTGATCGAGGCGCGCAAGCGCTTCCGGCGTAACCTGCTGACCAGCTGGATGGGGCTGGAGGAGGCGTTGACGGCACGTCATGCCTGCAACGAGGCCGGCATTCCCACCTATATCTCGCCGGAGAAGGCGGTCAAGGCCTTCATGCACATGGTCGATTATCAGCGCGTGCAGGCGCTTCTGCAGGAGACGCCGCCGAGCCTGCCGTTTGCGACCACTAGCGAGAGCCGGGCGGCGTCGCGGGCGCTGATCGATGAAGCGAAAGCCGCAGGGCGTGAGTGCCTGGACCACTCCGAGACGGCGCGCGTGCTCGAGGCGTACGGCATCCCGGTGGCGACCAGCCGCTATGTGACGACGCCCGAACAGGCGGCGGAGGCGGCCGGCGAGCTGGAGGGGCCCCTGGCGCTCAAGGTGGTCCACGACGGCAACTGCCGGCCCTTTCGCTACCGGCAGCATCCTCACAAGCTGTCTGCCGGGCTGTTGCAGGACCTGGAAGATGCGGAGCGGGTAGCCGACGGCATCCGTCGGCTGGGTGACAAGGTGGCGGAGAAGTTTCCCGAGTTTCGGGTGCGCGAGTATTGCCTGCAGTCGATGCAACGTGGCAAGCACTCGATGCAGCTGTGCGCCGGCATCACCCGGGATCCGGTGTTCGGCCCGCTGATCGTGTTCGGGATCGGCGGATACAAGGTCAATATCCTGGCCGATCGTCAGGTGGCCCTGCCGCCGCTGAACATGAGCCTGGCGGCGGATCTCGTCGACAGGACCCATGCCGCGCGGCTGATCCGCGAGCATTCGCGGCATCCGTCGCGGGACCTCGAGCGCATCGGTGAGCTGCTGGTGACGCTGTCGCAGATAGCCACCGATCTCACCGAGCTGCGGGGGCTGGAACTGAACCCGCTGGTCCTCAACCGTGACGGCATGCTGGCGGTGGATTTCGCCATGGATCTGGGAACGCCGGCGCGCTTCGCGATCATGCCCTATCCGGAGGAACTGCGTGAGTGGGTGACGCTGAACAACGGCTGGGAGGTCGAGGTGCGGCCGATTCGCGCCGAGGATGCCCCGCTGATCGAGGGCTTTCATCGCCAGCTATCCGAGGAGAGCATTCGCTTTCGCTACTTCCACAACAAGGCCGACCTAAGCCAGCGCGATCTATCGATGCTCTCGCACATCAACTACGATCGCCAGATGGCCTTCATCGCCGAGCATCCTCTGGCCCAGGGCGGCAAGGAGATGCTGGGGGTGGTGCGGGTATGGAATGACCCGGACAACATCCGCACCGAGTTCTCGATCATCGTGCGTGATGACCTGCACGGGCTCGGCATCGGTAGCCTGCTGATGGACAAGATGATCCGCTATTGTCGAAGCGTGGGGACGCTGGAGATGATCGGCAAGATCATGATCGATAACCAGCCGATGCGTGCGCTGATGAAACAGCTCGGTTTCACTCTGCGCTTCAATATGGAAGAGCAGGTCGTGGATGCGGTCCTGCGCCTCAACGAGCCAGCGAGCGATTGGCAGCGGCACCGGCTCGACAGTCTGCCGGACTGACGTTCCCCGCCTCGGCGGGGAACGCCAAGACCATCACGGTGCCAGGCGGAAGCGCTGCCAGTGGTCATCGCGGCGCTCGAAGCGGATGCGATCATGCAGACGGCTCGGCTGACCCTGCCAGAACTCGATCATCTCGGGGACGAGGCGATAGCCACCCCAATGCACGGGGCGCGGGATTTCTTGCCCTTCGTAGGCCTGCTCGAAGCGAGCCTCGCGCTCCTCGAGCCAGTTCCTGTCGGGAATCACCACGCTCTGGGTGGCGACCCAGGCACCCAGCTGGCTGGCGCGAGGGCGGCTGGCGAAGTAGGCGTCAGACTCCGTTTCCCCCACCTGCTCGACCGGCCCTTCCACGCGAACCTGTCGCGACAGCGACGGCCACCAGAAGACCAGGGCCGCATAAGGCACATTGGCCAGCTCGCTGCCCTTGTGGCTGTGGTAGTTGCTGTAGAAGACCAGGCCCTGTTCATCGGCGGCCTTGAGCAGTACCACTCGAGCATGGGGGCGTCCCTGGCTGTCGACAGTGGCCAGCGTCATGGCGTTGCCGTCTTCGCCTTCGGCGTCGAGCGCCAGGGCCAGCCAGTCGTCGAACAGCGCCAAGGGATGGTCGGGCAGCTGGGTCTCATCCAGGCGGCCGCCCTCGTAGTCGCGCCTGATGTCGGCGATATTGCGTGTCATGGTGTTCTCCTAGAATGTCCCCTCATGGTCGCCGGTTGCCGGTGAGAGCTCAACCGTTGGTGGGGATGCATGGGATTATCTTACGCCAGACGGGGGGTATTCCCTTGAGCTGGATCATCGCCGTTGCCCGGTCGGCGCCTCACGCCGACGGAGAGCCTGTAACGATCGCCTTGCGATGCCTCGCGGGACTGGGCTGAGCCCATGACCTCAGCTCACCTTGACCTGTCGGCTGCGAAAACGCGCATAGCCCATGCAACCGGTGAACAACGCTAGCGAGACCAGCGCCTCCAGGGCACCGCGCAGCCCCTCGCCGGGCAGGGTGGCGACCATGACCCCCTGGGCGAAGTAGAGCAGGCTGACGAAGGACAGCCAGGCATGGCCGCGGGCCCGGCGAGCCAGGATCGACGGCAGGAACAGCACCAGCGGCAGCACGAACGCGATCAGAGGTCCGACGGCACTGCCGTCGCTTTGCACCGCGACCCCGCGATAGAGCATCAGGGCGATCAGTACGGCATAGCTGACGATGACCAGGCGTCGCGATTCGGCCGTCAGGGTATCCAGCCCACGGCGAGCCTCGAGGTCTTCCAACCAGCGCCTCATGGGCGACCTCCGGTATGGGCCAGGCTCAGGGCCAGTCTGGCGATCCGCTGGCCTTGGGCATGGGCCAGCTGGCGCTCCGACTCGTCGAGCGGCCGATCGCTGCGCTTTCCGGCCAGATGGCTGGCGCCATAGGGGGTGCCGCCGGCCTGGGTCTCCATCAGCACAGTCTCGCTGTAGGGCAGCCCGGCATAGACCATGCCGTGGTGCAGCAGCGGCAGCAGCATGCTGATCAGGGTGGTTTCCTGGCCCCCGTGTAGGCTCGACGTGGACGTGAAGGCGGTGGCGGGTTTGTCCACCAGGGCGCCGCCCAGCCACAGCTCGCTGGTGGTATCGATGAAATGCTTGAGCGGGGCGGCCATGTTGCCGAAACGCGTGGGGCTTCCTAGCGCCAGGCCTGCGCAGTGGCGTAGGTCGTCGAGATCGGCGTAGATCGCGCCCTCCTCGGGGATCTCTGGATCCACCGCCTCGCAGGTCGGCGAGACCGGTGGCACGGTGCGCAGCCGTGCCTCGATGCCGCGGCAGGATTCGACCCCGGCGGCCAGGCGCTCGGCCATGGCCCGGGTGGCGCCGTGGCGCGAATAGTAGAGGATCAGTACATAAGGCAGGGAGGCAGTCATGTCACTTCCTGATACCGGGGCGGGAAAGCTCAGTCGAGCAGGGCGAGAATATCTTCCGGCGGGCGGCCGATGATCGCCCGGCTGCCGTCGTCGGCGATGGGACGCTGCATGATCTTGGGGTGGGCCACGATGGCATCCACCACCTGGTCGGGGTCGTCGGCATCGGCACCGAGGGCCTTCCACTCGGCCTCGCTGGAGCGCACCAGGGCTCGCGGCTCGGCCGTCAGGCGTGACAGCAGGGCGCGCAGCTCGGCACCGTCGAGGGGCGTGTCGAGATAGCGGCGAACCGTGACATCGACGCCGCGTTCCTCCAGCAGGGCCAAGGCCTGGCGCGACTTGGAACAGCGCGGATTATGGAGGAGGGTGATCATGGGCGGTCCTTGTTTTGCTGGTATGAACGCGGCTCATTGTAGGCCGCGGCATAACGCCCCCACAACCGTGCTGGTCAGGCCCACTGACACTGGGACAAGGGGGATGGAAATACTAAATTATACCGTTATCTTCTTGTGGCAACTAAGCTACGGCTCTCTCCGCTAATGTGATAGCAGTCGTCGGTAGACCCAGACATCATCGCCATCGGACAGCGTCACCCGTACCCGGCGATAACGCACGCCCAGCCGCTCGTAGCGATCGAGTCGGGCCAGTTCGTCGGCACTGACCGTCAGGCGCAAGCCATCCACTCGATCCCCAGGGCTCGGGGTCAGGTCGAGGCCGGTTCGCCGGTAGCCTTCCAACGTTGCCGCTGTCGGCTCTCCGGTGCGGCCATAGACCAACCAGCGTACCGGAGCATGGGTCAGGGTGCCGTAGACGAAGAGGGCATGCGGACCCTCGCCGATCGGTGCCAGGTGATCGGGCCGCTCATAGGTCCAGGGGCTGAGCAGCGTCAGCCATAGCCAGGCGGCGACCGCCAGCGGGGAGGCCAGCAACGGTAGGCCGATCAGCAGGCGCGGGGAGGGCATGGGCGTGGGCTCCGGGGCGGCATGACGCCGCCCATGCTGCCATACCCGGCGGTTCGCACGACAGCGCTGTTCGGTCCGACACGGCGACCCATTGCTCAGTCGAGGAATGCCGCCAATCCGGCGGCCTGACGGAGGACACCCTCGAAGATGGGCTCGCTGGTGGCGGTCGGGAAATCGCTGGGAAGGCGAGTCGCCAGATCGTTGACGACGCGTTCGGCGGCGCCGGCGATCTCGCCCATCAGCATGCTGACGCGCTCGGGGGAATAATCGACCTGTGTCGCGGTGGCGATGAAGTGACGTGGCGCCATTCTCGCCCATCGGTAGTGGCGGTTCTTGCCCTTCAATGCCATGGCCATCTTGGCCCGTTCAGGGGCCATGCTGCCTTGGCGCATCAGGGGATAGGCCGATATCACGTCATACATCGGCGTCATGCGATAGGCGCTTCCCGGCTCGAGGAACAGGCTGAAGTTCTTGGCATGTCCATCGATGGCGGCCAGGAGCCAGAAGAGGAGCTGTGCCTTGAAGAACCGGTCCCGGTCCAGGCCGGCCTGCTGGGAGCCGCGCAGCAGGCGCATGGCCTGCGCGATACCCGGGCCGCCATCGCTTTCATACTTCAGCGCCGGGGCGATCCCCAGTGCCTGGCAGAAGTCTTCCTGGGGCAGGCGCATCAGCCAGGAGCCGTCCCGCGACCAGCGCCGGTCGAAGCGCTCGACGACGAGCACTTCCTGGCCACCGAAGCGGGCGAGTTCGGTACGAGCCACCGGTAGTCCGAAGGCCTCCAGCAGGTGCAGGCATAGCCACTCGTTGGCGTTGCTCTGGCGCAGGTCGATGTTGCTGTGTTCCAGAAAACCGATCGGGAGCTTGAAGATGTGGCTGGTGGGCGTACTGCCGGTGGGGCGCTGCCATTGGCCCTGGTGCCAGAGCAGAGCCGTCTTTTCCTGGGCGCCAGCCAGCGAGATGCGGAAATCCTGACCCTCGGCCATGCCCAGAGGGGCGTCCTGGTAGCCGGATAGCAGCGCCTCTATGGCCCGCTCATCGAGCGGTGCGGCGGTGACGGCATGGACGTCGCCGGTCGCGGCGTCTTCGGGGTAGAGCTGTATCGCGCCGACGCAGTCGCGGCCGATGCTGGCCAGCAGGTCGAAGGGATGCCGCGTCGCTACCCGGAAGCGGGCCTGCATGCGGGCGCGTATCGCCTCCGAATCTGGCAGCAGATTGTCGAAGAAGTTGAAGACGACCTGGCCGCGATATGGTGCTGTGGTGAGGGGGAGCGACAGCGAAATAGCCCGGGCACCTGGCCGCTCGACCCATTCCGGCCGGTACTGGAATGTCATGGCGCCGGACCGCGCCATGCCCAGCGTGCCGATGTCGATACCATTCATCGCGACGGTGAGGTTCGCCATGGCCTACCACTCCTGGTCCCAGCGCGCCTCGCCGCCGGTTGCGTTCTCGGGCCGGTCGCGTTCGGTGACGTGCAGTTCCAGTTCGAGCGCCGACAGCAGCTTGAACAGCGTCTCGAGCCGGCTGCGCTCCGGGTGGTGTTCGAAGCCGGAGACGGTCGCCTGCTTGATGCCGATCTGCTCGGCGGTGGCCTGCTGCGTCAGGTGGCGACGCTTGCGCGCGTTTTTCAGCGAGTGCGCGAGCATCTCGGGTGAGGTGATTTTCATGATATCCCCTATAGAGGATAAAAGTGTGTTTATCCGCTATAGAGGATATTAGCACAATATCCTCTATAGCGGATATTATGGCGTCATCCCGACATGTGATGGCACTGAGCCATTTGCTAGGATGAGCGTTCTACCCAGCTGGCCAGGAGGTGTGCCATGACGGACCTTCACGACGATGCCGATTTCCAGGCCCTGATGGGCGACGTGAAACCCCTGTCGCGCGGCCAAGGCCGGGCGCATACCGGTCAGACCCGCCGCGTGCCTACCGAGGCGCAGATCGCCAAGCGCGAAAGCGCCGCCGGCGGCGACTCGGGTCGCGATATCCTCTCCGACGATTTCGTCGATCTGGTGCCGCCCTTCGATCCGCTCGATTTCCGTCGCGACGGCATCCAGCGCGGGGTAGCGGAGCGACTGCGCCAGGGCGGCTATCCGATGCAGGCCAGCCTGCACCTGCTGCGCCGCCCGGTGGAGGAGGCCCGCAAGGCGCTGCCGGCTTTCCTGCGCGAGGCCGTCGAGCACGACCTGCGCTCGGTGATGATCGTCCACGGCCGCGGGCGCGAGATCGATAGCCCCGCCAACGTGCTGCGCTCCTACCTGGCAAAGTGGCTGCCTGCCTTTGACGAGGTTCAGGCGTTCGCTTCGGCAACGCAGGCCGACGGTGGCTTGGGCGCCACCTGGGTGATGCTGCGCAAGAGCGAGCGGGCAAGGGCGGCCAATCGCGAGCGCCAGCAGAAGCGCCGGGGTTAGGCTCGGCAACGTGGCTGCGCTCCCGCCAATGTAAGTGGCGGCGTAGATCTTCTGCCGGTTCGACGCCTCGACGAATGGCGCCGTCAGGCGCCCAAGTATGCGCAGCGAGGCGGCGAAGTATCGTGCTGGAGGCCGGACCCGAGGCCTCGCAGGCTCAGCACCCGATCTTGTTTGCTGGAAACGACGAAGCCGGCCCTTGGGCCGGCTTCGTGCATTCTGGGGAGGCGATCGCGTCAGGCAACTTCGCCCTTGTGGGCCTCGCGCAGGCGGCGTCGGAATAGCGGTTCCGGGTCGTCGGTGCCGGGCTGGTAGCTACGGCTGAAGGTGCTCAGAGCGTTGAGGGCGTCCTCGACGACCTGGTCCTCGCGCAGCGAGAAGGCGTCGAAGCCGCAGCGCGACATGTAGAACAGCTGGTCGATCAGCACGTCGCCGATGGCGCGGATCTGGCCCTTGTAGCCGTGCCGCTCGCGCAGCAGGCGGGCGATGCTGTAGCCGCGGCCGTCGGTGAACTTCGGGAAGTCGATGGCCACCAGCGGGGCGGCTTCAAGTTCACGCGCCAGTTCAGCGGTCATCTCGGTGTCGCTGGGCAGCCAGGGCGCGACGTCGTCGCCCTTGGCCGATGCCTGCCAGTCGGCAAGCGGCAGCAGGGCCGGCTGGCCCTCGGGACGCTGAGCGGCATCCTCGCAGAGGACCCACTCATCGGTCACGACGCGCCGGTCGACGATCAGGGGGCGGGAAATCTGCTCAGGCATAGACACGCTCCTTGAAGGGTTTGAGGCCGATGCGGCGGTAGGTGTCGAGGAAGGTCTCGTCGGGGGTGCGCTCGCCGACGTAGACCTGCAGCAGCTTGTCGATCACGCCCGGCACGTCCTCGCGATAGAAGGAGGGGCCGAGGATCTTGCCAAGCGAGGACGCATTGCCCTGGCTGCCGCCCAGCGAGATCTGATAGTACTCCTCGCCCTTCTTGTCGACGCCCAGGATCCCGATGTTGCCGACGTGGTGGTGTCCGCAGGCATTCATGCAGCCGGAGATGTTGAGCTCCAGCGGGCCCAGGTCGTAGAGGAAGTCGAGGTCCTCGAAGCGCTCCTGGATGGCATGGGCGACCGGGATCGACTTGGCGTTGGCCAGGCCGCAGTAGTCGCCACCGGGGCAGCAGATCAGATCGGCCAGGGTGCCCACGGTGGGATTGGCCAGGCCCAGCTCGTCGAGACGCTGCCAGAGCTCCTCGATGTGGTCTACCGGCACATCGGTCAGCACCAGGTTCTGCTCGTGGGTCACGCGCAGCTCGCCGTAGCTGAACTCGTCGGCCAGGTCGGCGATGGCGCCCATCTGCTCGGAGGTGACGTCGCCCGGCGAGTGCTCGCGACGCTTCAGCGACAGGGTCACGGCCTTGTAGCCAGCAACCTTGTGGTCGGTGACGTTGTTGGTCACGAAGCGGGCGAAGGCGCGGTTGTCGGCGCGCAATGCCTCATAGGCCTCGATCGCCTCGGCACCGATCTCGCGACGCTCGGGGTCGACGAAGTGCTCGGTCACGGCGGCCACGGCCTCGTCGGTGAGGGTCTGGGGGCCATCCTTGAGATGCGCCCACTCTTCCTCGACGCGGCGACGGAACTCGTCGACGCCCAGCGCCTTGACCAGGATCTTGATGCGCGCCTTGAACTTGTTGTCGCGGCGGCCAAACTGGTTGTAGACCCGCAGGATCGCCTCGAGATAGGTCAGCAGGTGCTGCCAGGGAAGGTCCTCGCAGACCACGCTGCCGATCATCGGCGTACGGCCCAGGCCACCGCCGGCCAGCACGCTGACGCGCACCTCGCCAGCATCGTCGCGCCAGAAGCGCAGGCCCACGTCGTGAACCTGGATCGCCGCACGATCGTCCTCGGCGCCGGTCACCGCGATCTTGAACTTGCGCGGCAGGTAGGCGAATTCGGGGTGGAAGGTGGACCACTGACGAATCAGCTCGCACCAGGGCCGCGGGTCGACCTGTTCGTCGGCGGCGATGCCGGAGAACTGGTCGGTGGAGGTGTTGCGGATGTCGTTGCCGCTGGTCTGGATGGCGTGCATCTGCACGCTGGCCAGATCGGCCAGGATGTCGGGAACATCCTCGAGCTTCGGCCAGTTCAACTGCAGATTGGTACGCGTGGTGAAGTGACCGTAGCCGCGGTCGTAGCGGGCAGCGATCTCTCCCAACTTGCGCAGCTGGTAGGAGGCCAGCATGCCGTAGGGAATGGCGATGCGCAGCATCGGCGCATAGCGCTGGATATAAAGACCGTTCTGCACGCGCAGCGGCAGAAATTCCTCGTCGCTGATCTTGCCCTCGAGGTAGCGACGCATCTGGTCGCGGAACTGGGCGACGCGTTCGTCGACCAGGGTCTGGTCATGGGTGTCGTAGCGATACATTCAGCGCTTACCTGCAACAGGAGAGTGGTGAAGCTTGGCGACTACCTTAACGGGCCGCAATTATTCTATAAAAGAATAAATCTTCATAGTTTATATTCGAAATGGAATGAGGCTGGGCGTTCGCGCATGATCTTTCCGCCTCACACCGCGAGCCGCTGCCAGCCGCGGCGCTGCCAGATCAGCATGAAGCCGGCGGAATTCAGGCAGCGATACCCGAGCTGGACCCACCAGATACCGAGCAGGCCGGCGTCCTGGTAAACGCCGACCCACCAGGCCAGCGGCAGGAAGACCAGCCACTGCAGCGTCAGGGTGGTGGTCATCACCGTACGCTGCGCGCCGGCGCCCAGCAGCGCTTGAGCGAATACCAGGGCCGCAGCGTCGAGCACGATCATGGCCGCCGTCAACTGCAGTGGCAGGCGACCCAGGTCAATCAGTTGCGCGTCGTGGAGGAACAGCCCCAGCACGGCGTCGGGGAACAGCACCATCGGCAGCGCGATCAGCGCCAGGCACGGCCAGGCCAGGCGCACCACATCCCAGCCCCAGCGATGGGCGTCCAGATGATCCTGGCGTCCCAGCGACTGTCCGACCAGGCTCATCGCCGCCATGCCCATGCCGACGCCGGGCAGGATCAGCAGCAGCGAGAGATTCACCAGCACGTGGCCGACCGCCACGCTGGCGGTACCGATCTGTCCCAGGATCCAGAACAGCACCGCATAGCCGGCGGCGAACCAGATCTGCTGGAAGGAGTGCGGTACGGCCAGGCGCAAGGTGGTGGCGAAGGTCACTGCGCAGGGGCGACGCGTCAGGAAACCGCTGCTGCGTGCCTGGCGCAGGCTGTGCAGTGCCCACAGCGCGAGGCCGGCGAACAGCGACAGGGTGGTGCCGGCGCCGGCGCCGGCCGCGCCCATGGCGGGCAGGCCGGCGAGCCCGAAGATCAGCCCGATGCTGGTGACCACGTTGATCAGGTGCATGACCAGGATGATGCGCAGGTAGAGGCCGGTCTGCTGGATGCCGTTCCAGTAGCCGCGGAAGCACAGGATCATGGCCACCGGCACAAGCGAGATGACTCGCCACTGGAAATAGCCGACCGCCTCGGCGTTCACCGCCGGGTCCTGGTTGATCAGCGCCAGCAGGGCCGGTGCCTGCCACAGGCACAGCAGCGTCAACGGGCCGGCCACGGTCAGCGCGATCAAGAGACCGGCGTTGAGCGACACGGCGCGGTTCTCCCAGTCCTGCTCGCCATGACGGCGCGCCGCCTGGGCCTGGACGCCGGATGACAGCCCGAACACGACCGCGGTGATCAGGAAGATGGCATAGCCGCCGATCCCCACGGCGGCCAGCGGGACCTCGCCGAGGGAGCCTACCAGGGCGGCATCGACGAGATTGAGCAGGCTCTGGGTGAGCATGCCGCCGATGATCGGCAGGGCGAGGCGCAGGATGGTCTGGCGACGTGAGGACTCAGGCAGCATGCCGGCTTCCAGCGATGATGAAGCCGGGCCCGTCAAGCGGGCCCGGGGCGAGAGCGGCCACGATCAGCTCGGGTCGTAGGACAGCACCGGCGACAGCCAGCGCTCCAGCTCGGCCAGCGTCATGCCCTTGCGGCTGGCCAGCGCCTCGACCTGGTCGCGGGTGATCTTGCCGGTCGAGAAGTACTTCGACTGGGGATGGGCGAAGTACCAGCCGGAGACCGCGGCGGCGGGCCACATGGCGAAGCTGTCGGTGAGTTCGAGGCCGGTGTTGGCCTCGGCATCGAGCAGCCGGAACAGGGTGGCTTTCTCGGTGTGGTCGGGGCAGGCCGGATAGCCCGGTGCCGGGCGGATGCCGCGATACTTCTCGGCGATCAGCGCCTCGTTGTCGAGGGTCTCGTCGGCGGCATAGCCCCAGAATTCCTTGCGCACCCGCTCGTGCATATGCTCGGCGAAGGCTTCGGCCAGGCGGTCGGCCAGTGCCTGGACCATGATGGCGTTGTAGTCGTCGCCGGCCGCCTTGTAGCGGTTGGCGAGTTCCTCGACGCCATGACCGGTGGTGACGGCAAAGCCGCCGATCCAGTCGGGTTTGCCCGAATCCTTGGGGGCGATGAAGTCGGCCAGGCTGTAGCAGACGCCCTCACGGTTCTTGGTGGTCTGCTGGCGGATGTGATGCAGCCGCTCGATCACCGTAGTGCGCGACTCGTCGGCATAGACCTCGACGACATCGTCATCGATGACATTGGCCGGCCACTGACCGATCACCCCGCGGGCCTGGACGAGATGCTCGTCGATCAGCTTGGCGAGCATCGCCTTGGCGTCGGCGAACAGGCTCCTGGCCGCCTCGCCGACCACCTCGTCGTCGAGGATCTTCGGATACTTGCCGGCCAGCTCCCAGCTCATGAAGAACGGCGTCCAGTCGATGCGCTCGACCAGCGTGCTCAGGTCGTAGTCGTCGAACACCTTGAGGCCGGTGAAGCATGGCGCCGGCGGCGTATAGTCGCTCCAGTCGTAGACCGGCTTTCGCGCACGGGCCTCGGCGTAGGACAGATCCGCCGCCTTGGGGCGGCGCTTGGCGTTGCGCTCGCGGACCTTCTCGTACTCGGCGCGGATCTCGGCCACGTACGCCGGCTTCTGGGCGGGCGACAGCAGCTTGCCCGCCACGCCCACGGCCCGGGAGGCGTCGGTGACGTAGATCACCGGATGCTCGTAGCCCGGCTCGATCTTCACCGCGGTGTGGGCCTTGGAGGTAGTGGCGCCGCCGATCAGCAGCGGGAGCTCGAAGCCCTGGCGCTGCATCTCCTTGGCGACGTGGACCATCTCGTCCAGCGACGGGGTGATCAGCCCGGAGAGCCCGATGATGTCGGCGTTCTCTTCGCGGGCGGTTTGCAGGATCTTCTCCGCCGGGACCATCACGCCGAGGTCGATGACCTCGTAGTTGTTGCACTGCAGGACCACGCCGACGATGTTCTTGCCGATGTCGTGGACATCGCCCTTGACCGTGGCCATGACGATCTTGCCCTTGGCCTGGGTGTCGGCGCTCTTCTCGGCCTCGATGTAGGGGATCAGGTAGGCCACGGCCTGCTTCATGACCCGCGCGGACTTGACCACCTGGGGCAGGAACATCTTGCCGGCGCCGAACAGGTCGCCGACCACGTTCATGCCGTCCATCAGCGGCCCCTCGATCACCTCGATGGGGCGCGTGGCCCGCTGACGCGCGAGCTCGGTGTCTTCCTCGATGTAGGCGGTGATGCCCTTGACCAGGGCGTGCTCGATGCGCTTCTCGACCTCCCAGCTGCGCCACTCGAGGTCTTCCTTCTTGGCGCCGCCGGAGCCGTCACCCTTGTACTCGTCGGCGATCTCCAGCAGCCGTTCGGTGCTGTCGCTGCGGCGGTTGAGCACCACGTCCTCGACCGCCTCGCGCAGCGCCTCGGGCAGGTCATCGTAGACCGCCAGCTGGCCGGCGTTGACGATGCCCATGGTCAGCCCGGCGCGGATGGCGTGGTAGAGGAACACCGAGTGGATCGCCTCGCGTACCGGGTTGTTGCCGCGGAACGAGAAGGACACGTTCGACACCCCGCCGGAGACCATGGCGTGGGGCAGGTGCTCGCGAATCCAGCGGGTGGCCTCGATGAAGTCGACGGCGTAGTTGTCGTGCTCCTCGATGCCGGTGGCGATGGCGAAGATGTTGGGGTCGAAGATGATGTCTTCGGCGGGGAAGCCGATCTCGTCGACCAGCAGGCGATAGGCGCGCTGGCAGATCTCGGTCTTGCGCGCGAAGGTGTCGGCCTGGCCCTGTTCGTCGAAGGCCATCACCACCACGGCGGCACCATAACGCATGCACTTGGTGGCCTGCTCGCGGAAGGCATCCTCGCCTTCCTTCATCGAGATCGAGTTGACCACCGCCTTGCCCTGGATGCACTTGAGGCCGGCCTCGACGATCTCCCACTTGGAGGAGTCGACCATGATCGGCACTCGGGCGATGTCGGGTTCGCCGGCGATCAGGTTGAGGAAGCGCACCATCGCCTCCTCGGACTCCAGCATGCCCTCGTCCATGTTGACGTCGATGACCTGGGCGCCGTTCTCGACTTGCTCCAGGGCCACCTCCAGGGCGGTGGTGTAGTCCTCTTCCTTGATCAATCGCTTGAAGCGTGCCGAGCCGGTGACGTTGGTGCGCTCGCCGACGTTCACGAACAGCGAGTCGTGGGCGATGTTGAACGGCTCGAGGCCGGACAGCCGACAGGACAGCGGGCGCTCGGGCACCTCGCGGGGTGCGGTATCCCGGATCGCGCGATGAATGGCGGCGATATGCTCCGGGGTGGAGCCGCAGCAGCCGCCGATGATATTGACCAGGCCGCTCTCGGCGAACTCGGCAACGATGGCGGCCATTTCCTCCGGCGTCTGGTCGTACTCGCCGAACTCATTGGGCAGCCCGGCATTGGGGTGCGCCGAGACGAAGGTGTCGGCCTTGTCGGAGAGCTCCTGCAGGTAGGGGCGCAGCTCCTCGGCGCCCAGGGCGCAGTTGAGACCCACGGAGAGCGGCTTGGCGTGGCGGATCGAATTCCAGAACGCCTCGGTGGTCTGGCCGGACAGGGTGCGGCCGGAGGCGTCGGTGATGGTGCCGGAAATCATTACCGGCAGGCGTTCGCCGCGCTCCTCGAACAGCTCTTCCAGGGCGTAGATGGCGGCCTTGGCGTTCAGGGTATCGAAGATGGTCTCGATCAGGATCAGATCGCTGCCGCCCTCGATCAGCGCCTCGGCGGCCTCGCGATAGTTGTCGCGCAGCGCATCGAAGGTGACGTTGCGCTTGGCCGGGTCGTTGACGTCCGGCGACAGCGAAGCGGTACGCGAGGTCGGGCCCAGCACGCCGGCCACATAGCGCGGCACGCCGGTTTCCTCGGCCACGGCGTCGCAGACCGCGCGGGCCAGGCGGGCCGACTCGCGGTTGAGCTCGGCCACCAGCGCTTCCATGCCGTAGTCGGCCTGGGACAGCTGTGTGCTGTTGAAGGTGTTGGTCTCGACGATGTCGGCGCCGGCTTCCAGGTAGTCGCGATGGATGCGCGTCACCAGGTCCGGGCAGGTCAGCGCCAGCAGGTCGTTGTTGCCCTTCAGGTCGGTGGGCCAGTCGGCGAACCGCTCCCCGCGGAACTCTTCCTCCGACAACGCGGCGTTCTGCAGCATGGTGCCCATACCGCCGTCGAGCATCAGGATGCGCTGGCGGAGGCTGTCGGAGAGGGTGGCGGTCAGGGGAGTCGGAACGGCGGCCATGGGTCGGGTCAATCTCCAGCGTAAGGGCATCGGGGCACGACGACGGCGCGATGTTATGGGAATGGGGCGTCCGTCGAGAATCGGCACGGGGCCGGATAGGCGCCACATCTTAGCAAAAGCCACGGCGCCGGGGCAGGGGCCGCAGAGAGGAGCTTGCTTCATGGTGCCGAGGGGCATGGCAAGTGGTGCGTGGTGAGTGGTGCGTGGTGTGGCTAAAACCGAGTGTGGCGGTCGGGATTGTCAGGGTTCGGGCAGTCGCTTACCATGGTGAAAGACCCTCATCCCGGCTCGACCGTGCCGGGCTCGACCAGCGAGAGAGCAATGAGCGAGAGCATCCAGATCACCGACAGCGCCCAGGACTACCTTGCCGAACTGCTGGCCAAGCAGAACGTCGAGGGCATCGCTGTGCGCATCTTCATCACCCAGCCCGGTACTCCCTACGCCGAGACCTGCCTGGCCTACTGCCGGCCAGGCGAGGAAGAGCCCAGCGATGAGCGCCTGGAGCTCGACAAGATCGCCGTCTATCTGGACACCAACAGCATTCCCTTCCTGGAAGAGGCCGTAGTCGACTTCAATGCTGATCGCATGGGTGGCCAGCTGACCATCAAGGCGCCCAACGCCAAGATGCCCAAGGTCAACGCGGACAGTCCCTTGGCCGATCGCGTCAACTACGTGCTCTACAGCGAGATCAACCCTGGGCTCGCAGCTCACGGCGGCGAGATCAAGCTGGTCGAGCTGACCGACGAGCAGGTCGCAGTGCTGGCGTTCGGGGGCGGCTGCCAAGGCTGTGCCGCCGTCGACCTGACTCTCAAGGAGGGCGTCGAGAAGACGCTGCTGGAGCGGATCCCTGAGCTGGCCGGCATCCGCGACGTGACCGACCACACGGACACTACCAACGCCTACTATCAGTAAGCACTGACCGTCGGCGCGCGGGAGGCGTGCCAGCCAAGTCCTAGACGTCTTCCCGCTGCTCGGGCCCCGCATCGTCGGGGCCCGAGGCGTTTTCGGCCGCGGCCTCGAGCCGGGCCTGACTCTCCTGCATCTTCTCCAGCGATGACCATAGTCGCGCCTCGAGCTGTTTCTCCAATCCCTCCACGCGGGCCTGGCGGCTGGCGAGGGCTGCCTGGAGATCTTCCAGCCTGGCGCCCAGGCGGATGCGCTCTTCGTCAAGATTGACCCGGGCGGTCTCGACCTCGCGACGGGCCTGCTGCTCGGCGCGCCGCTTCTTCTCTTCTTCTTTCAGGGCTTCCTGCAGCGCCTGCTGCTCTGCCTTGGCGGCTTCGAGTCGCTTCTCCAGGCGTTCGCAGCGCGTGACGTGGGCTTTGTCTGCAGCCTGACGCTCCTGGCGGGCCTCGTCGAGCAGCCCCATGAGCCTCGCTTCGGCGGCTTCGTGGCGCTGCTCTTCCTGATTCAGCCGCGCCTGGTGCGCGGCTTCAGTTTCTTCCTTTTCCTGGCGATGAGCCTGGGCCTGGCGTTCGATCTCACGCTGCAGCTCGTCCACTCGTGCTTCGAGACGCTGACAGGCCTGCCGCTGGCGAGCCTCATTGGCCTGCAGGTTGTCGTGGTCAGCCTGCAGGCGAGCCAGCTCGGCGGTTTGCTCGGTCAGTCGTTCCTCGGTGCGCGTCAAGTGCGCGGACAGGGCGGTTTCTCGCTGCTCGGCATCCTCGGCTCGACGCTCGGCGGCGGTGACGCTCTCCTGCGCCTCGTCCACCTTGTCGTCGGCCTCGCGGCGATAGTGGGCCAGCGCTTCGTTGGCGCTTTCCTGGGCCTGCTGCCACAGCGACTCGGCGAGCTCCTGCAGGGCGGCCGGCATGCCGCGCGGCGGCGGCACGTCGCGATTCTCCTCGCGGCGCTTGCGCCATTCGCGCAGGTGCTCGCTGATGGTGGTGAAGCTGCCGGTTCCGAGCGACTCGCGAATCCGCTGCACGCTGGGCGACTGCCCGGCGGCCATCAACTCGTCGATCGCCCGCTGTACGTCTTCGAAGCGTACGCCGCTGCGTGCCATGCCGTTCTCCTCGTTTGGTGACCCCGCCGTAGGGCATCTGGAGTCGCACTATACCCGTCAGGGGCGCCGGAATAAAGATAATTACATTAAACGTAATACGTAATTTACGTTATGATATTGTGAGGGTAATCAAGATTACGCGGCTTATCTTGATTATTTGTGGCGTAACGCCGATACTGCTGCCCGATGGGGCAGGTGATTGAATTCAAAGGGCGAAATGGTAGGCGCAAGGGCGAGCAGAGGCCTGTTTTCTGCTACCGACAACGGCTCAGCCGCCGATGGGGAGGCATCAACGGCCGTGGCATGGGGCGATGAAAGAGATGACACAGGACGGAGATGAAAAGGAGGGCAGGGAGTGCAGGAAGAACAGGGCGCGCTGACGCTCCGGGCGGCGGCGCTGGATGAGGCGATAGGTCAGGTACTGGATGACAGTGAGCTGTCGGCGCACCAGGTGGTACCACCAGCCGCCGGGCGCGCCCAGATCGCGGCGATCAGCGATGCCGAGGCGGTGGCGCAGTGGCTCGGCGAGTATCGTGCCAGCCCGAATACCCAGCGGGCCTATCGGCGTGAGGCGGAGCGACTGCTGCTGTGGCTTGGCGATCGTCAGCTGACGCTTAGCCAGGTGCGCCGCGACCATCTGGACGCCTTCGAGGCCTTTCTGGCCGACCCTCAGCCTCGTGAGCGCTGGATCGGGCCGACCCGGCCGCGCCAGGACCCGCGCTGGCGGCCGTTTCGCGGTCCGCTGTCGCCCGCCAGCCGCCGGCAGTGTCTGGTGATCCTGCAGGGGCTCTTCGCCTGGCTGGTGGAGGCGGGCTGGGTTGCCCACAACCCGTTTCGCCTGATGCGCGACAAGCGCCGCCGCCTGGACAATCGCCAGGGCAGGGTGGAGCGCTACCTGGAGAAGCCACTGTGGGACTGGCTATGGCAGTGGCTGAACGAGGTGCCGGGCGAGGATGCCGCGCCGCGGGTTCGCTTCGAGCACGAGCGCCGGCGCTTCGTCTTTGGCTTTGCCTACCTGCTTGCGCCGCGGATCGGTGAGATGGCCGCGGCCAGAATGAACGACTTCCATCGCCGCGAGGGGCGCTGGTGGTGGCACACGGTGGGCAAGGGCGGCAAGGCGGCGAGCATCCCCGTGCCGCCGGACATGCTGCGGCTGCTGGGAGAGTGGCGGACCTCGCTGGACTTGTCGTCGCAGCCGCGTCCGGACGAGGTGGCTCCGCTGCTGCGCGGGCTGGATGGCCGCCGCGGCATCGGCGAGAACCGTCTCTACCGCCTGGTGCGCGGCACCTTCGCAGACGCCGCCGATGCCCTGTCGGCACGGCAGGGAGAGGAGGGCGTCCGCGAAGTCGCCTTGCTGCGCCGGGCCACACCGCACTGGCTGCGCCATACCGCGCTGACCCACCAGGCCCAGGCCGGCGTCGAGCTGCGCTATCTGGCCGAGACGGCTCGCCACTCGCGGCTCGATACCACTGCCCGCTACCTGCACGCCGAGGATGCCGAATGGCATCGCCAGCAATCGCGCCATAGCCTGTCGCCAGGGGCGGACGACGACGGTGATCAAGCGGTATAATGGCACCAACAGCAGTGAGGAGTTTGCATGACCACCATGACCGCCGAGCAGGCCCAGCAGGAACTCGTCGACGAGTTCGAGATGTTCGACAACTGGATGGATCGCTACCAGTACATCATCGACCTCGGCAAGCAGCTGCCGGCCTTCCCAGAGGAGTGGAAGACCGACGAGCGCAAGATCCAGGGCTGCCAGTCCAACGTCTGGATGCATCACGCGCGCGACGGCGAGTGCCTGCATTTTCAAGCGATCTCCGATGCCGCCATCGTCTCCGGCCTGATCGCCGTGCTGATGCGCATCTATAACGATCGTCGGCCGGAAGACATTCGCGACACCAGCCCCCACTTCCTCAAGGATCTGGGCCTCGACAAGCACCTGTCACCGACGCGCAGCAATGGCCTTAACGCGATGCTCGAACGTATCTATCGCGTCGCCGAGCAGGAAGCCGCCTGAGAACGGTCGGCGCACGTCGACTTTCCTGATAAAGCTCTCCGCGGCAGCCAAAGCGCCCGTAGGTGATCGTCATGTCGCCTACGGGCGTTTCGTATGGATCGTGCGGCTGGCGAGGCGATGCGCTAGCGGGATGCCTCGTTGCGTGATGATGAGGCGTCATCAGGATCGCGATGGCGAAAATGCTCGTCGAGCTCGGGATCTTCCCGGCACAGCCGTTCACTGGGGCCGCCGGGGACAGGGTCGATGCCGCCATCGGCGCCCGGATGACAGCGCGCAATACGCCGGATGGCCAGCCAGCCGCCCTTGAGCGGGCCATGAACCTTCAGGGCTTCTGCCGTGTAGTGGGAGCAGCTCGGCCAGTAGCGGCAGCGCGGACCGAGCAGAGGGCTCAGGATCAGCTGATAGGCCTTGACCGCCCCCAGCAGGGGTAACACCAGCAGGCGCCCGGCGAGATACTGGACGCGGTGGAGCAGGGCGGTCATGGCGTCACGGCTTGCCGTAGAGCGCGGCGGGGTCGATCAGCGGCGCCGAGGCGATCCGTGCCTCTTCGCCTTCGAGAACCACGTAGAAGCAGTTGCGACGCCCGGTGTGGCAGGCCGGTCCCGTCTGTTCGACCTGCAGCAGCAGGGTATCGCCGTCGCAGTCGAGAGCGGCGCGTTTCAGGCGCTGCTGCTGGCCCGAGGACTCTCCCTTGCGCCACAGCTTGCCTCGTGAACGCGACCAGTAGCAGACCTGGCCGGTGTCGAGCGTTTCTTCCAGGGACTCGCGATTCATCCATGCCATCATCAGTACCTCCCCGCTGTCGTGTTGCTGGGCGATGGCGGGAATCAGGCCGTCGTCGTTGAAGCGGATCGCATCCAGGATCTCGCCGAGCGGCCGGCGGCTGTCGCACTCGGCGCTCTCCAGGCGCTTGAAGGTATCGGTCATGAGCTCTCCGATGCTCGAGGTGTCGCAGTGGTCGATCGGCAGGCCTCGCATTGCCCGAGCAGCTCGATGGTCTGGCGCTGCACGGCGAAGCCGAGCTCGCGGGCGCGGCGGCCGAGCTGGGTGTTGATGTCGTCGAGATGCAGCTCTTCGACCCGCCCGCAGTCGCGACAGATCAGCAGCTGGAAGCCATGGGCATGCTCCGGACAGGGACAGGCCACATAGGCATTGAGCGACTCGATTCGGTGCACCAGCCCCTGGTCGATCAGAAACTCCAGGGCGCGATACACGGTCGGGGGGCGAGCGGACGCATGCTCGGTGGCGAGGCGATCGAGCAGCTCGTAGGCCTTGAGTCCGCCGCGGGTGTCGGCAATCAGTTGCAGCACTCGCTGGCGGATCGGCGTGAAGCGCACGCCACGTTGGCGGCACTGTCGCTCAGCCTGTTGCATCAGGGCGCTGGAATCGGTCATGCGGGCCATGCGGTCTTGGATTGAGAAACATATTCTACGCGCCCGGCATCTTCCGAGCCAGCCGGGCGAGTGCGGACAGGGCAGAGCGGTCTCAGGCCTCGGCCGCTTCCCGGGCCACGAGTTCGAGTTCGCTGCGCCGGGCGAAGTGGTGCTGGGCGAAGGCGACACGCTCATCGGGGGCGATGCCCTCGGGCTGTTGCTCGATGAGATCGAGCCTGGGGCGGAGTCCTTCGCCGTTGGCCATCTGGATGGCCAGGCCGGGGCGAGCGTTGAGCTCCAGCAGCATGGGACCATACTGGCGGTCCAGCACCATGTCGGTGCCAAGATAGCCCAGCGCCGTCATCTCGTAGCAGCTCGCCGCCAGCTCGAGCAGCGTCTTCCAGCCGGGGATCTGCAGGCTGGCCAGCTCGTGTCCAGTATCCGGGTGATCGTGACGGGCGCGATCGAACTGCACCCCGCGGATCGCCGTACCGCTGGCGATGTCGATGCCCACGCCCACGGCGCCCTGGTGCAGGTTGGCCTTGCCGTCGGAGGCGGCGGTCGACAGCCTCATCATGGCCATCACCGGATAGCCCTTGAAGACGATGACCCTGATGTCCGGTACCCCTTCGTAGCTGTACTCGGCGAAGGTTTCATCGAAATCGATCAGTGCCTCGATCAGCGCCACGTCCGGCGAGCCGCCCAGGGAGTAGAGTCCGGACAGAATGTTGGAAACGTGACGCTCGACATCCTCGAGGCTTAGGTGCGCACCGCTGGGTTTGACGAAGTGGGCGCCGTCGCGACGGTCGATCACCAGGATGCCCTTGCCGCCGCTGCCCTTGGCCGGCTTGATCACGAAGCCGGCGTGGGCGGCCAGCATCTCATGGATGTGCTTGACGCCGAACTGAGTGGTCACGGTGCCGATCAGCGCCGGCGTGGTAATCGCATGCTGCTGGGCGAGCAGCTTGGTCTTGAGCTTGTCGTCGACGAGCGGGTACAGCCGTCGGTCATTGTAGCGGCCGATATAGCGAATATTACGCCGATTCATGCCGATGATGCCCTTGGCGCGTAGCCGTGCCGGGGAGGTCCACATGCGATCAGTCCTCCGTGACTGGCTTGAAGCGGCGCAGCTCGAGCAGTCGGTAACCGGTGTAGTTGCCGAGCATCAGGATCAGCGCCATCAAAATCAGCTGGACGCCGAGGAAGTTGAAGGTGATGTGCCGTATCCACGGGTTGTTCATGGCCAGGTAGGCAAGCACTGCGGTGAGCAAGCTGCCCCCGCCCTGTATCAGCACTTCCTTGGGGCCTTCCTCTTCCCACAGAATCGACATGCGCTCGATGGTCCACGACAGGATGATCATCGGGAAGAAGGTGATTTGCAGTCCAGCGTTGAGGCCGAGTCGGTACGATAGCACGGAGAACAGCGAAATGATGGCGATCACCGTGATGATGACCGCCGTTACTCTCGCCACTAGCAATAGATTCAAGTAGGACAGGTAGTTACGAATCACCAGCCCCACGGCGACCACCAGCAGGAAACCGACAAGGCCGGTAAGCAAGGTGGTCTGTATGAAAGCCAGGGCGATCAGCACCGGCATGAAGGTGCCTGACGTCTTGATGCCGATCAGCACTCGCAGCAGCACTACGACCAGGGCGCCGATGGGAATCAGCAGGATGGTCTGGAACAGCGCCTGCTCTTCGAGCGGCAGGCTATGGATGGAGAAGTTGAGCAGGGTGCCGGCATCCTCGGCCAGCTGGCTGCGCACCGCGGCGGCGGCCGGCTGGCTTCGCGAGATCATCGAGAAGCTGACCCGCGAGTTGGTACCGCCCTGGACCTCGAGCACCGAGCGACCGGCATTTTCCCACAGCAGCAGGTTGTCCGGATGCCCTTGCTCGCCGGTGGCCGGATCGAACAGGGCGCTGTGATCACCATCGTAAACCTGGATCCACGAGGTGAGGGTCTGGCGACGTCTGCCATTTTCCAGCAGCAGTCCGCTGACCTCGCGGGCCGGCACTCCCGCCTGGTCGAGCAGGCGCAGCAGCAACGGGCCACGATCGAACTGGGTCAGTAACAGACGGGCATTCTCGCCTTGGCGCTCGTCACTGAAGCCGTGGATCAGCTGGCGGGCGAAGGTGAAGGGGTCGGCGCTGCGCGACCAAGCATAATCGATGACTTCCTGGGCGGCGGTATCGTAAGGCGGCTCCCAGACCACGTTGGGATCCGGCGTCGGGGCGGGGACGTCGTTGGACCGGGCCTGTGGCGCGACCAGGATCTGAGCGCTGTAATAGAGCTGCTGGTTGCCCTGGGCGTCACGTACCGACCACAGAGCACGCCGGGCACCGTTTTCTTCCAGGTAGTTCAGCCCATAGCCGGGTGAAGCGGTATGTTCGGTGAGCACCCGAAAGCCGCGCTGGGTGGAAGGCAAGGCCATTTCCACCTTGGCGGGACCGCCATCGGCGAGGAAATTCACCTGCGCCTCGATCTCCCACACCTGGCGCTGCTCGCCCGGCGTCCAGGGGACCTCGAACTGGACGTGACGATGCACGCTCATGGCGATGCCGGCGACCAGCAGCAGGGCGACGATGAGATAGAAGGGTAGTCGGGTCATGTCGGCTTCCTTGGATGCGGGGCGTGACTCACCACTCAGGGGGCCGGCGCGTCATCTTGTGTTTCGGGAGCGGCGTCGGCCTCCGCTGCCGACGAAGAGGGATATTCGGGGCGGTCATACACGTGCCGGCGCGCGACGTCGACGATGGCGATATCCATGAGGAAGCGGCGCCCGAGCAGCACGGGATAGTCGAGATGCGTGCGGTCGTTGAGGGTGAATTCCACGGCCTCGCGAAGCGGCCCCAGCGTCATCAGCAGGCGGATCACTGGGCGCGATTCCTCGCCGGCGGCCTGGACGACCTTGACCCGGCGTTCCACCGGCGCCTCGATCCAGTCGTCACGCACGGCCTCGACCACGGCATCCTCGTCGTTGAGGCCTAACTTGAAGCGCACCCAATCTTCGCCGTCGCGTTCGAACGAGGTGATCTCAGTCGCCGACAGCGAGGACGTGTTGGCGCCTGAATCCACGCGCGCCTCCAGAAAGGTGCCGACCTTGGGCAGGCCGATCCACTCGTTGCGGCCCAACAGGGTCTTGTTGTCGAGCCGTTCGTCCGCGGCAGGACACTCGCGGGTCACGGGGTCCTGTGGTGCTTCGTGCCGCAGGCCGGAGAGATCGCGTCGAACCTCACGCAGCAGGTGGCCGACCTCGCGCACGTCGGCACGCAGGGCGAGCTGTTCGTCACGCTGGTGCATCAGTGCCTGATCTCGGACATCGCAGCGGGCCGCTAGCTGCGTCTCGAGACGATCGATGCGTGACTCGAAGGCCTGTGGCGTCAGCGGCTCGGGCGGCTCCTCGCGGTGCATGGGCACCAGGCCACAGCCTCCGAGCGACAGCAGGACGGCGAGCGGCAGAATCAGCGAGGGGCGAATCGGCATGTCGAGGACATCCTTGGCTGGGGCGAGTGGAACGGCTTAGGCCACGCGAATGGCCGCAAAGATGATAAGGAGCGGGACACGACCTGTCCACGATGGACGGGGAGCGGCAGCCCATGCCATCAAGCCTTGCACGAGTTCTTCACAATACCAATTTAACATAATATATATTATGCGAATATCTGATTGGGTACGTGGCCGGAACCGCTCGAATGGCATTTCGGCGTGATGCGCCCTATATTTTCTATACTAAATGTCTACAAGGAATCTGTTCATGTATAGAAAAATGCGTCTCGCCGCTTACTGGCTCCCCCTTCTGTTGCTGTCGGGCTGTGCCGGCGTCGATGTCGAACAGTATGCCGGTACCACGCCGCGGCTCGATATCGCCGAGTACTTCGAAGGCCAGACGAAAGCCTGGGGCATGGTCCAGGACTACAGCGGCGAGGTGCAGCGACGCTTCACCGTCAACATCGAGGGCCGCGTCGACGGCGACACCCTGACCCTGGACGAGCGGTTCACCTATGCCGACGGCGAAACCGACCGCCGCGTCTGGACCTTCGAGCGGCTCGGCGACGGTCGCTGGGAGGGACATGCCAGCGACGTCGAGGGGCCGGTGTCGGCGCGTCAGGCCGGTCACGCCTTTCACATGAGCTACCCGCTCGAGGTGACGGTCGACGGCCGCGACATCACCTTCAGCATGGATGACTGGATGTACCTGCAGCCAGATGGAAAGCTGATCAATCGCACGGCCATGCGTAAGTTCGGCCTGACCCTGGCCGAGATCACGATCGCTTTCGAGCGTGATTCCTCGCACTGACGTCTGGACCCTGCCGCCTCGTCTGACGACGAGACTCAAACTTGTTCTGCAGGCAGGGATTGTTTTTCCACCTTTTCCAGCGCGATCGCAATGAATAAAGCGGCATTCTCCGGGCACGATCCCGTCATCCCGCTATTGGCCACCCACAACAAGATGGCCCCGATTCCCATGGCGGGAACCGGGGCCGAGGCGTGTCACGCCGGAAGCCTTACAGCGGCTTGCTGTCGTCGGCTTCTTCGTCGGCGGGCGCGTAGGAGCCGTCCTCGCGGTGCACTTCCTTGCCGGTCAGGCCGGGGGTGAACACGCACGCCAGGTGCATGGTCTTGCTGGCCCGCAGCAGATGGTCGTCGTGCTGATCGAGGATGTAGATATCGCCCGGCTTGATCGGCCAGATCTTGCCGTCGGCCAGGGTCTCGACCTCGCCTTCACCCTCGATGCAGTAAACCGCCTCGAAGTGATGCTTGTAGTGGATGTGGGTCTCGGTGCCCTCGAAGATACGGGTGATATGGAAGGAGCAGTTGCCACCGTCCTCGGCGAGCGACAAGCGAGTGCTGTCCCAGTTGCCGTTTTCGGCGGTGACCAGGCGGTCGGTCTTGCGTGCTTCCTCGAGATTGCGAACGATCATGGCGTTCTCCATATCCTGTCTGTTTGAAAGCCGCCCGGTCTCACCGGTCGGCACGATGACCACAGGCGAGCCGCGAAGGCGCCTGCGGTCATGATGCGAAGGCTCCGGCTCAGAGGGCCTGTTTGGCGCTGGCCTCGAGGATATCCAGCCCCTCGATCAGGTCCTCATCGGGAATGGTCAGCGGGCATAGGCACTTGACCACTTCGCCGTCCTGGCCGCTGGTCTCGATGATCAGGCCGTTCTCGAAGGCCTTGGCAGTGATCTTGTCGGCGATATCGCCGCTACCCACGTCGATGCCACGCATCAGGCCGCGGCCTCGCTCGGAAGCCTCGATACCCTTCTCTTCACCGAGCCAGGTAGCGATCTTCTGGAACCGCTCCTCGACGATGCGGGCCTTGCGCTGAACGTCACGCTCGAAGGTGTCATCGCTCCAGTACTTGCGCAGAGCCGCCGCGGCAGTGGCAAAGGCCAGGTTGAAGCCCCGGAACGTCCCGTTGTACTGCCCTGGCTTCCACTTGTCGAGTTCCGGGCGCATCAGCACGTGGGCGAACGGCAGGCCGAAACCAGACAGCGACTTCGAGTTGGTCACGATGTCCGGTGTCACGCCGGCGTGCTCGAAGCTGAAGAACTTGCCGGTACGGCCGCAGCCGGCCTGGATGTCGTCGATGATCAGCAGGATGTCGTTGGCGCGGCAGATGCCTTCCAGGCGCTTGAGCCACTCCAGGCCGGCAACGTTGATGCCGCCCTCCCCCTGCACCGTCTCCACGATCACCGCGGCCGGCACGTCCAGGCCGCCGGACTTGTCGCCGAGCAGCTTCTCGAAGTAATCCAGGGTGTCGGTGGCCTCGCCCATGTAACCGTCGAACGGCAGGAAAGACGCTCCCACGGTCGGTACGCCACCGGTGGCTTCGCGGAACTTGCGGTTACCGGTGGTGGCCAGCGCCCCCATGGTCACGCCGTGGAAACCATTGGTGAAGCTGACGATATTGTGACGACCCTTGGCGACGCGAGCCAGGCGAATGGCGGCCTCGACGGCGTTGGTGCCGGTCGGCCCCGGGAAGTGCACCTTGTAGTCCAGGCCGCGCGGTTTGAAGATCACCTCTTCCAGGGTCTCCAGGTAGTCGCGCTTGGCGGCGGTCCAGAAGTCCAGGCCGTGAACGATGCCGTCCGTGGCCAGGTAATCGACCAGCGCCTGCTTGATGTGCGGGTTGTTGTGGCCGTAGTTCAGGGTGCCGGCCCCAGCCAGGAAGTCGATGTACTCGCGGCCGGTCTCGTCGGTCAGGCGAGCATTCTGCGCCTTGGTGAAGACGACCGGGAAGGAGCGAGAATAGGTCCGGACGTCGGACTCCATGCGTTCGAGGGTCTGGGTCTGCATTGCGACCTCCTGTCGGATGAAAGCGGGAACGTAAGGGTACTGAACCGGCCCGCGAGGGGCCGGCGAGATATTCGATGTGGCACTCAGATGTCGGCGGTCTGGAAGGGGCCGATGCGCACGAGGTTTTCAGGGTCGTGCTCGCCGCCGAGCTGGTCGGTGGAGAAATATTCGCGACTGTTCAGCGGCGCCTGCCAGCGGTCGGCGAGACGGCGGAACAGCCCCCAGGACGCTTGGTTGTCCGGGGTGATGGTGGTCTCGAGGTGGTGCACGTCGGCCAGCTCCGGACGCGTCATCACGGCTTCCACCAGACGACGCGCCAGGCCGGTTCCACGGGCCTTCTCGCCCACGGCGACCTGCCACAGGAAGTAGGTGTCGGGCGCATTGCTCTTCACGTAGCCGGAGACGAAACCGACGATCTCGCCCTCCTCGTTGGTGGCCACGGCGCAGCTGTCACGGAACTGGGTCGCCAGCAGGAGGTAGGCGTAGGCGGAATTGACGTCCAGCGGCGGGCAGGACTTGACCAGCTCGTAGATGCCCCATCCATCGTCGGGGTTGGGCTTGCGGATGAACAGCGGGGTGGCCTGATGGCCGACAACGGCATCGGCCACGCTGGGCCGGGCGAGGTCGGCGGAGGGAATGAAGGGCTCTGTGGTTGCGTTCATTGTCATGTTCGCTGTAGCGAATTTGGGAAGCATCATAACAGCCGCTTACCTGCTTTTCAAAAAGCAGATTATCCTGCTGCGCTAAAACCATAATGCGAAATTATAGTATAGGCAAAAGCGTCGGTGGTGCGGGCTTTTTTCTCAGCGTAGTCGGTCTCTGAGCTGAGGGGGCTGTCGTCGCCAACGCAAACGGGCCACCCCATTCAGGGTGGCCCGTTCGTGTGGCGAAAACGTGACGACGAGATGTCGCTGCCGGCCGTCTAACGACGGCTTGGCGTACGCATGGTCACGAATTCTTCGGCACCGGTCGGATGGATGCCCACCGTCTGGTCGAACTGGGCCTTGGTCAGCCCGGCGCGCACGGCGATGGCGATGCCCTGGATGACCTCGCCGGCCTCCTCGCCGACCATATGGGCCCCGACCACCACGTCGCTCTCGTCATCGACGATCAGCTTCATCAGGCAGCGTTCGTCGCTGCCGGACAGGGTGTGCTTCATGGGCCGGAAGTCGGCGCTGTAGACACGAATGGCCTCGAAGCGCTCGCGGGCTGCCTCCTCGGAGAGCCCCACGGTGCCGATGTTGGGGTGACAGAACACCGCCGTGGCAATGCGCTCGTAGTCCAGCGGCTCGGGGGTGGTATCGCCGAAGTGGTGCTCGACCAACTTCATGGCCTCCTCCAGCGCCACCGGGGTCAGCTCGGGGCCACCGGTCACATCGCCCAGCGCCAGGATCGAGGGCACTGACGTCTCGAAGCGCTCGTTGACGGCGAGCGTACCGTCGTCATGGGTGGCGATGTCGAACTGGTCCAGACCCAGCCCTTCCAGGTGCGGACGGCGCCCGGTGGCGGCCAGCACCGCGTCGACCTCGAGGCTCTCACCGCTGGTCAGGGTCACCTTGAGGCCCCCTTCGACCTTTTCGATGGCCTCGACGTTGGTGTCGAAGTGCAGGTTGACGCCCTTCTTGGCCATCTCGTCGCGGGTGAACTCGCGCACTTCGCGATCGAAGCCGCGCAGGAACATTTCACCGCGGTAGATCAGGTGGGTGTCGCTGCCCAGGCCGTTGAAGATGCTGGCGAACTCCACCGCGATGTAGCCGCCACCCAGCACCAGGAAACGCTCGGGGAAGCTGTCGAGGTCGAAGACCCGGTTGGAGTCCAGGGTCAGTTCCTTGCCCGGGAAGTCGGGCACCCAGGGCCAGCCACCCACGGCGACCAGGATCTTCTCGGCGCTGACTGTCTCGTCGGCAACGCTGACGTGATGGGCGTCGAGCACCTTGGCACGGCCATTGATCAAACGCACCCCGGCGTTATCCAGCAGCCGGCCGTAGATGCCGTTCAGGCGCTTGATCTCGCCGATCTTGTTGTCACGCAGGGTTGCCCAGTCGAATTCCGGCGCCGCGGGCAGGCTCCAGCCGAAGCCGCCGGCATCCTCGAAGCTGTCGTGGAAGTGGGCGGCATAGGAGTACAGCTTCTTGGGCACGCAGCCGACGTTCACGCAGGTGCCGCCGAGGTAGCGGTCCTCGGCCACGGCAACGCGCGCCCCTGTCGCCGCGGCAGTGCGGGCGGCACGCACTCCGCCGGAACCAGCTCCGATGACGAAGAGGTCGTAATCGTACTTGGACACAGTGATCTCCCGATGGTCGGATCGTCTTCAAGTCGCGTGGATCATACCAGCCGTGGGCAGCCCCCGGGAGGCCCGGGCCATTGACCATGGCTATGCAGGTAATAAAAAATGTGACTCGTCAGTGATCCTGATCATAAGAGACTCCTCCCCATGAAAAACGAAATGAAGCAGCTGCTCGAGCGCAACCGCGAATGGGCGGAAGGCGTCAGCCAGCAGGACCCCGAGTTCTTCGCCCGGCTGTCCCAGCAGCAGAACCCCGACTACCTGTGGATCGGCTGCTCCGACTCTCGGGTGCCGGCCAACCAGATCATCGATCTGCCGCCGGGCGAGGTGTTCGTGCACCGCAACGTGGCGAACCTGCTCCATCACAACGACATGAACGCCCTGTCGGTGGTGCAGTTCGCCGTGGACGTGCTCAAGGTCAAGCACATCATGATCGTCGGCCACTACGGCTGCGGCGGCGTGAAGGCCGCGGTGACCGGTGGCGAGTGCGGCATCGTCGACTACTGGCTGCACTCGGTTCGCGAGCTCTACAGCCTGCACCGCCCCGACCTCGAGCACCTGCCGCTGGAAGAGCAGGTCGATCGCATGTGCGAGCTCAACGTCCAGGCCCAGGTCAACAACCTGTGCCGCACCAAGATCATCCAGCGCGCCTGGCAGCGCGGCCAGCCGCTCGCCGTTCACGGTTGGGTCTACGGCCTGAGCGACGGTCGAGTCACCGATCTGGACTGCAGCGTGACCGGCCTCGACCAGGTCTCCACCCTGTATCGGATCGACCGCGTGACGCCCTCCAGCGAGGACTGATCTCTCGCCGCCCGGCGAGTCCTCATTCGCCGGGCGTATAAGGTCTGTCATTATTTCGATTGTCTTCCTGCCGCGGAACTCTCTATGTTGAGGGTCGGACCGGAACAAACGGTCGTTCGCCTACCGTGAGGCGAAACACATAACAATCCATCCGGCATGGAACGACACATGACAATCAAGAAGACCCTACTGGCCAGCGCCGTCGGCGCCGCCATGACCGCGGCTGCCATCGTCCCGGCGGCCCAGGCCGAAACCTCCCTCAGCATGGCCTACGACGCCGACCCGGTCTCGCTCGATATCCACGAGCAGCTCTCCGGCGGCATCCTGCAGCTCTCCCACATGACCTTCGATCCGCTGGTGCGCTGGAACAAGGACCTCGAGTTCGCTCCGCGTCTAGCCACCGACTGGGAGCAGGTCGACGACACCACCCTGCGCATGACGCTGCGCCAGGGCGTCGAATTCCACAGCGGCAACGCCTTCACCGCCGAGGACGTAGTGTGGACCGTGGAGCGCCTGAAGCGGAGTCCCGACTTCAAGGCGATCTTCGCGCCCATCGCCTCGGTCACTGCGGTCGACGAGCACACCGTGGAGTTCACCACCGAGAAGCCCTATCCGCTGCTGCTCAACCTGGCCACCTACATCTTCCCGATGGACAGCCAGTTCTACAGCGGCGAGGATGCCGACGGCGACCCCAAGGACGAGATCGTCAAGAACGGCAACTCCTACGCTTCACGCCACCTGTCCGGCACCGGTCCCTTCGAGGTCACCGAACGCCAGCAGGGCGTGCGTGTCGTCTTCGAGCGCAACGACGAATACTGGGACGAGGACTCCCCGGGTAACGTCGACGAGATCGTGATGACGCCGATCAGCGAGAACGCCACCCGCGTGGCCGCCCTGCTCTCCGGCGATGTCGACTTCATCGCTCCGGTGCCGCCCAACGACCTGGAGCGCATCCGCAACGACGACGGCACCCAGCTGGTTACCATGTCCGGCACCCGGATCATCCTGTTCCACATGAACCAGGAGCGCGTCGAGGCCTTCCAGGACCCGCGGGTGCGTCAGGCCTTTGCCTACGCCATCAACCAGGAAGGCATCGCCGACCGGCTGATGAAGGGTTTCGCCACTCCGGCCGCTCAGATGTCACCGGAGGGTTATGCGGGCCACGTAGATGGTCTTGAGCCGCGCTACGACGTCGAGCGCGCCAAGGAATTGATGGCCGAGGCCGGCTACGAGGATGGCTTCGAGATCACCATGATGGCGCCCAACAACCGCTACGTGAACGACGCCAAGATCGCCCAGGCGGTGGCCGCCATGCTGGCGCGCATCAACGTCACGGTGGACCTCAAGACCCTGCCCAAGGCCCAGTACTGGGGCGAGTACGACGATCGCGTGGCCGACATGATGATGATCGGCTGGCATGCCGACACCGAGGACTCGGCCAACCTGCACGAATACCTCACCGCCTGTCCGGACGCCGACACCGGCGCCGGACAGTACAATGCCGGCAACTACTGCAATCCGGAGCTCGACGCCTTGGTGGCCGAGGCCAACCTGGAAGTCGACCTCGAGGCCCGCGCCGAGATGCTGCAGCAGGTCGAGCAGACCCTCTATGACGAGGCCGCCTTCATCCCGCTGCACTGGCAGGACCTGGCCTGGGCGTCCGCCACCAACGTCGACATCGAACCGGTCGTCAACGTGATGAACTTCCCCTACCTCGGGGACCTGGTCGTCGAGGAAGAGTGAGTCATCCCTCGCCGGCGGATCGTCGGCGAGGCCTTTCCCCATCCTGACCCGGTGGTGCGCTCGGGACGAGCGCGCCACCCCGTATTACCTACGGGACGCCACTCATGATCGCCTTTCTGATCAAGCGCCTCTTCCATGCGCTGCTGGTGATGTTCGTCATCAGCGTGATCGCCTTCGCCATCCAGGACAACCTGGGCGACCCCATCCAGCAGATGGTCGGCCAGTCAGTGCCGGAGAGCGAGCGCGCCGCACTGCGCGAGGAGCTCGGTCTCAACGACCCCTTCGCGGTGCAGTACTTGCGCTTCGCCGCCAATGCGGCGCAGTTCGACTTCGGCTATTCCTACGTCTTCAACGAGCCGACCACCGACGTCATCCTGCGCCACCTGCCGGCCACCCTGGAGCTGGTGGCTGCCTCGACCTTTCTGATCATCGCCCTGTCGATCCCGATCGGGGTCTACAGCGCCATCAAGCCGCGTGCCTGGCTGTCGCGGTTCTTCATGGGCGTGTCGATCATCGGCATATCGATTCCGGTGTTCCTCACCGCCATCGTGCTGATCCAGCTGTTCGCCATTGGCGTTTCATGGTCACCCTTCCCCGCCGACACCGGCTGGGGGGCCTGGCTCAATGACCTGCTCAGCACCGAGGGCGGCATGCCGGCGTACGGTCGCGGCGACCCGGTCCCGGTATTCGGCACCTGGGAGACCAACTTCGCCTCGCTGGAGGGACTGACCTACCTGGTACTGCCAGCGATCTCGCTGGCCTCGATCATGCTGCCGCTGTTCATCCGCTTGATCCGCGCCGAGATGCTCGAGGTGCTGCAGTCCGAGTACGTCAAGTTCGCCCGCGCCAAGGGCATCTCGCCGCGCCGGATCTACTTCCTGCATGCGCTGAAGAACACCATGCTGCCGGTGATCACCGTCGGCGGGGTGCAGATCGGCACCCTGGTGGCCTACACCATCCTCACCGAGACGGTGTTCCAGTGGCCCGGCATGGGACTGATGTTCCTCGACGCCATCGAACGCTCCGACATTCCGCTGATCGTCACCTACCTGATGATCGTGGGGCTGATCTTCGTGATCACCAACACCCTGGTCGATCTGATCTACGGCCTGGTCAACCCCACCGTCAAGCTGACAGGAAAGCCCGCATGACCACCGAGACCTCCTCTGTTGCGAGCTCGTCCACGGCGAGCCGCTGGGAGCGCTTCCGCGACTCCTACCTGCTCTACAGCTTCAAGCGCGACCTGATCGCCCAGCTCAGCCTTGCGGTGTTCATCGTCATGGTGGCGTGCGCCGTGCTGGCACCCTGGCTTGCGCCAATGAACCCTTACGACCTGGCGCAGATCGATATCCTGGCCTCGGAGCTGCCGCCCTTCTGGGTCGACGGCAGCGACCCGGCCTACGTGATGGGCACCGACGCCCAGGGCCGCGACCTGCTGTCGACCATCCTCTACGGCCTGCGGGTCTCGCTGATCATCGGCTTCGGCGCGGTGGCCATGCAGGCCGCCCTAGGGGTGTGCTTCGGTCTGCTGGCCGGTTATCTGGGCGGTCGCGTCGACGCCTTCCTGATGCGCCTGGCCGATATCCAGCTGTCGTTCTCCACCCTGATGGTGGCGATCGTGGTCGGCGCACTGTTCAAGGCGATCTTCGGCGGCGCCACCTTCAGCGCCTACGCCGTGCCGCTGCTGGTGCTGATCATTGGCCTGGCCGAGTGGCCGCAGTATGCGCGTACCGTGCGTGCCTCGGTGCTGGCCGAGAAGGGCAAGGAATACGTCGACGCGGCCCGGGTGATGGGTCTACGCAGCCGGCGCATCATGTTCCGTCACATCCTGCCCAACACCCTGTCGCCGATCTTCGTCATCTCCACCGTGCAGGTGGCCAACGCCATCATTTCAGAGGCGGCGCTGTCGTTCCTCGGTCTCGGCATGCCCGAGACCCAGCCGTCGCTTGGCTCGTTGATCAAGTCCGGCTTCGACTACATCCAGTCCGGCTCCTGGTGGATCACGCTGATTCCGGGCCTGGTGCTGGTGGTGCTGGTGCTGGTGATCAACCTGCTCGGCGACTGGCTGCGCGACGTCCTCAACCCACGCCTGTACAAGGGCTGAGGCCAAGGAGTTCCCATGTCACTTCTCGAAGTCAATCATCTCGACGTGCGCTTCGCGCTGCGCCGGGGAGACGTCCAGGCCCTGCGCGACGTGTGCTTCAGCCTGGACCGCGGCGAGCGCCTGGGCATCGTCGGCGAGTCCGGCGCCGGCAAGTCGGTAGCCGCCTTCAGCCTGCTCAACCTGATCGCCAAGCCAGGCTACATCGCCGGCGGCAGCATCCGTTTCGACGGCCAGGAACTGATCGGACTGAGCGACCGTGCCCTGCGCCGTATCCGCGGTCATCGCATCTCGATGATCTTCCAGGACCCGATGATGACGCTCAATCCGGTGCTGACCATCGGCGAGCAGATGGTGGAATGCCTCAAGGCCCACCGGCGGATCTCGACCCGCAATGCTCGGGCGATCTCGTTGCGCAAGCTCGAGCAGGTGCAGATCCCCTCACCCGAGGCGCGCCTGGACCAGTATCCCCACGAGCTGTCCGGCGGCATGCGACAGCGGGTGATCATCGCCATCGCACTGCTGCTCGACCCTGACATCATCATCGCCGACGAACCCACCACCGCGCTCGACGTGACCATCCAGGCCGAGATCATGGCGCTGCTGCTGGAGCTGTGCGAGGAACACAACGTCGGCCTGGTGCTGATCACCCACGACCTGGGCGTGGTCAGCCAGGTCACCCAGCGCATGCTGGTGATGTACGCGGGAAGGGTCATCGAGCAGGGACCGACCCGGGAGATCATCAACGATCCCCAGCATCCCTACACCCAGGGGCTGATCAACGCCCTGCCTCAGATGGCCACGCCCGGCGAGCGTCTCAACCAGATACCGGGCAGCATGCCGTCGCTCTCACACCTGCCGAGCGGCTGCGCCTTCCATCCGCGCTGCGGCTTCGTGACCCGGCCCGACGGCTCGCGCCGCCAGGCCTGTGTCGACGAGGTGCCCGGCTTCGTCACCTCCGGCAACTGCCAGGCGGCCTGCCACATGGTCGCCGAGATGATCGAACGCGAACGCATTCCGGCCGAGGAGCAAGACTGATGACCACCGCCTCTCTTTCCACCCCCGGCTCATCCTCGGGCTCCTCCACTGCCGCATCTGACGCCTCGATGGGCGCAGGTGCCGCGGCGCCGGAAGCGACCGCCCCGCTGCTGTCGATGCGCGGCCTGGAGAAGCGCTTCTCGCTCTCCGGCGACTTCCTGGAGCAGCTCAAGTTCAAGGGCGGCAAGCTGGTACGCGAGCAGAAGCACGTGCACGCCATCAACGGCGTCGACCTGGATATCCAGCGCGGCGAGGCGCTGTGCGTGGTCGGCGAGTCCGGCTGCGGCAAGTCCACGGTGGCGCGTACCGTGATGGGGCTGATCCACCCCAGCGCCGGCGAGATCCACTACGACGGTGAACGCATCGATGACCGCTCCACCAAGGAGCTGTTGCCCTTCCGCCGGCGCATGCAGATGATCTTCCAGAATCCCTATGCGTCGCTGAACCCGCGGATGACCATCCAGCAGACCCTGGAAGAGCCGATCCGGCTGCACCATCCCGACTGGTCGCCGGCGAAGGTCAAGGACAAGGTCGCCGATGTGATGTCCTCGGTGGGGATCGCCCCGGACTGGGGTGGGCGCTACGGCCACGAGTTCTCCGGCGGCCAGCGGCAGCGTATCGCCATTGCCCGCGCCCTGGCGGTGGACCCGGAGTTCATCGTCGCCGACGAGCCGATCTCGGCGCTGGACGTTTCGATCCAGGCGCAGGTACTCAACCTGCTGATGGAAGCCCAGCAGCAGCGTAACCTGACCTACCTGTTCATCACCCACGACCTGGCGGTGGTCGAGCATTTCGGCACTCGTGTGGCGGTGATGTACCTGGGCAGGGTCTGCGAGGTTGCGCCCACGGCGACGCTGTTCGATACGCCCCGCCACCCCTACACCCAGGCGCTGATGTCGGCGATCCCCCGGCTCGAGGACGACCGTCCTCAGCATATTCGCCTGGAAGGCGAGGTGCCCACGCCGGTCAAGCTTCCTTCGGGCTGCGTCTTTCATGGCCGCTGCCCTCACGCCAATGCGCGCTGTCGCGACGAGGTGCCGGCGCTGATCGCCACCGATGAAGGCGGGCAGGTGGCCTGTCATGGAGTGGAAGAAGGCCGGATCTAGGCGCTTTCGTCGGGTTCGTGGGAGTGATCTTCAGATCCGGTCCGACGCATCGGCGATCCGCCGCGCAGCGGCAGTGGTGCGCTGACCTGACCGTCTGGTCGACGGCGACTAACCTGAGTAGACTCCTCGGCCCCGGCGATCCGGCACAAGGAACACTATGGAACTACGCTGGCTGGAAGACTTCATCGCCCTGGCGCGGACGCGCCATTTCTCCCGGGCGGCGGAGGCCCAGAATGTGACCCAGCCGACCTTCTCGCGGCGCATCAAGCTGCTCGAAGAGGAGATGGGCACGACCTTGATCAATCGCCAGACCCTGCCACTATCGCTGACACCGGCCGGTGAGGAGTTCCTGGCCCTGTGCCAGGACGTGACCCGACGTGTCGCCACCACCCGAGAGCGGCTGGGGCAGCTGGCCCAGACCGACGCGGGCCGCATTCGCCTGGCCGCCCCCCAGAGCCTGCTGGCCAATTTCCTGCCGGAATGGCTGGCCGGCTTCGCATCGGCGCCGCCGGTGGTGCCCTACCTGCGCGCCACCGGCTGGCTGGTCGATGACTACTTCCAGGCGCTGAGGCGCAATGAGTGCGACCTGGCACTCTGCTACTGGCCTGCCGGGCCCTGTTCGCTGAGCTTCGACACCGAAGGGCTCGATGAGGTGACGCTCGGCGAGGAACGTCTGGTGCCGGTCTCGCAGCCTGACGCCGACGGACGTCCGCGCTTTTCGCTCGAGGACGCCGGGAGGCGCCCCCTGCCGCTGATCGCCTATCACCCGCGAGGACTGATCGATCAGAGCATTCGCGCGCATCTCGAGAGCCTCGGCGAGATGCCCACTTTCAGCGTGCTCAACGAGAGCATCCAGAGCGGCAATATCCGTGAGCTGGTGGGGCTCGGCTACGGCCTGGGCTGGCTGCCAAAACGCACCGTCCAGGCGGCGCTCAGCGCCGGCAGCCTGGTGCCTGCCGGGGGGATACGTTGGGAAGTGCCGCTGCAGGTCCGCCTCTACCGGCACCGGGGCAATCCTCACTCGGCGGTGGACGCCCTATGGTTGCGGCTCACCACCGCGCCTGTGGACGGCACATGACGCCCGGACGTCATGCGGCACGGTTTCGGCCACCGCCGGGTCTGGCCAACCGCCACGTCCAGACCCTGCTGCCGCGACTGCTGCCGTGCCCGCAACCGATGCTGGCCTGGGAAGAGTTGCCGCTGCCGGACGGCGACGTGGTCGAACTGGCCTGGTTGGTGCCGAGCCCAGAGGACGCGGCGGCGCCGCTGTTCGTGCTGTTCCATGGCCTGGAGGGCTCGATGGATTCTCCCTATGCCCGGCAGCTGCTGGCCGGCGCCGCCGAACATGGCCATCGTGCCGTGCTGATGCACTTTCGCGGCTGCGGGCGCCGCCCAAACCGACGCCCGCGCGCCTATCACAGCGGCGATACCGCCGACGCTCACTGGCTGTTGACGCGATTACGGCACCGCTATCCTCGGGCTGCGCTGTTTGCCTGTGGGGTGTCGCTGGGTGCCAACATGCTGCTCAAGCTGGTGGCAGAGGATAGAGCGAATGACCTGGGGCTGGGGGGAGCGATCGCCATCGCACCGCCCGTGAATCTGGCCGCCAGTGCCGACACTCTGGAGCGCGGCTTCGCCCGCCTCTACCAGCGTCATCTGCTCAACGCCCTGAAAGCCAAGGTGGCATCCCGCCTGGCCAGCGGAGAGCTGCCCCTGACGCTGACACCGGCACGCCTCGCCGGTTTCACCACCCTTCGCGAGTACGACGAGGCGGTGACCGCGCCGCTGCATGGCTTCGTCGGTGCCGCCGATTACTATCGACGCGCCGCGGCCGGTCCCCTGCTCGGCGGCATTTTCTTGCCGACCCTGATCTTGCATGCCGATGACGACCCCTTCATGCCGGCAGGGCTCTATGGCGATATCGTGCTGGGCCCTGGCATCCGCCTGGAAACCTCCCGCCACGGCGGCCACGTGGGCTTCGTCGAGTGGCGCGATGGGCGCCTCGGCAGCTGGCTGGCGCGTCGAGTGGCCGACCAGTTGACGTCCTGGTCGACCTCGCAGCGCCAGGCCCGGGGAGCGATCAGCCGATCGGACAGCTGACGCCGGTGCCCTTGAGGCCGCAGTAGCCGCCGGGATTCTTGTCGAGGTACTGCTGGTGGTAGTCCTCGGCGTAGTAGAAGGTCTCGAGCGGAACGATCTCGGTGGTGATCGGACCGCGCCCGACGCGAGCCAGTGCCTCGCCGTAGGCGGCTCGGCTGCGCTCGGCGAGGTCACGCTGGGCCTCGTCGGTGGTGAGGATGATCGAGCGATACTGGGGGCCGATGTCGTTGCCCTGCCGGTCGCCCTGGGTGGGGTCATGGGCCTCCCAGAAGTGGCGCAGCAGGGTTTCCAGGTCGATCACCTTGGGGTCGTAGACCACTCTCACCACTTCAGCATGGCCGGTGCGACCGGTACAGGTCTCGCGATAGGTCGGATTCGGCGTCTCGCCGCCGGCATAGCCCACGGCCGTGACATGCACTCCGGGCAGCTGCCAGAACAGGCGCTCGGCGCCCCAGAAGCAGCCAAGGCCCAGCACGATCTCTGCCAGCCCCTCCGGCCAGGGAGGCGTCATGGCGTTACCGCTGACCGTATGCCGTCCATCGATCGATATCGGTGTATCGCGACCCTCTGGGGCGGTCTGGAAAGAGGCAGGCATGACAGTGCTCCTGTTATCGGCTCAGCACCGGGGGATCGCCCGGCAGGCTGAAGGTGTAGATCAAGTCCACCGCCTGGGAGGCACCGGATATGGCCTCCAGGTAGAGGTTGCGCCATAGCTTGTAGCGCAGGCTCAGCTCGGCGATCGGCGAGAACACGCCGACACCATAACCGACGCTCAGCCGGTCCGTCAGGTTCCCGGTCACCACCACCTGACTGTCCTCGCCGCTACCGGCGGTATCGAGGCGAAGGTCCTGGACGCCGAAGGCCTCACCGATGGCGCCCACGGCACCGCCTGCTTGCTCCAGGGTGACCCCGAGCAGCGCAGAGGTCAGTGCACCGTCGGCACCACCGCCATCATCCGGGGCGCGACCGCGCAGCACGTAGGACAGCGCCCGGGATTCATCCATGGCCGGCTCGGAGAATATCTCCAGGCTGGGGCTGGCCGCCGGGCCGGTGACGCGCAGGCCGGCGACGACGCCATCCTCGGTGTTGTCCGGGTTGCGCACGGCCTCGAAATCGAGCAGCGGCTGGCCGGGTGGGCCGCTGAAGTAGAGGATACCCTCGCGAATGATCAGGTCCTGGCCGAAGGCACGGAAGCGCCCGTCCTCCAGGTTGACGTTGCCGAACAGCTGGACGGGGCCGTTGGACTGGCGAACCTCGAGGCCTCCGGCCAGCTTGGTCTTCAGGCCATAGGCCGCGAGGCGCATGTCCGGGCCAAGCGCCAGGGTCACGCGCACGTCCAACGCCATGCCGGCCTTCTGCATTGCTTCGGCGGTGGATTCGCCCGCCTCGCCGTTGGCGGCGCGGCGGTCTGCTGCCTCGGCCTCTTCACGGGTGATGATCACTTCATCCGGGCTTGGCGACACCGCCGAGGCCGGCACCTGGCCCACCTCTAGCCGGGCCCAGGGCACCCCGACCTCGCCGCGGACACGCAGCCGGTCCGGCGTTGCCCGGATCGACAGGTCCGGCGCCAGGCGCAGCCGGCCAAATCCCGGCAGTGCGGCCTCGAGCGGCGCGTCACGCCCTTCCAGATCGAGGGAGGCTCGCCAGTCGTCTGCCGATGGCCAGCGAGCATCGCCGGTGATGCCCAGTCTTCCCTGTTCGCTGGCCAGGTAACCGTCGATGTCGGCGCGGTCACCGCTCAAGGCCACCGTCAGGGCACCGTCGGCCACCGACAGCGGCAGGCCAAGCCCCTCCGCGCGCAGGCCGTCGAGTTCGATGCGGCCGTCCAACTGAGGCTGGTCGCGGGAACCGCCGATCGCGACGTTACCGCCGAGCGTGCCTTCGAGGGTCTCCAGGTCGGCGACCAGCGGACGATAGGGGCTCAGCCGCACCTCATCGACCGTCAGCCGGCCATCCAGCTGCCCGGCCCCCATGGGATCGATGATTCCCAGGTCCAGGCGAAGCGCGCCGCTATCGCCGAGGGTCAGTGCCAGGCCGACATCGGCACGGGCCTGGCTGGCCTCCAGGTCGAGGGCAAGCCCCGTACCGGGAACCGACCAGGGCTGCCCATAGGCATCCTCGCCGGCGACCTCGACCTGGCTATCGAGGTTGGCCGTGGCCTGCCAGGCGCTGCCGCCGCGCGACCATTCGGCCTCCAGGTTGCCCTCGCTGTCGCCATCGATGCGCCATCCCGGCGGCATGGCATCGTTGATCAGGTCCATGGGCAACTCGCGGATGGCTAACGCGGCTCGTCCGCTGTCCGCTGAGGCGGACAGGGCCTCGGTCAGACACAGGCCACCGCCCTGTTCGCGACGCAGGCAGAAGGGCTGCACCTCCACTGCACTCGCGCCCAGGTCGGCGTCGAAGGCCAGCGCCTGGTCGAGGGCCAGCCGGCCATAGGCGGTGTCGGCTTCGAGCGGGGTCAGTCGGCCAGTGTAGTGCTGACGGGCCTTGTCGAGGGCGCCCTCGAGGGCGAGATCAAGCGAGGCCAGTGGCCCGCCGGAATCGCCGCTCACGGCCAGCGTCAGGCGGTGCTCGGAGAGACGTCCATCGAGCGCCAGGTCGATCGTGTCGAAGGTCTGGCCAGCGGCCGCGACTTCTCCGGCTTCAAGGCTCAGGTCCAGAGCCGGATCCTCGAGCCCGGCGACATTCCCCGAGAGGCGCAGCCGGGCGAGCCGGTTGTCGGCAAAGGCCAGTCGGTCGCCGTCGAGGGTCAGCGAAAGCTGCGGCTGCTCGAAGCTTCCGTCGGCCTCGATATCGCCGGAGAGTGCCCCGGCGAGCCCGGGGTAGAGGGTGTCCAGCCGCGGCATGTCGAGGCGGGCATCCAGGCTCAGATCGCTGGGGGCTACCGTGCCGGATGCCTGCAGGCGATTCTCGCCCTGGCGCAGGCTCAGGGTATCGACCTCCCAGTTCATGTCATGGTCACCGGACAGCTGCCCTTCCAGCGAGAACGGTTGGTCGGCGAGTTCGCCGTCCACCGCCAGTGCCGGTACCCCGAGTCGCCAGCCGTCGGCGCTCTGGGTGAAGGCCAGTTCGAGGTTGCCGTCGAGTCGACCGGCCAGCCCCTCGACGAAGGGCTCCGGGTCGAAGCCATCGACGTTCAACTGCGCCGAGACCGACAGGGCCTCGGACCAGTCGACACGCCCTTGGCTGGTCAGCGTGCCCTTGGGTGGGGTCAGGCGCAGCGGCGCCCAGTCGAAGCGTTTCAGGTTGCCCTGGCCGCTCAGCTCGAGCCCGCTGCGTGGCAGCGACGGCCCCTGGGCGGTCAGCCCCAGGCTGACCCGATAGTCGGTCAGCGACCCTTCGACGTTGAGCGCCAGGTCCTCGACCTTCCATGGTTCAGCCGCTTCGGCCACGCCCTCTTCGGCTCCATCTCCGGCTCCATCTCCGGCGCCGTCGGTCTCGCTGTTGGCGGTCGGCGTGGCGCCGGGCAGCGGCCATTGCAGCGCATCGCTCTCCAGGCGGGCGGAAAACGGCAGTGTCGGGTCCAGGGCATCGAGATGCGCCTGAAGACTGGCTGCCACGGGGCCGCTGGCGGTGAGTGAGACGCTGAGGTCACGCAGGTCACCGGCCAAGGCCAGCTCGAGTCGCTGGCCGGCCAGGGCCGGCAGACGCTCTGGCAGATAGAAGTCCGCTCCCAGGTGGGCTTCGAGGGGGTAGTCACCGCTCAGCGTGACCTCGGCCTCGAGGGTGGCATCGGCCTCTCGGGACGCCACCGCCAACGGATGGACGATCACCTTCTGGTCGCGGGCGGTGACGCTGAGGTCGAGCCGGTCGATCACGTAGGCCTGGGGCCCTTCCAAAGCGATGTCTTCCAGGGTCAGGCTAGGGACGTTCACCGCCAGCGGCAGGGTGATGTCCGGCAATGTCAGCGGCTCACGCTCGTCCAGCGGCTTGTCCCGCACCCCCGCCGCGGACGGAGCAACGCTGGCAGGAAGCGGCGAACGCACGGCCACGGCGGCGTCGATCGATGCCGCCGTGAGTACCGGCTCGGGGCGTTCGGACTCGCTGAGGGCCAGCTGGTTGCCCGGTGAGATCGGCAGGGTCAGACGCAACCCGGCGAGGCGTGTCGGGGTCAGGTTCAGGGTATCGTCCGCGGCTTCCGCGCCGCTGGAGAAATGCTCCCAGGCCAGGCGGGTGCCGTCGGCGAGGCGCACCTCGACATCGTTCAGCACCAACTCGCGCAGCTCCACCGGGAACGGCAGGCGGATCGGCCCCGGCGCCGCCCCGGTGCTGTCCTCGGGGGCTTCGTCGTCAGGTGTCTGCTCGCCCTCCGCGAGACGAATCCGCGCGCCTTCGACGACCAGGCGATCCAGGCACAGCCGCCCATCGAGCAGGCAGTCCTCGGCCCAGGCCAGTTCGAGATGCGCGATCGCTATGCTCGCAGGCCCGGCCTCGAGGCGCAGCCCTTCGATGTTCATGGCATCCAGCGGCGCGCCCTCGACGGACTCCGCGTCGATCAGGCCGAGTCGCTGTCCCTGATCGATCAGCAGGCCCGTGCCCCAGGGCGACAGGACCAGACCCAGCAGCAGCAGAACAAGGCCCAGCAACCATAAGGGCAGCAGGACCAGCAGGCGGACGACTGCCCAACTCAGGCGACGCACTCTCACGATGATGCCCCTCGCAGGATCCACGGGCGGGCCACGGCCCGGCTAGAACGGTGTAGGCTCACGGTGTCGATACTCAGAACTCCGGACCGATGGCGAAGTGGATGCGGTAGGCATCCTCATGATCGAAGGGGTGGGCGACATCGAGGCGGATCGGACCCACTGGCGAGATCCAGCGCACCCCCAGGCCGGCGCCGGTGTTCAGTTCCTGTGGCCACCAGTCGTTGAAGGCGTCGCCGACGTCGACGAAGCTGGCCAGCCACCATTTGCCGGTGAGACGGCGCTGGGCCTCGACGCTTGCCACCAGACGCTGCTCGCCGCCGGTCAACTGACCCTCGTCGTCTTCCGGGGCCAGCGACTCGTAGGAATAGCCGCGCACGCTGTTGTCGCCGCCGGTGAAGAAGCGCAGCGACGGAGGGATATCGGCGAAATCGTCGGTGACGACGCTGCCCGCCCCGACGCGGCCGACGAAGCGATAGTTGTCGCCGAGACTGCGAATCCATTGCGAGTCGGCATTCATGCGCAGGAACTCGGCCGACGAGCCCCAGGCCTCGCTGGAATACTGCAGGGTGATCTGCTGGCGATCTCCCCAGGTGGGGAACGTCGGGTTGCGCGCGCGGGTCCGCGTCCAGCGCACCCCGGGATACAGCAGCAGCACCTCGTTGTCCTCGTCGGCCTGGGTGAAGTCCTCGTAGGTACTGCGCAGGTAGAGATACTGTTCCCATCCATTGTCGAACTTCCAGCGTCGGCCAAATTCCACGCTGGCCTCCATGGTACGGGTATCGTCGCTGTCCTTGTTGCGCAGGCCGTACTGCAATTCATAGCTATCTCTCAGCGGATCCTCGAGCGGCATCTCGTAGACGCCGCTGAACTGCTGCTCGGGGCCGGAAATGTAGAGATCGTGGTTCCAGCTGTGCCCGTAGCGATTGACCCAAGGCTGATCCCAGGAGAATCGGGCCCGGGGGCCGACATCGGTGGCGAAGCCAACGCCGACCTCGAACTGGTGGCGATCGGCCGGCGTGAGTGTCACCTCGATGGGCACCTTGGGCACCGCCGGTGCCCGGATGTCGTCTGCCGAGGCCAGGGCCTCTGCGCTGAGCCGCGGCGCGGGCTGTGCGGCCGGTGCCAAACCCTCGACGTCCAGGGCGTTGAGGAACCCCAGGCGCGCCGGCGGCAGAGCGAGTTCGCGGACCCCAGCATCCAGCCGCGGACGTACGCTGACCGACGCGAACCATTCGGTTTGGCCGAGACGCTGATTGAAGGTGGCAATGTCACTGGCCAGGTAGGGCTTCCCCTCGCTGAACGGCGCAAGGGCCTCGAGCCGCTCGGTCTCGATGTGCTGGCCGCGGAAGCTCACTGGCCCGAAGCGGTGGCGCGGACCGCTGTCGAGTGCCAGCGACAGGCGGGCGCTATGCGCCCAGGGCCGGATTTCCATACGCCGTTCGATGAAGCGCCAGTCAAAGTAGCCGCGTTCCAGGGCCAGGCCGGCAAGCTTGCTGCGCAAGGCGTCAAAAGGTGCATGATGCAGCACATCGCCTTCCTGCTGCGGATAGCCGGCGATGGCCGAGCGAAACGGCGGATCCTCGGCGGCCCCACCGGCCAGCCGAAAACGGAGGCGCTCGATACGTACCGGTTCGCCGAGCTCGACGCGAAGCGTCACCTCACTGGGAGCCTCGGGGTCGTCGAAGGTCACCTCCAGCGTGGGCGCATAGTAGCCATAAACCTTCAGGGCCTCGCGGGCAAGACGCCGTATTTCCGCTTCGAGCCGCTGCGTCGAGTACTGGTCGGCCTCCAGGCCATCGAGGTAAACCTCGAGATTCTCGGCGGGATCGCCCTCGACACCCTCGAAGCGCGCGTCCATGGCCAGGGTCATCCCCGGACTGGCGAGACCGATCGACAGAGAGACGGCAGCGAGGCGCTTGATGAAACACTTATCCATGATATCGACACTTCCCTGGCTGACGTCCCGTCACTGCCGCAGCGCTTCGAGCCGGGCGCTCGTGGCCAGCTGCGCCTGGCGCAATTCCCGTAGTTCGGACTGTACGTCCGTGAGGCGCTCCTCCAACGAGGCCGCCCGCTCACCGACATCATCGCGCGATGCCCCCAGGGCTTCAACGTTATCGTCGAGACTATCCAGGTCCTCCCGCGCCTCGTCGAGTCGATTGCTAAGCGCCTCGTGGCGCTGTTCGATACGCTGCGTCAGGTTGGCGATTCGCTCGGCGTCGGTATCCTGCGCGCTCTCAAGTCCTGCCAGCCGCTCGCCGAGTGCGGCTCGGCTCTCGCGCCCCGCCTTCTCGAGGGCATTCATCGAGTCACGCACCGCCGCCAGGGTATCGGCCCGAACCTGTCCGTCTTCGGCCAGGGTTGTCAGTCGGGCGTCGAGGTCGGACTGGGCATCGGCCAGCGGCTCCAGGTGCTGCGACTGCCAGCCGTCGAGGCGCTCCTCTAGGCGGGCATCGAGATCATCTTCCAGGCTCGAAAGTTCACCGAGACGCCGCTGTATCTGCGATAACAGTTCACCACGGCCCTCCGAGGCATCGAAGCGGGCATGCACGTTGGAGATCTCGCCATCGAGGCGGGCAAGGCGCTGCTCCAGTCGCTGGCGCTCCAGCCACCCTGCCCCGGCAAGGGCGATCAGTGCCGACGTGAGCAGCAGTATCAACAGCCACAGCGGCCAGACCCTGGCACGAGACGGCGGATGCGACCGGTGATGGCCGGCCAGGCTGGCATCCGGGTCCGGAACGATCGGTCGGGGCTGCCGGCTATCTTCCGGGCGCTCTGCCATGGAGGTCTCCTTGCTCTGTGCGTGACGGCGTCTTGCCGGCGTTGATGCCGGCCTGCGACCTAAGTCCGAGTCCGGCGATCGGAATTGGCGGACCCCGAGCCGGGTGATATGATGCCGTGACCTGACTGGCACAGCATACTGATAGTGTACGGTTTTTTATCGAGGGAGCGAACGGGGCACGGCCGATTCGAGCCGACGACGACCTTGCATATCCCTCGCGCACTGGCACACCATGGGTCGCCGACCCGTGACTAGCAATGAGGAGAAACGACAATGGCATTCGAACTGCCTGCACTGCCGTACGAGAAGAACGCCCTGGAACCGCACATCTCCGCCGAGACTCTGGAGTATCACTACGGCAAGCACCACCAGACCTACGTCAATAAGCTCAACGAGCTGACCGACGGTACCGATGACGCCAACAAGTCTCTTGAAGAGATCATCAAGTCCTCCTCCGGTGGCCTGTTCAACCAGGCGGCTCAGGTCTGGAATCACACTTTCTACTGGCACTGCCTGTCTCCGAACGGCGGTGGCGAGCCGACCGGCGCCCTGGCTGACGCCATCAACGCCAAGTTCGGTTCCTTCGACAAGTTCAAGGAAACCTTCAACGCCCAGGCCGCAGGCAACTTCGGCTCCGGCTGGACCTGGCTGATCAAGACCGATGACGGCGGCGTCGACATCGTCAACACCAGCAACGCCGACACCCCGGTCGCCCACGGCCAGACTCCGCTGCTGACCATCGATGTGTGGGAGCACGCCTACTACATCGACTACCGCAACGCGCGTCCGAAGTACCTCGAGAACGTCTGGAAGGTGCTGAACTGGGACTTCGTCGCCCAGAACTTCGCCTGATCCCCAGCGGACTCGCGAACAAAACGGCCCCGCCAGAAGGCGGGGCCGTTTTGTTTTATTGATCGCCGATCAGCGTGAAACCACTCGGCATGGATTGGGGGTGCCCTTCGTGGGAGCGATCTTCAGATCGCGAAAGCGGTAGCTCGGGGCATCATCCCATCGTAAATACGGCTGCTGCTGCTTCGCGGCGGATCGCTCTGCAAGCAGAGCTCCCACGAAGGGCGGCAGCCACTTTCCGTCAAGGATCGGCGCGGCGCCCTATGCCCCGATAGTGCAGCCCCATGTCGGCGACGTGGTCGGGATCATAGATATTGCGACCGTCCAGCAGCAGCTTGCCCTTCAGGCGCCCGACCAGCGTCGGCCAGTCCGGATTCCAGTAGGCCTTCCACTCGGTGACAAGCATCAGCGCATCGGCACCGTTCAGAACCTCCTCGGGGTCGTCATCGAACAGCTCGAGCAGCGGATGCTCGCCGAGGCGCTCGCGCAGCGCCCCCACCGCAGCGGGATCATGCAATCGAACACGAACGCCCTGGGCCCACAGGGCTCGCAGCAGGGTCAGTACCGGGGCGTGATCGATGCGCGCGGTGCCCGGCTTGAAGGCTGCCCCCCAGATCGCCACCGTCAGGCCCTCGAGACGCCCGTGGTAGTGGGCCCATAGCTTGCGGAACAGCGTTTCCTTCTTGTGCTCGTTGATGTCCAGCACCTGATCGAGCAACGCCGAATGTCGGCCGCTGGCCGACTGGACATCGGCCAGCCGCATCAGGTCGCGGGAGAAGCTGGGCCCCCCGAAACCGCAGCCGGGATAGAGGTATTCGTAGCCGATGCGGGTATCGGCGCCCATGCCCTCGCGAACGTGCTCCACGTCGACGCCGAGCGTATCGGCGAGGCCGGCAATCTCGTTCATGTAGCTGATGCGGGTCGCCAGCATGCCATTGATGGCCAGCTTGCTCAGCTCGGCGGCACGGCGCGGCATGCGCTGGAAGACCTCGCGGCGGCGGTTGAAGGCCCGCAGCAGTTCGCGCACGCGTCGCTCAGCATGGCGCTCGTCGCAGCCCAGCAGCCAACGAGAAGGCCGAGTGAAGGCTTCCCAGGCCCGCCCTTCCTCGAGCAGATCGGCAAGGGCCACGGCGAATCGACCGTTTCCCAGGCAGGCGGCCAGGCGATCCGTCTCGCCGACCGGGAAGGTCGAGTTGTTGACCAGCACGGCATCCGCTGTCAGCAATGACGACAGCCCGGCCACGGTGGCCCGCCCGGCTTCCCGCTGCTCCGGCGACAGGGCCAGCCACAGTACCTCGAAGCGTTCGTCATCCGGACGCTCCTCGGGGCCCAGTATTCTCAGATGGCCATGCTCCCGGCCCTCCTCCAGGCGCGCCATCAGCTGCGGCTCGCTGGACAGCCAACCACTCGCGGCAAGCGTCGGCCAGTCGGCGCTGTCATGGGGCCACCACACCACGCGGTGGCCTACCCAGGCCAGAGCCGCCGCCGCCGTGGCCGCGGCCAGCTCACTGCCATGGACCAGTACGCGCATCGGTCACTCCTCGCCGGCGTAACGAGCAAGCAGCTCGCGGAACCCTTGCCCATAGCGGGCATGACGGCGGCCATAGGCGAGAATCGCCTCCAGATAGCCGAGCTGGTGGCCGCAGTCATATGTCCGTCCACGCATCCGCCAGGCATCGACGCCAGCCTCACGGCGCAGAGTCTCGATGGCGTCGGTGAGCTGGATCTCGTTGCCGGCGCCTGGCGGCGTCTCGGCCAGCAGCGGGAAAATCCGCCCTGGCAGCGCATAGCGACCGATCACCGCCAGATCGGAGGGTGCGTCGTCCACCGCCGGTTTCTCGACCACCCCGGCCAACGGGCCGGCCTGGCCGGCGGCCGGGGGCTCGCCCTCGGGGGCGACGATGCCGTACTTGTAGACCAGCTCGTGAGGCACTTCCTCCACCATCAGTTGGCTATGGCCGGTGGTCTCATAGGCCTCGATCATGCCGGCCAGGTCATTGCGTTCGAGGCCGGTGTCGTCGACCAGCACGTCGGGCAGCAGTACGGCAAAGGGTTCGTCGTCGCCGATCACCGGCCGGGCGCAGAGGACCGCATGGCCGAGACCCAGGGGTTCGGACTGGCGCACGCTGATGATATTGACGTCCTCGGGGACGATCGAACGCAGCTCCTCGAGCAGCTCGTGCTTGCCCTTGGCCTCGAGACTGGCCTCGAGCTCGAAGTGCTTGTCGAAGTGGTTCTCGATCGCGCTCTTGCTGCCATGGGTCACCAGCACGATATCGCGGATACCGGCGGCAACGGCTTCCTGCACCACATACTGGATCACCGGCCGATCGACGATGGTGATCATTTCCTTGGGAATCGCCTTGGAGGCAGGCAGGCAGCGAGTGCCGAAACCGGCGACGGGAAGGACGGCCTTGCGAATCATGATGCGGTTCCTGTCTGTCGTATTGATTCCCGGTGAGCGGGCATGGGCCGGCGCCACGGGAACGAGTAGAATGGCATGATACCGAACCAGACCCAAGCTGCCACCGTGGCAGGGCGGCGACACCTAGGGAGAGCACAGATGACGGCAAGCGAGTCCCCGGCGGGCAACGTCGATCCAGCGGAGATCGCCAAGTTCGAGGCCCTGGCGCATCGCTGGTGGGATCCCGACGGCGAGTTCAAGCCGCTGCACGAGATCAATCCGCTGCGACTCGACTTCATCGATGCTCGCTCCGGCCTGGCTGGCCATCGCGTGCTCGATGTCGGCTGCGGTGGAGGCATCCTCGCCGAAGCCATGGCCCATCGCGGCGCGGACGTCACCGGCATCGATCTGGGCGAGGCACCGCTGGCGGTCGCCAGGCTTCATGCCGAGGAGAGCGGCGTCAGCGTGGACTACCGGCAGATCAGCGTCGAGGAGCTGGCCGCGGCCCATCCCGGCGAGTTCGATGTCGTCACCTGCCTGGAGATGCTCGAGCACGTGCCCGATCCGGCCTCGGTGATCCGCGCTTGCGCGCAGCTCGTCAAACCCGGCGGCCAGGTATTCTTCTCGACGCTCAATCGTAACCCCAAGGCCTACGCCCTGGCCGTGCTCGGCGCCGAGTACCTGCTGCGCATGCTGCCTCGTGGCACCCACGACTACGCCAAGTTCATCCGCCCCTCGGAGCTCGCCACCTGGTGTCGCGAAGCCGGCCTCGAGGTGCGTGAGCAGAGCGGCCTGACCTACCAGCCGCTGACGCGCCGCTATCGGCTATCCGCGACCGACGTGTCGGTCAATTACCTGATGCACTGCCGGCGGGAGGCGTCGTGAGTCGCGAACTGCCGACACCCAAGGCGCTGCTCTTCGATCTCGACGGCACCCTGGTGGATACCGCCCCAGACCTGGCCAGAGCCACCAACGCCCTGCGCGCCCATCACGGTCTCACCCCCCTGCCCTACCCGACGATTCGTGCCCAGGTCTCCAACGGTGGCAGTGCCCTGGTGACCCTGGCGCTGGGCCTGGAACGCGACCATCACGATCATGACGACGCCCGCAGCTTCCTGCTGTCTATGTACGGCGAGGCGGTGGCCGTGGAGAGCCGGGTCTTCCCGCCGCTGGACCGTCTGCTCGACGACTGGCATGGGGCCAGACGTCCCTGGGGCATCGTCACCAACAAGCCCCGTGCCTATGCCGCCCCGCTAGTGGAGGCGTTGGGCCTGACGCCGGGTGTGCTGCTGTGCGCCGATGACCTACCGGTCAAGAAGCCAGACCCGGCACCGCTGTTCGAAGCGGCAAGGCGGCTGGGAGTGGTGACTGCCGACTGCTGGTACGTCGGCGATCACCTGCGTGACATGCAGGCCGCCAGGGCCGCCGGCATGTCGGCGGTAGCGGTGGGATATGGCTATATCGACGAGGAAGACGACTTCCGTCGCTGGCCGGCGGATCTGTGGTTCGAGACCGCCGAGGCGTTGACGCTGGCCCTGCGAGTGGGCTGACGGGCTGCGGGCTGCGGGCTGCGGGCTGCGGGCTGCGGGCTGCGGGCTGCGGGCTGCGGGCTGCGGGCTGCGGGCTGCGGGCTGCGGGCTGCGGCAGTGAGTATCGCTCATCGCTCGAAGCCCGCAACATCCTGCTCACCGCTCACCGCTCACCGCTCACCGCTCACCGCTCACCGCTCACCGCTCAACCCTTGGGCGGCTGGGCGTCGAACCGCTCGCCGCTGTGCCCCTGGCTATCGGGGCCCATCAGCCACAGGTAGGTGGGCATGATCTCCTCCGGCGTGCGCAGCGCCTCGGGGTCCTCCGCCGGATAGGCGGACTTGCGCATGGCGGTGCGGGTGCCGCCCGGGTTCAGGCTGTTGATGCGCAGCGTACCGAGGTGTTCCACCTCATCGGCCAGCACCTCCATGAATCCCTCGGTGGCGAATTTCGACACCGAATAGGCGCCCCAGTAGGCACGCCCGCGGCGTCCCACCGAGGAAGACGTGAAGATCACAGAGGCATCCGGAGAGGCCTCCAGCAGCGGCAGCAGCGCCTGGGTCATCCAGATCGGGCCGTTGATGTTGACCTGCATCACCTGTTCCCAGAGCTCGGGGTTGTACTGCGCGAAGGGCGTGATGCGCCCAAGCAGCCCGGCGTTATGCAGGATGCCATCCAGCCGGCCGAACTCCTTGTCCAGCGTCTCGGCCATGTCATGGAAGTCCTTGACTGTCGCCCCCTCGAAGTTGAGCGGGAAAATCGCCGGCTGCGGCAGCCCCTCGGCCTCGATGGCGTCGTAGACGGCCTCCAGCTTGGCGATGGTGCGCCCCAGCAGAATCACCGTCGCGCCGTGCCGAGCGTAGCTCAGGGCGGCGGCGCGACCGATGCCGTCGCCGGCACCGGTGACCAGGATCACCCGACCGGCCAACAGGTCGGCGGGTGCCCGATAGTCGATCTTGCAGATGGTCATGGCAAAGCTCCGCGTCAGTTGCCGGACTGGCGCAGGAAGTCGCTGGCCAGGCTGGCGGCGCTGCTGTCGGGATACTCCTCGCGAACCCGGTCGAGCAGCTCGCGACTGGCTTCCGGTTCGCCCTGGCGGGCCTTGAGTAGACCCAGCTTGTAGAGCGCGTCGGGCACCTTGTTGCTGTCGGGGAAGTCATCCAGAACGCGACGGAAAGCCGTCTCGGCCGCCTCCAGATCGGAGCCCGCCGAGTGCAGCTCGCCGAGCCAGTAATAGGCATTGGCGGTCAGCCGGGTGTTCGGATGTTCGGAGACGAAGGCCTCGAAGGCCTGGGTCGCCGCCTCGAACTCACGAGCTTGCACCTTGGCGAACGCTGCCTGGTAGTCGGCGCGGGCACCCGCATCCGAAGCGCCGGATGCTCCCCCGCCCTGGCTCGACGACGATGCCTCGTCACTCGAGGAGGACGCCTCGTCAAGCGCCGCCTGGCCGCCTTGCCCGCCAGGCGCAGACCCCGCCGCCAGACGGTCCTCGAGGTCCATGTACTGCTGGCGAGTCTGGCGCTTCAACTGATCGAGCTGGTAGCGCAGTTCCTCGACCTGCCCACGCAGCTGGCGCATTTCTTCCTGATTGCGCTGCACCTGGTTGAACAGCACCAGGCTGCCCCCCGCCTCCTCGCGGGTGGCGGCCTGGTCATAGAAACTGCTGCGGCCGGAGCCGGGGGAGAGATCCTCCACCACCGGCTGCTGGGCCAGCGCCGGGGTCACCAGCAGGCTAAGTGCCCCCGCGGTGTACCAGGCTTTGAGACGAGGCCTCATCGCGTTCTCCCTTCGCTATCGTGTTGCCGTGCGTAGCCCGTGCTCAGTAGGCGAAGACCACACGGCGGTTCTGGGCATAGGCGTCTTCGTTACTGCCACGGGCCGCCGGGCGCTCTTCACCATAGCTGACCACCTCCACCTGGGAAGGCGAGACGCCCTGGACGTTCAGGAACCGCTCCACGGACCCGGCGCGACGCTCGCCGAGGGCCAGGTTGTACTCGCGGGTACCGCGCTCGTCGGTATGGCCCTGGAGCACCACGCTGGCACTGGGATTGCTGCGCAGGAAGTTAGCATGGGACTCGAGCACCGACTGGAACTCGGGGCGGATGGCATCGCTGTCGTAGGCGAAGTAGATGGTGCGGACCTCGGGGATACGCGAGCCAGCCATCTGGCCGGCGCCCTCGCCGAGTCCGCTGCCGCTGACCTGGCCGCTGCCGGCGGTGCCGGTACCCACGCCGCCACTGCCGGCAGTGCCGTCCATGCTGCCATCCTGGGTGCCGCCGGTGCTGGAACAGCCGGCCATCACGGCCAGAGACATGGCGACGGCCAGGGTGCGGGCATAAGGCTTGAATTGCATCATTCGACTCCTTTCCTTACGGGATACGTTCAGTTCAAAAACGGGGACCAGGCGGGCTCGCGCACATCGCCCTGCGCGGCGGGCAGCCGGAACGACGCCCGTCCGTCCGCGGAGACGGCCCCCAGCACACCATTACCGCCCTGCTGGGTGGCGAAGATTACCATGGTGCCATTGGGCGCGACACTGGGCGATTCGGCCTGGCCGGCATCACCGAGCTCCACCAGCCGTCCGCTCTCCAGATCCTGCTTGGCGACCCGGTAGCCATTGGCCCCGCGATGGATCAGGAAGATGGCCTCGCCGTCAGGCGCGAAACGGCCGCGGGCGTTGTAGTTGCCGGTGAAGGTGACGCGCTCGGGCGAGCCGCCCAGCGTCTGGCGATAGATCTGCGGTCCGCCGCTGCGGTCCGAGGTGTAGATCAGGCTGTTACCGTCTGGTGCCCAGGCCGGCTCGGTCTCGATGCTCGGGCTGTTGGTGACGCGCTGGAGCTGCTGCGACCCGACGTCCATGACGTAGATCTCCGGCTGGCCGTCGCGAGACAGAGCCATGGCCAGGCGGCGACCATCCGGCGACCAGGCCGGTGCGCTGTTGAGCCCCTCGAAGGAGGTAAGGCGAGCCCGGCGGCCGCTGGCCACCTCCTGAACATAGATGCCCGGGCGACCGGACTCGAAGGAGACGTAGGCGAGCTTGCCACCGTCTGGCGACCAGGCCGGTGACATGATCGGCTGGTCGGAACTCAGCACCTGCTGGCTATTACGGCCGTCCGCATCGGCAATGAACAGCTGGTAGGCGGTGGACTCGCCGACGCCCTGGGAAGTGACGTAGGCGATGCGAGTGGAGAAGGCACCGCGAATGCCGGTGATCTCCTCGAAGATCTGGTCGCTGATGCGATGAGCGGCGGCGCGCAGCTGGTCCTGGCCGGCGGTGATGACCTCACCGAGCATCCGTGATTCGCCGCTGACGTTCATCAACTCGTACTGGATTTCGACGCGGCCGCCCTGCTGGTTGACGCGTCCCACCACCAAATAGCGGGTGTCCAGGGCTTGCCAGTCGCCGAAGCTGACGTCGTCGCCGCTGCTCGGTTTGGCGAACATCGCCTCACGTTCCAGGGGCGCGAAATAGCCGCTACGCTCCAGGTCGTCGGCAATGATCTGCGCCACGTCCTGCGGTAGCGACTGGCCGCCATCGGCGAAGGGCACGACGGCGATGGGTGTGGCACGCTCGTTGCCACGCGTGATGTCGATGGTCAGGTCGGCCTGGGCAAGCGACGTGCATAACAGCAGCACGGCCGCGAGCCAGGTGGTGATCAAAGCTCTCATCAGCGAATGTCCCCTGGTCGGAATCTGAGGTTGAACTCACGGTACTGGCGTTGCACCGCAGCGGGCAGCTCACGCAGCTCGGCAAAGGGTGCGGCGGTTTCCACGGCCTCCAGGGCCGAGCGGTCGAAGGCGCTGTTGCCACTGCTACGACCCACGCTGGCGGCGAATAGCTCCCCGGAGGGACCCAGGCGGACGGCGATCTCGGCGGCGGCGCCGTCTGGCACGTTGGGCGGAATCACCCAGGACTGCTCTACGGCCTGGCGCACCAGATTGATGAAGCCGTTGGCCGCCTGTTCGGCCTGGCGGGCGTTGGCCACGGACTCTGATTCGCCGGCGATCGCCTGGTCGAGACTGTTCTGCGCGGCCTCGGCGGCACGACGAGCGGCTTCTTCCTTGCGGCGCTGCTCCTCGGCTTCACGCTGCTTGCGCGCCTCTTCCTCGGCCTGGCGCTGGCGTTCGGCCTCTGCCTCTTGCTCGCGACGCTTCTGCTCTTCGGCTTCACGCTGCTTGCGCGCCTCTTCCTCGGCCTGGCGCTGACGTTCGGCCTCTGCCTCTTGCTCGCGACGCTTCTGCTCCTCGGCTTCGCGCTGCTTGCGCGCCTCTTCCTCGGCCTGGCGCTGGCGTTCGGCTTCCGCCTCCTGTTGGCGTCGCTCTTCGGCCTCGCGTTCGCGGCGAGCCGCTTCCTCCTGGCGCTGACGCTCCGCCTCCTGGCGTTCGGCTTGCTGGCGGGCCGCTTCCACTTCGCGTCTCTGGGCTTCGGCGGCGGCCTGCTCGGCAGCCTGACGAGCCTGCTCACGCTCCTCGGCCTTGGCGGCCTCCTCGGACTGACGCTGGCGCTCGGCCTCGGCCTGCTGTTCGGCTTCCGCCTGGGCGGCTTGCGCCTCCTCGCGCTGGCGTTCCGCTTCGGCCGCGGCCCTGGCCCGCTGTTGCTGAGCCTGTTGGGCCTGATCGGTGGCGGTCTCCGCGCGTACCAGCGTGGCCTGGACGATGGCCTGGTTCGGCGGTTCGCGCTCGGCGGTCGGGAAGCGGATGACGCTGATCACCAATAACCCCAGGTGCAGGCCGATGGCGAGGATCAGCGGCAGCCCGTAGCCGACGCGACGATGGTATCTGGCCATGCGCGCTCCTCAGGCCTCCCCGGGGGGTGGTTCGGAGATCAGCCCGACGTTGGCCACGCCCGATGTCTGCAGGGTGCTCATCAGGGTCACGATCTGGCCGTAGGCGACGTTGCGATCGCCACGCACCAGCACGCGGGTGCCCGGCTCGCGTTCGAGCAGGATACGTACGCGCTCGCCGAGCTGGTCGAGATCGACCGCTGTCTCGTCGCCGCTCAGACTGACGAAGACCTGGCCGTCACGATCCACCGAGACGATGATCGGGTCGCGATTTTCCGAGTCCTCGATGGGCTCGGAAGTCACCTGGGGGAGATCCACCTTGACGCCCTGGGTCAGCATCGGCGCGGTGATCATGAAGATCACCAGCAGCACCAGCATGACGTCGATGAAGGGTACGACGTTGATCTCGTTCATCGGCTTGCGCCGGCCCATACGATTGAAGGGTCCGTGCATGGCGTCGCCCTCCTCAGCCGGCAGCGGGTTCGCCGCGCCCTTGCAGGTTGCGGTGCAGGATGGAGTGGAACTCCTCGGCGAAGTCCTCGTACTTGCCGAGCATGCGCGACGATTCGGCCGACAGCCGGTTGTAGAAGATCACCGCGGGAATGGCGGCGAACAGGCCCATGGCGGTGGCGATCAGGGCTTCCGCGATCCACGGCGCCACCGTGGCCAGGGTCGCCTGCTGGGCCATGGACAGCGACTGGAAGGAGCCCATGATGCCCCAGACCGTGCCGAACAGTCCGATGTAGGGGCTCGATGACGCGACGGTCGCCAGGAACACCAGGTGCAGGTTGAGGCGGTCTTCCTCGCGGGACCAGGCCACGCGCATGCTGCGCTGCACGCCGTCGAGGATCGCCTGTGGGCTCCGAGTCTTGGGCATCAGACGATTGAACTCGCGGAAGCCGGCACGAAAGATATGCTCGGCGCCCTGAGTCTCCTGTTCGGCGGGCGTTTCGCGATACAGTTCGTTGAGGTCGACCCCGGACCAGAAGCGGTCCTCGAAGTCGCGGTGGGCCTTGCGGGCCCGGCGCATCACGAAGCTGCGCTGGAAAATCACCACCCAGGACAGCAGCGAGCCCAGCAGCAGCAGCAGCATCACCGCCTGGACCACGCCGCTGGCGTTCATGATCAGGTGGGGGATGGACATGGCGTCGTTCACGGGAATCCTCGTCGTCTCGTCGGAGTCAGTCTTGGGAAGGCGCCGGGGCGCGGTCGTCCGGCGCCAGGCCGAAGTGCTGCCAGGCCTGGCGGGTCACCACTCGCCCACGGGCGGTACGCATCATCAGCCCCTGCTGGATCAGGTAGGGCTCGATGACGTCTTCGATAGTGTCGCGCTCCTCGCCGATCGCCGCCGCCAGCGAGTCGACGCCCACCGGTCCACCGTCGAACTTCTCGATCATCGCCAGCAGCAGCCGGCGGTCCATGTGGTCCAGGCCATGATGATCGACGTGAAGCATGTTGAGCGCCCGGTCGGCGATCTCGGCGTCGATGTCGCCGCTGCCTCGCACCTCGGCGTAGTCGCGCACCCGGCGCAGCAGGCGATTGGCGATCCGCGGGGTGCCCCGGGAGCGCCGGGCGACTTCCCGGGCGCCGCCATCGTCGGCGGCCACGCCCAGCAGCCGCGCCGAGCGGGCCACGATCTCGCTGAGTTCCTCGATCGAGTAGAACTCCAGGCGCTGAACGATGCCGAAGCGATCGCGCAGCGGCGAGGTCAGAAGACCCGCCCGGGTAGTCGCGCCGACCAGGGTGAACGGCGGCAGGTCGAGCTTGATCGAGCGCGCTGCCGGCCCCTCGCCGATCACGATATCGAGCTGGAAATCCTCCATGGCGGGATAGAGGATCTCTTCGACCACCGGCGAGAGGCGATGGATCTCGTCGATGAACAGCACGTCACCGGGCTGCAGGTTGGTGAGCATGGCGGCCAGGTCTCCGGCGCGCTCGAGTACCGGACCCGACGTGGACTTCAGCCCCACACCCATTTCGGTGGCGATGATGTTGGCAAGCGTCGTCTTGCCCAGCCCCGGCGGACCGAACACCAGGGTGTGATCGAGGCTCTCCTCACGGCCGCGGGCGGCATGGATGAAGATCTCCAGCTGCTCGCGGACGCGGGGTTGGCCGATATAGTCGGCCAGGTGCTTGGGCCGGATGGCATGGTCCAGGGAGCCTTCGCCGTCGCGGCTGTCGGCGCCGATCAGGCGATCAGTCTCGAGCATGGGGCCCCTCCGCCGGCATCAGGATGAAACGCTGCGAGTCATGCATGGGTCAACTCGCCATGCGACGGGCGAGCGCCGCCTTGATGATCGCCTCGGTGCTGCCCTCCTCCTCGAGGCCGGCGAGCATCCGCGTCGCCTCGGCGGGCTTGTAACCGAGGCTGACCAGCGCCGCTTCGGCCTCGGCCAGCGGATCCTCGCGCGTCGCGGGGGCCGATGCCGTCCCTTCGCCGGGCAGGGTGGCACCCTCGCCTTCCCAGTGGGGAAAACGGTCGCGCATCTCGACGATCAGGCGCTCTGCGGTCTTCTTGCCCACGCCGGGCAGGCGCGTCAGCGACTTCACGTCGTCATCCATCACACAACGGATGAAGGCGTCCTCATCCATCCCCGAGAGAATGGCCAGGGCCAGCTTCGGGCCGACGCCGTTGACCTTGATCAGGGCACGGAACAGCGCCCGTTCCTGCTCGCGCGCGAAGCCGTAGAGCAGGTGGGCATCGTCGCGAACGGTGAGGTGCGTATGCAGCGACACCTCCTCGCCGAGCCCGGGCAACGCCACCAGGGTGGTCATGGACGCCTCCAGCTCGTAGCCGACGCCGGCCACGTCCACCAGCAGCCAGGGGGGCTGCTTGTCCACCAGGGTGCCTCGCAAGCGTCCGATCATGGTATGTCACTGTCCTTGAAGATGAATCCGCGGCGCGTTGGGCTCACTATACTGGTCCCCACGACGCCATGCCAGCCCGTGAAACGGCGTTCGACAACCTTTCGGCGTCGCCGGGAAGCGACATCACTCGGGGCGAAAATCCCGCCACGATGCGCCTTTGGTGCGCCGCCTGCTGCCGCCATAGCTGCCCTCGCGTATCAGCCCGAGTCGGGCGTGAGCATGCGTCAGGGCAATGGCCAAGGCATCGGCGGCATCGGCCTGAGGCGTGCCGGACAAACCCAGGATGGCCGTCACCATATGCTGCACTTGGGCCTTGTCGGCGCCGCCGCCGCCGGTCACCGCCTGCTTGATCTGGCGCGGCCCGTACTCGCTGACCGGCAGGCCGTGATTGGCGGCACAGACGATGGCGGTACCACGCGCCTGGCCGAGCTTGAGCGCCGAGTCGGCGTTCTTCGACATGAACACCTGCTCGATGGCGAACTCGCCCGGACCGTGCAGGCCGATCAGCTCGCTGATGCCGGCGTAGACCTGGGCCAGGCGCTGGGCCAGGTCGTCGCCGCGGGTGCGGATGCAACCGCTGGCCACGTACTGCGGCTTGGGCGTGGTGACGTCCAGCACCCCATAGCCGGTGATCCGCGACCCGGGGTCGATGCCCAGGATCAGCATGCAAGCCCCTTCGTCATGGGAGATCTACGCATCGTGCAGCTCGTCAAGGATGGCATCATTGAAGCCGGCATTGGTGTAAACATTCTGCACATCGTCCAGATCCTCGAGCATGTCGACCAGCTTGACGATGCGTCGGCCCAGGTCGACGTCATCGATGCGAGTGTAATTGTCAGGAAACAGCCCGACGTCACTGGCCTCGGGCTCTATGCCCGCCTCGACCAGGGCATCCTTGACCGCCCCGAAGCTCTCCGCCGTGGTCACCACTTCCAGCCGGCCATCCTCGAGGGCCTCGATGTCCTCGGGCTCGGCCGCCAGTGTGGCCTCCATGGCCGCTTCCTCGTCGATCTCTTCCGGCAGCGTCAATCGGCCCTGCTTGTGGAACATGAAGGCCACCGAACCGGAGGTGCCCAGGTTGCCACCGTGCTTGCTGAAGGCATGTCGTACTTCGGAGACAGTCCGGTTGCGATTGTCGGTCATCGCCTCGACCATCACTGCCACGCCTTCGGGGCCATAACCCTCGTAGACGACCTCTTCCATGTCGTCGCCGTCGGTGTTACCGGCGCCGCGGTCCACCGCGCGCTGAACGGTGTCCTTGGGCATGTTGTTGCCCAGCGCCTTGTCGATGGCGGCGCGCAGGCGAGGATTGTCCTCCGGGTCGCCGCCGCCCTGCCGCGCGGCCACGGTCAGCTCGCGAATCAGCTTGTTGAAGATCTTGCCCCGCTTGGCGTCCTGAGCCGCCTTGCGGTGCTTGATATTGGACCATTTGCTATGGCCGGCCATATTCCCTCCGTCTGTGTAGTTCGTCAGTCGGGATACGCCCATGCCGCCGTGCCCAGCGGGATGAGCGCCGAGGACAAGGGGGAGCGAGGTTCTTTTGACATGAAAGTCAAAAGAAGCGCCCAAGGATGGGTTTACCGCGTCCTCGCGACACCTTGGCGTCGGTAAAGCGAATATGAAGTATCGCCCCCCAGAAACGACACCGGCGCCACTGGGGCGCCGGTGCGATCGCGGGAGACGCGCCGCTTATTCGGCGCCGCCCTCCGCTTTCTCCGTCTTGGCCTTCTGACGCAGGCGGATGTTGAGCTCCTTGAGCTGCTCGGCGCTGACCTCGCCCGGGGCGTCGGTCATCAAGCAGGCCGCGCTCTGGGTCTTCGGGAAGGCGATCACCTCGCGGATGGTGCGGGCACCGCTCATCAGCATCACCAGGCGATCAAGGCCGAAGGCCAGGCCACCGTGGGGCGGCGCGCCATACTGCAGGGCGTCGAGCAGGAAGCCGAACTTCTCGCGAGCCTCTTCCTCGTCGATGCCGAGCACCTCGAGTACGGTCTGCTGCATGGCCTGGTCGTGGATACGGATCGAACCGCCGCCCAGCTCGGTGCCGTTGAGCACCATGTCGTAGGCGCGGGACAGCGCCTCGGCGGGATTGGCCTTGAGGGTCTCCACGTCGCAGGACGGCGCAGTGAACGGATGGTGCAGGGCCTGCAGGCGAGCACTGCCGTCATCCTCGAACATCGGGAAGTCGACCACCCACAGCGGTGCCCACTCGGCGGTGTAGAGCTCGAGATCCTCGCCCAGCCTGACGCGCAGCGCGCCCAGTGCCTCGTTGACGATGCGCGTCTTGTCTGCGCCGAAGAAGATGATGTCACCATCCTCGGCACCGACGCGATCCAGCAGTTGCTCGACCACACCTTCCATGAACTTGACGATCGGCGACTGCAGGCCCTCGAGGCCCTTGGCACGCTCGTTGACCTTGATCCAGGCCAGGCCGCGGGCGCCGTAGATACCGACGAACTTGGTGTACTCGTCGATCTCCTTGCGGCTCAGCGATGCCCCGCCCTTGACCTTGAGCGCGGCCACGCGGCCGTCATCGGCATTGGCCGGGCCAGAGAACACCTTGAAGTCCACGTCCTTCATCAGGTCGTCGACGTCGGTGAGTTCCAGCGGGATGCGCAGGTCGGGCTTGTCAGAGCCGAAACGCTGCATGGCCTCGGCGTAAGGCATGCGCGGGAACTCGGGCAGTTCGACCTCGAGCACTTCCTTGAACAGGTTGCGCACCATGCTCTCGGTGATCGCCATGATGTCCTCCTCTTCGACGAAGGAGGCCTCCAGGTCGATCTGGGTGAACTCGGGCTGGCGGTCGGCGCGCAGGTCCTCGTCGCGGAAGCACTTGGCGATCTGGTAGTAGCGATCGAAGCCGGACACCATCAGCAGCTGCTTGAACAGCTGCGGCGACTGCGGCAGCGCGAAGAAACTGCCCGGATGGGTGCGGCTCGGCACCAGGTAGTCGCGGGCACCTTCAGGCGTGGCACGGGTCAGCACCGGCGTCTCGATGTCCAGGAAGCCCTGCCCTTCGAGGTAGGCGCGCACGCTGTGGGAAATCCGCGAGCGCAGGCGCAGCTTGTCGATCATCTCCGGGCGACGCAGATCGATGTAGCGGTACTTGAGGCGCACTTCCTCGCCGACCTTGCCGTGCTCATCGAGCTGGAACGGCGGCGTGGAGGCAGTGTTGAGAACCTCCACGTCCTTGGCCAACACCTCGATCAGGCCAGTCGGCATGTTGGGATTCTGGGTGCCCTCGGGGCGCAGACGCACGCGGCCGCTGATGCGCAGCACGTATTCGCTGCGGGCGCGGTCGGCATTGGCGAAAGCCTCGGCGGTGTCGGGGTCGACCACGACCTGGGCGATGCCGTCCCGATCGCGCATGTCGAGGAAGATGACCCCGCCATGGTCACGGCGGCGATGTACCCAACCGCACAGGGTGACCGTCTGATCCACCATGGTCTCGTTCAGCTGGCCGCAATAATGGCTGCGCATGTCGTATCCTGTCTTGTTGCGTGAAATGAAGTAGCTGACAGTCTGCCGGACTCACGATCGATCGAAGCCGACGGACTGCAGGGCAGCGGACGCGGTCAGGCCGCCGCCCCGTCCTTGCTCGACGACCCGGACGACGTCTCGCCGCCTCCGGCGAGGTTCTTCTTGCTACCGGTCTTGAAGTCGGTCTCGTACCAGCCGCCACCGGCCAGACGGAAGCCCGCCGCGGAGATCAGCCGATCGAGCTCGGCCTGCTCGCAGGCAGGGCAGTCGGTCAACGGCTCGGCGCTCACCTTCTGCAGTTTTTCCAGGCGATGGCCGCAGGCCTTGCACTCGTATTCGTAGATGGGCATGGTTTGGGTCTCCCGGTAACGACGTCCCAATGGGCAATGCGACGCCGCAACCTCGCTCGGTCGCGGTGCGTTCTGCGATATAGGGTCGGGCGGCCGATATTCCAAGCCCGCCGCGAAAGCCCGGTATTATAGCCTGCCGACGGGCCTCAGGCCCAGCCCCGACCGAGCATCACCACCGACAAGGAAGCCTTCCATGCATGCCGTGATCCTCGACGCCGCCAGCCTCGGCCCCGACATCGACCTGTCGCCGATCCGCGCCAGGGTGACCCGGCTCGACGTTCACGACTTCACCGAGCGCGACGAGGCCGTCGCACGACTCGAAGGCGCCGAGGTCGCCATCGTCAACAAGGTGGTGCTGGACGCGCAATCCCTCGCCGCCCTGCCCGACCTCAAGCTGATCTGCGTACTCGCCACCGGCACCAACAACATCGCCATGGAGGAGGCCGAGCAGCGAGGCATCGCGGTGCGCAATGTCAGCGCCTACGGCACGGCGAGCGTCGCCCAGCATACCCTGATGATGATGCTGTCACTGGCCGGTCGCCTGCCCCGTTACCAGCGCGACGTCGCCGATGGCCGATGGGGCAAGAGCGCCTTCTTCTGCCTGATGGACCACACCACCCTTCAGCTCGAAGACAAGCGGCTGGTGATCGTCGGCCAGGGAGAGCTCGGCACTCGCGTCGGCCAGCTCGTCGGCGCGTTCGGCATGGACGTGGTCTTCGCCGCACGCCCGGGGGCCGAGCATGACGCTCGTCCGACGCTCGCCGAGCTCGCCCCCACCGCCGACGCCATCAGCCTGCATTGCCCGCTGACCGAGGCCACTCACCATCTGGTCGACCAGGCCCTGCTCGCGCGCTTGAAACCCGAAGCGCTGTTGGTCAACTGCGCGCGGGGCGGCGTGATCGACGAGAGCGCGGCCCTCGAGGCATTGCGCGACGGCCGCCTGGGCGGCCTCGCCGTCGATGTGTTGCCAGAAGAGCCGCCCCGTCAGGGACACCCGCTGATCGACGCGCTCGCCGAACCGCTGAACCTGATCGTTACGCCGCACAGCGCGTGGATCAGCCCCGAGGCGCGTCAGCGCATTGTCGCGCTTACGGCCGAGAACCTGGCTTCCCCCCTGCACGATTGATTAACACCAGTTACACAGGATGTGGTATAGGGTTGAGCATGGTAGATAACGGTATAAAAATGTAGCTACCATCTCCCCGGCTTGCGCCGTCCCCGGTAGGCCTCGATACTCACGCCGATACATACAGACTCACGCTCCTATTCGGACGACGGCATGCTCCACAACTTCGGCTCGATCAATCTCGACCACTTCTATCGGGTTCCCCACCTGGTGGCGCCCGGCGAGACGCTGACCAGTCGCGACTACCGCGTCGGCCTCGGCGGCAAGGGGGCCAACCAGTCGCTGGCCATGGCCCGCGCCGGCGGCCAAGTGCGCCATTGGGGGCGACTCGGCCACCAGGATGCCTGGGCACGCGACCTCCTCCAAGAGGCCGGCGTCGACGTCTCGGCGATCACCCTGGTCGACGAACCCGGCGGCCATGCCATCATCCAGGTGGACGACCGTGGCGAGAACGCCATCCTGCTGTTTCCGGGCGCCAACCACGGCTTCACCCAGGACGATCTCGATGCCCGGTTTCGCGACACGGTTGCCGGGGATTGGCTGCTGGCACAGAACGAATGCAACGCCCTGCCCCACGTGCTGCACGCCGCCCGCGACCGGGGCCTGAACGTCGCCTTCAATCCGGCCCCGATGACCGCCGATGTCGCCGCCCTGCCCCTTGAGGCGTGCCGGCTGCTGTTCGTCAATCGCGGTGAAGCCGAGATGCTGACGGGCCAGGCCAGTGGCAGCGAGGCCGAGACGCTGCTCGATGCCCTCGCCCAGCGGCTGCCGAACACCGAGACGGTACTGACCCTGGGCGGCGACGGCGCCTGGTACCAGCACGGCCAGACACGCCACTTCCAGCCGCCCCTGCCGGTGACCGCCGTGGACACCACCGGCGCCGGCGACACCTTCATCGGCTATTACCTGGCCGCCGTCCAGGCCGGCGAGTCACCGATTTCCTGCCTGGCCCGTGCGGCGGCAGCCGCGGCGCTGGGCGTGCAACGTCACGGTGCCGCCGAGAGCATTCCCCGAGCCGCCGAGGTGGAGCGCTGGCTCCGCCAAGCCAAACACGACCACTGACACTCGACGAGGCCCCTTCATGCCACAGCCGATCATCTTCGATACCGACCCCGGCGTCGACGACGCCCAGGCCATCGCCATCGCCCTGCGCCATCCCGACATCGAGCTGCTGGGCATGACCACCACTTTCGGCAACGTCGACGTCGGCACCGCGACGCACAATGCGCTGCTGCTGGCCGAACTGGCCGGCGAGCGGATCCCGGTAGCCCAGGGTGCCGCGGCGCCGATGGTCAAGCCACGCCATCCGGCCCCGGCGCATATCCACGGCGCCAACGGCCTCGGCGACATCGACCTGCCGGCGGTCAGCGGCCAAGCGGATTCGCGCAGCGCCGCCCAATTCATCGTCGACACCGTGAACGCCCGTCCGGGCGAGGTGATCCTGGTGGCGGTAGGTCCGCTCGGCAACCTGGCCGCCGCCCTCCAGCTCGACCCAACCCTCGTCGAGCGGGTCAAGCGCGTAGTGGTGATGGGCGGCTCGGTGAAGGAAGGCGGCAACGTCACGCCGGTGGCCGAGGCCAATATCTTCAACGATCCCCACGCCGCCCAGCGGGTGTTGACCGCCGGCTGGCCGCTGACCCTGGTCGGGCTGGACGTGACCCATCGCTGCGTCCTGGCCCCAAGCCACATGGCGCGCATCGCCGCCGGCCAGGGCGTGCTGGGCGAAGTGCTGGCCGGCAGCTATGACTTCTACCGCCGATTCTACCAGGGCGCGCTGGGTATCGACGGCTGCTGCCCGCACGACAGCCTGGCCCTGGCCTGGCTGGCACGTCCGGAGCTGTTCACCACCGCCCGCGGCCATCTCAACGTGGCCACCGAGGGCCCGGCGGAAGGCCAGACGCTCTTCGCGCCGGAGCAGCGCGAGTTCATCGCCCCTCGCTGGTCACAGACGCCGCTGGCCGACGTCTGTCTCGGCGTCGACGGCGACGCCGTGGTGGAATGGATCACCCGAACCCTCGAGTGATGACAGGCGCCGATGCCAAGGGCGGAGCCAGGAGCGCCCCGTCATCGAGGACACAGGGCTCCGCTGACACCAGGCACGGCTAGCCCGTCGTGAATCCCTGCGGCACCCGGACCTCCACGGTCTCGAGCTCGACGTCGGTGACCCGAGCGGCGGGCGGCCCCTGCCACAGCCATTCACTCACCTCATGCACCGCCTCGCGGCGGCCGCACAGCAGCACCTCGACGCGCCCGTCGGCGAGATTGCGTGCGTGGCCGGTGACCCCGGCCTGCCGTGCGCGCTCCTGAGTGGCGCGGCGATACCAGACGCCCTGGACCTTGCCCGCCACCAGGGCCTTGATGCAGTACTCCCCCATGCGTCCTCCTTCTTTTCCATGGCGCGAATAGCCGACTCATCCCCTTCCCGGAGCCCCATGACCAGGGCTTCCCGGGCGGTGGGCGATGCTCTAGTCTTCAAGGTGTCACACAGGCGTCCGCTCGGCCACAAGCCACGGCGACGCCGCCCCTCGCCCACCCATGGCGAACCCCATCATCCTCACGAGGGAGACACCCCATGCCGGTCTTCGACCACCCCGAATTCGATCATCACCAGCAGGTCGTCCATGGCTGCGACGAGGCGAGCGGGCTGCGCGCCATCATCGCCATCCACGACACCCGCCGCGGCCCGGCGCTCGGTGGCCTGCGCATCTACCCCTATGCCAGCGAGGCCGACGCCTTGACCGATGTGCTGCGGCTGTCGCGCGGCATGACCTACAAGTCGGCGCTGGCCGACCTGCCGCTGGGGGGCGGCAAGGCGGTGATCATCGCCGATCCGCGCCGCGACAAGACACCCGACATGCTGCGCGCCATGGGCCGACTGGTCGAGTCGCTCGGCGGACGTTACATCACCGCCGAGGACTCCGGCTCCAGCGAGGCCGACATGCGGATCATCGCCGAGACGACCGCCCACGTGGGCGGCCTCGGCCACGACGGCGCCTCCGGCGATCCCTCGCCCTTCACCGCCCACGGGGTGTTCTGCGCCCTGAAGAGCGCCGTGCGCCACGGGCTGGATCGATCGGATCTCGCCGGCCTGAGAGTGGCCATCCAGGGCGTCGGCCACGTCGGCGCGCACCTGGCCCGCCAGCTGCACGACGCCGGTGCCAGCCTGGTGCTGACCGATGTCGATCGCGATGCCGTGGGGCGGCTGGCCGACGAACTCGGCGCTGACGTCGTGGCCCCGGATGCCATCGTCGACGCAGACGTCGACGTCTTCGCGCCTTGCGCCATGGGCGCGGCCCTGTCGCCGCAGGTCGTACAGCGCCTCAAGGCGCCAGTGGTGTGCGGGGCAGCCAACAACCAGCTGGCCAGCCCCGAGGTGGCGGAACGACTGAAGGAGCGGGGCATTCTTTACACCCCCGACTACGTCGCCAACGCCGGCGGCGTGATCGAGATCGCCTGGCAGCGGCGCGGCGACTATCGGCGCGAGGATGTCATGCGCCACATCGAGGGCATCGGCACGACCCTGGATGCGATCTTCGAGCGGGCCCTGCGCGAACACCGCAGTCCGGCCCTGGTGGCCGACGACCTGGCACGCGAACGCTTCCGCCCCGCGCCCTGACCCCAGCCCTTGCCGCGATGCGCATCAGGGCGCGTCGCGGCGCTCCTCGCTGGCGGGGGCCGGATCTTCGGACGACGGTGTCTCGAGCCCGGCAGTGTCCCGGACGTCGGCCGCCGTGTCGCCCACCGGCGTCTCGTCAGCGGCTTTGCGGCCCATCGTCGAACGACGCCATCCACGCCGAGGCGTCTCGTCCTCCTCGATCAGCTCATGGCGCACGCGAACCGCCGTATTGCGCGGGATCACCTCACGCCCTCTGGCCAACAGCAGACTCTTGCTGAATGCCGCGCCGAACAGCAGGATCAGCGAAGAGTAGTAGACCCACAGCAGGATCAGCACCACGGAACCTGCCGCTCCGTAGGTGGAAGCGGTGGCCGTATAGGCAAGATACGCCGCGATGGCATTGCGCCCCACGGTGAACAGCACCGCGGAGACCACGGCGCCCACCAGCACATCGCGCCAGCTCAGGACCACGTCCGGCAGCAGGCGAAAGATGGTCGCGAACAGCGCGCTCACCAGCGCCAGCGACACCAGGAACTCCACCCCGGAAGTCAGCGTGCCGACGAACGGCAGCAGGTTGTCCGCCGCCTGCAACAGCGACTTGACCACCACCCCCAGCATCAACGACACCAGCAGGATGAAGCCGATGGCCAGCACCACCGCCATCGACAGGGTACGCTGCTTGAGCAACAGCAGCATGCTATTGACCCGCGGATGCGCGGTGACGCCCCACAGGCTGTTCAACGAGTACTGCATCTGCCCGAAGACCGTGGTGGCACCGACGATCAGCGCCCCGATGCCAAGCAGCGTCGGCAGCAGGCCTGACGACTCGATGCGCGACTGGGCCACGGCATCCTGGATCGCCTCGGCGGCCGCAGTGCCCATGGTGCCCTGCAACTGAGCGACGATCTGCCCCTGGGCCGCTTCCTCTCCGAGCACCAAACCAATGACGGTGACCGCGATGATGATCGTCGGTGCCAGGGAAAACAGCGTGTAGAAGGCCAACGAGCCCGCATAACTGAAGGCATTGCACTCGACCCATAGCTTGACGGCGTCGCGCAGCACGCCCCACCAGAATCCCAGTGTCTCCTTGATTCGTGTCCACATCGCAGATGTCCTCGCGTCCACATTCCCTTGTCGCCACACAGCATACCGGACACATGGCAGCCCTGCAGGCCTCAGTGCGGCGCGATGGCCAACGCCGCACGCCCGGGATTGCACGCCCCGGTGGCGCTCACCATAATGGGCGTTTTTCCTACCCGGAGCCCCGCCATGTGTCCGTTGCCGGACGCCGATTCTTCATCACCGGATTTCGACTGCCTGGTCTTCATCGGCCGCTTCCAACCGCCCCATCTCGGCCATCTGGCGGTCATTCACGAGGCACTCAAGCGGGCACGACAGGTCATCGTGTTGGTGGGATCCGCCTGGCAGGCACGGTCGCTGCGCAATCCGTGGCGCTTCGACGAGCGTCGCCGGATGCTGAGAAACGCCTTCGACGCGGACGACAACGCGCGCCTGGAAATCGTGCCGCTGCTGGATGCGCTCTACAACAACGATGTCTGGGTACGCGATGTGCAGCGCAAGGTGCGCGACATCGCCTCGCCGAGCCAGGCGCGGCTTCCCCGCATCGGCCTGATCGGCGCCAGCCGCGGGCAGTCCAGCTACTACCTGTCGCTGTTTCCCCAGTGGGAGTCGGTCAGCGTGCCCATGGTCGAGGGCATCTCGGCCAGCCAGATCCGCGAACGGCTGTTCCGCTCGGCCATCGCGGCGGCAGATTATGCCAGTGCCGGGGCCTCCCACGACCTGCCACCCGGCGTCGTGAAAAGCCTCAAGGGATTCCTGGAAACCGAAGCCTTCGAAGAGCTGGTGGAGGAACAAGGCCTGCTCGACCAGTACCGCCAGGCCTGGGCCCAGGCCCCCTACCCCCCGGTGTTCGTCACCGCCTGCGCCGTGGTGGTCCAGTCGGGACACGTGCTGCTGGTCAAGCGCACCGCAGCCCCCGGCAAGGGGCTCTATGCCTTGCCAGGCGGCTTCATCAGCCCCCAGGAACGCCTGCTCGACGCCTGCCTTCGCGAGCTGCGTGAGCGAGTCAGGCTCAAGGTGCCGGAACCCGTTCTCAAGGGCTCGCTGCGCGGCCAGCGGCTGTTCGACGAGCCGCATCGCAGCTGGCGGGGACGCACCCTGGCCGAGGCGTTCTACTTTGCCCTTCGCCCGGAACAGCAGCTACCCCGCCTCAAGCCGGTCAAGGGGGGCGATCACGCCCGTTGGGTACCGCTCGCCGACCTCGAGCCCGACGCACTGTTCGAGGACCACTTCTTCATCATCCAGAACTTCCTGGGCCTGCCCGCCGACTTCAGCGGGCCGTGAGGATCGGGGCGGGTGTCTAGCTACGCTTCGACGCCTCGGCGAATGACGCTCAGCGGCGGCGAGGTTGGTACTCGGGAGTGGTGTCACGGGCGCCTGCAGAGATCCAGAACCCCAACTTCTCGCGCAGCAAGCTGCGCTCCCACGAAAACCTGTCCGACGACTCCGACTCGCGGAGGAGATAGCGATGGCAGTGCCTCAAAGGTAATCCCTCGCGACAACCTGCTCTCAGGCCTGGAGGAAATCCCGCGGCAGCTTCATCATCTGCCGCCACAGTTTCTCGACGCCCGGCTTGTGCACCAGCGAACAGCGATAGAGGCGAATCTCGAGCGGCACGTCGTGCTTCTCTTCGCCGGCCCGCACCAGCCGACCGCTCTTGAGCTCCTCGCGGATGCAAAAGTCGGGAATCCAGGCCATGCCCAGTCCCTGCAGCACCATGCCCTTGAGCCCCTCTGCCATGGCCGTCTCATAGACGGTACGCAACCGCATGCGTAGCGGATCGTTCTTGAGCAGCATGCGTACGCTGCGTCCCAGGAAAGCCCCCTGGGTATATGCCAGGTAGGGCACCGATTCGCTGCCTTCCAACGGGAAGCGCGGCCGCCCCTGCTCGTCGGGCAGGCACACCGGCAGCATCTTGACCTGGCCGATGGAGAAGGAGGGAAACACCTCGGCATCGAGCTGCATGCTGGCATAGGGATCGTAGTAGGCCAGCATCAGGTCGCAGTTGCCCTCTCGCAGCACGTGGATGGCATCTCCCACGTTCATCGCCACCAGGCGGGTGGGCAGTTCACCCAACCCCTTCTGCAGCCGCGAGATCCACGGCGGATAGAAACTCAGCGCCAGCGAGTGCGCGGCAACGATATCGAGCGCCTCGTTGGCAATGGACAAGCCACGCAGATGCCCAAGGCTCTCGTTGAGCTGCTCGACCATGTTACGCGCGGTGACCAGGAACAGCTGGCCCTCGGGCGTCAGGTCGACTGGCGTGGTGGAGCGGTCGACGAGGGTCACGCCCACGGCCTGCTCCAGGGAGCGGATGCGCCGGCTGAAGGCGGGCTGGGTCACGTGACGCTGACGCGCCGAGGCGGAAAAGCTGCGGGTATTGGCCAGGGCGACGAAGTCTTCCAGCCACTTGGTCTCGAGGTTCACCATGACTCCCGATCACGAATGCATGAAGGCCCTGGACGTCACCGCCGGCGCATCCGAACCGTCTCGATGCCCTGGAGCCGAGAACAACCGCCGCGCAGCTCGCCGCCTGCGCCCGGGGCGCCAGCGGCTAATTTACCCCAGCCGGCCCGGCGACCCAAGGGAGCAGTGCAAGAATCCGTGCGCGCCGACCTCACTGCACCGGCGCAAACAGATAGGCGGCCCGGGACACCAGCTTGCGCCACAGCGGCCGAGCGCGAATCTCCGCCAGGGAGACACGGCGACACACGGCGAAATCCCGCTCCAGCATCTCTCCCACCTCGGCCGCGAAGCCCCGATCCGCCACGAAGGCGGTGACCTCGAAGTTGAGCCGGAACGAGCGGTTGTCGAGATTGACGGTGCCAACGCAGGCCGCGGCCTCGTCGATCAGGATCACTTTCTGGTGCAGGAAGCCCGGCTGGTAGCGATACACCTGGACGCCTGCACGCAGCATGTCCGGCAGAAAGGAGAAGGCCGACAGGAACACCAGCAGATGGTCGGGGCGCTCGGGCATCATGATGCGCACGTCCACCCCGCGCATGGCCGCCAGGCGCAGCGCATCCTGTACGCTGTGATCCGGCACGAAGTACGGGCTGGTGATCCATAGCCGCTCCCGGGCGCTATGGATAGCGTGTTGCACCAGCAGGCTGGCGGTTTCCTGGGGATCCGCCGGCCCAGACGGCACGATCACCACGTTCTGGCACTCCTCGCAGGTCACCACCGGCACCCAGTCCAGGCGGATCACCTCGCCGGTGGCCCAGTGCCAGTCCTCCCAAAAGGCCTCCTGAAGGCCCAGCACGCTGGGGCCGGCCAGCTTGAGATGGGTATCGCGCCAGTGGCCGTGGCGGGGATGATCGCCCAGGTACTCGACGCCCACGTTGTGACCGCCGACCCAACCCTCGCGGCCGTCGACCACCACGATCTTGCGGTGGTTACGGAAGTTGAGCTGGAAGCGATGGCGCAGCCCCCGGGACGAGTGGAAGGCACTGACCTCGATGTCCGCCTCGCGCAGTTCGCGCAGGTAGCGCTCCGGCAGCGCATGACAACCGATCTCGTCGTACAGGAAGCGCACGCGAACACCGCGCTTGGCGGCAGCCTGCAGATGCTCGCGCAGCTTGGCGCCCAGGGCATCGTCGCGCACGATGAAGAACTGGATAAGGATGTAATCCTCGGCGGCGTCGAGGCCGGCGAACAGGCTGTCGAAGGTGGCATGGCCATCCACCAGCAGCTCGGCGCGGTTGCCGCTGGTCAACGGCATCATCGCCAGCTGCTCCACCGCGCGCACGTCGGCTTCCTTCGCCCCGGCCAGATAAGGCGCAATGCGGTCACGATAGCCGGCCAGCACACGCCGCAGTACGGTATCGCGCTCGCCCCGCGCCGAGACATAACCATAGAAACGGGGCCTGCCGAATACCCAGTAGGCAGGCACCGCCAGGTAGGGCACGGTCACCAGCGACAGGATCCAGGCGATGGCGCCCTGGGAGGTACGCGCCGACATCAGCGCCTGCACCGCCGACAGCATGCCGAGCACGTGGAACATCAAGAGCAGCAGGCCAAACAGCCAGGAAGCCATGGTCACTCCCTTTCCGTGGGACGAGATGAGCGGAATGCGCGTACTAGCTTACCCATAACGACGACGGCCCTGCCATAGATAGCAGGGCCGTCGACACCGAACGGAACGCTTAGATCAGGCGCGCTCGGCGATGATCTCCTTCCACTTCGCCGGACCGGTCTGGTGCACCGAGGTACCGGCGCTGTCCACGGCCACGGTGACCGGCATGTCCTCCACCTCGAACTCGTAGATGGCTTCCATGCCCAGGTCCTCGAAGCCGACCACGCGAGCCTGCTTGATGGCCTGCGCCACCAGATAGGCGGAGCCGCCCACCGCCATCAGGTAGACCGCCTTGTTGTCACGGATCGCCTCGATGGCCGCCTCACCCCGCTCGGCCTTGCCGACCATGCCCTGCAGGCCGGTCTGCTCGAGCATGGTACGGGTGAACTTGTCCATGCGCGTCGCCGTGGTGGGACCGGCCGGGCCGACCACCTCGTCACGCACCGGATCCACCGGGCCGACGTAGTAGATGAAGCGGCCCTTCAGGTCGACGGGCAGGCTCTCGCCCTTGGCGATCATGTCGACCATGCGCTTGTGGGCGGCATCGCGGCCGGTCAGCAGCTTGCCGTTGAGCAACAGGGTGTCGCCGGGCTGCCAGCTCTGCACCTCTTCCGCGGTGATCGCGTCGAGGTTGACGCGCTTGACGTTGTCACCCACCTCGCGGGTGATCTCCGGCCAGTCCTCCAGCTTCGGCGCCGGCAGGGCCGCAGCCCCGCTGCCGTCCAGGGTGAAGTGGGCGTGACGGGTCGCCGCGCAGTTGGGGATGATCGCCACCGGCTTGTTGGCGGCGTGGGTCGGGTAGTCCTTGACCTTGATGTCGAGCACCGTGGTCAGGCCACCGAGGCCCTGGGCGCCGATGCCGGTCTTGTTGACCTTGTCGTACAGCTCCAGACGCAGCTCCTCGGCGCGATTGGACGCCCCGCGGGCCTGCAGGTCCTGGATGTCGATCGGGTCGAGCAGCGACTCCTTGGCGAGCTCCATGGCCTTCTCGGCGGTACCACCGATGCCGATGCCGAGCATCCCGGGCGGACACCAGCCGGCGCCCATCTTGGGCAGTTGCTCGAGCACCCAGTCGACCACGCTGTCGGAGGGGTTGAGCATGGCGAACTTGGACTTGGCCTCGCTGCCGCCGCCCTTCGCCGCCACGTGCACCTCGACGGTGTCGCCAGGCACCAGCTTGTGGTGGATCACCGCCGGCGTGTTGTCCTTGGTGTTGGCACGCTTGCCGTCCGGGTCGGCCAGCACCGAGGCGCGCAGCACGTTGTCGGGCAATTGGTAGGCCCGGCGCACGCCCTCGTTGATCATGTCGTCCAGGCTCATCTCGGTCTCGAAGCGCACGTTCATGCCGACGTGCACGAAGACGGTGACGATGCCGGTGTCCTGGCAGATCGGGCGATGGCCGGTGGCGCACATCCGCGAGTTGATCAGGATCTGGGCGATGGCGTCCTTGGCCGCGGGGTTCTCCTCGCGCTCGTAGGCCGCCGCCATGGCGTCGATGAAGTCCTTGGGATGGTAGTAGGAGATGTACTGCAGGGCATCGGCGACGCTCTGGATGAGGTCATCCTGGCGGATCACGGTCATGGGCAAGACGCTCCATTGGTGGGTCGACACGCCCGCTTCTCAAGGCATATGCCGGACTCAACGCTGATCCGACAGACGCCTGCGGCCGGAAACCGGTGGCGGGCTCGAACGGAGCGGGATTATACCGCACTTGCTCTCTTCCGGCAGCGCCGCCGAGGTTAGCGGAGTAACGAAAAGCAAGAGATAACGGTATAAAAGCATTGAAGAAGAAACCGCTGGCGGCTCAGTCCGGCTGGCAGGCCGGGCAACGATACAGCCGCCGCGAGGCCACGCTGAGCTTCTCGATCAGCGTCTGGCAGCGATGGCACGGCAGACCCTCGCGCTCGAAGGCGGCGAAGCGCCAGCGCTTGCGGCTACGGCCTTCGCGCCTGTCGGCGGCGGCCCAGTCGTCGCGGTTGGTCACCCCGCCGGTCTCGTAGGAGCGATGCATCAGGGCGAGCATCTGCTCGGCCAATTCCCGACGCTGATCGTCCGCCAGGTCGACCGGCCTGGCCCGATGCGAGAGCGCGGCGAAGAACAGGATCTCCGAGCGAAGGTAGTTGCCGAGCCCCGCGACCAGGGACTGGTCCAGCAGCAGGCCACCCAGGCGACGCCCGCGCCATCGCGGGTCCATCAGGCGCTCGACGATGGTATCGGCCGTTACCTCGTGGGTCAGCAGATCGGGCCCCAGCCGTGACAGGAACGGATGCTCGTGCAGGCGCCCTGCTTCCCACAGCGACACGTCGGAGGCGCTGTACAGGCTCGCCATGCGATCCCCGGCGGTCAGGCGCACGCGCAGCGAGCGCTGGGTGTCGGGCTCGCGTTCGGCGTCGTGAAGCTTCCATACGCCGTAGAGCTGATTGTGGGAATACAGCACCCGGTCATCGTCGAAGCGGGTCAGCAGCGCCTTGCCCCAGCTGTCGACCGCCCTCACCTCGCGGCCGATCAGCGAGTCGGCCTGATCCGCCAGCTCGGGAAACGCGAACCAGGCGTCGTCCAGTCGACGCCCGGCGATGTGGTCGTGCAGCGCATCGGCGGCACGACGAATCTCGGGTCCTTCCGGCATGCTCTCTCCTTACCAACACATTCCATACCAACCAGGCGATGCCTGAACGTCGACGAGCGCGGCCGATTTCAAGCGCACCTAGCCCACTGCGAGCTGGCGCTCCTTCAGCTCCAGCAGCCGATCACGCAGCCGCGCGGCCTCCTCGAACTCCAGGTTCTGGGCGGCTTCGGACATGGCGTCCTCGAGTCGGGTGATCTCCTTGGCCAGTTCCGCGGGCCCCAGATCACTCGGATCGTAGAGCGCCGCGCCCTCGGCCACCTTGCGTTCGCTGTTGCGCCCCTTGCCCTTGCGACCCGGCGCCTGAGCGGCCTCGAGGATATCGGCCACCGAACGATGCACCGTTTCCGGCACGATGCCGTGCGCCTCGTTATGCGCCATCTGCTTGGCGCGCCGGCGTTCGGTCTCGTCGATGGCGCGACGCATTGAATCGGTGACGCGATCGGCGTAGAGCACCGCCTTGCCGTGGGCGTTGCGGGCCGCCCTGCCGATGGTCTGGATCAGCGAGCGCTCGTTGCGCAGGAAGCCCTCCTTGTCGGCATCGAGGATCGCCACCAGCGAGACCTCGGGGATGTCGAGCCCCTCGCGCAGCAGGTTGATGCCCACCAGCACGTCGAACTTGCCGAGACGCAGGTCGCGGATGATCTCGACCCGCTCCACGGTGTCGATGTCGGAGTGCAGGTAGCGCACCCGCACGTCGTGCTCATCGAGGTACTCGGTGAGGTCCTCGGCCATGCGCTTGGTCAGGGTAGTGACCAGCACCCGTTCCTCGACGGCGGCGCGCTCGCGAATCTCGGACAGCAGGTCGTCGACCTGGGTGGAGGCCGGTCGCACTTCGAGCTCGGGATCGAGCAGCCCGGTGGGCCGCACCACCTGCTCTACGACCTGGCCGGCATGCTCGGCCTCGTAAGGGCCCGGGGTGGCCGAGACGAAGATCGTCTGTGGGGAGATGCGCTCCCACTCCTCGAACTTCATCGGCCGGTTGTCCAGCGCCGAGGGCAGCCGGAAGCCGTACTCGACCAGGGTCTCCTTGCGCGAGCGGTCACCCTTGTACATGCCGCCCACCTGGGGAACGCTGACGTGGGACTCATCGATGAACAGCAGCGAGTCGGCGGGCAGGTAGTCGAAGAAGGTGGGCGGCGGCTCGCCCGGCTTGCGGCCCGAGAGATAGCGCGAGTAGTTCTCGATGCCGTTGCAGTAGCCGAGCTCGAGCATCATCTCGATGTCGTAGAGCGAGCGCTGTTCCAGGCGCTGTGCCTCCACCAGCTTGTCGTGCTGGCGCATCCAGGCCAGTCGCTCGGCCAGCTCCTCCTTGATGCCGTCGATGGCGCCCATGATGGTCTCGCGGGGCGTGACGTAGTGCGACTTCGGATAGATGGTCATGCGTGGCACCTTGCCGCGCACCTCGCCGGTCAGCGGGTCGAACAGGCTGATGCCGTCGATCTCGTCATCGAACAGCTCTACCCGCACCGCCTCGTCCTCGGCGTCGGCCGGGAAAATGTCGATCACGTCGCCGCGCACCCGATAGGTGCCGCGCTTGAAGTCCAGGTCGTTGCGGGTGTACTGCAGCTCCGCCAGCCGCCGCAGGAAGGCCCTCTGATCGATCAGCTCGCCGCGATTGAAGTGCAGACGCATCTTCAGGTACTGGTCGGGATCGCCGAGGCCGTAGATCGCCGACACCGAGACCACGATCAGCGCGTCGCGGCGCTCGAGCAGCGCCTTGGTCGCCGACAGGCGCATCTGCTCGATGTGGTCGTTGATCGAGGCGTCCTTCTCGATGAAGGTGTCCGAGGACGGCACATAGGCCTCGGGCTGGTAGTAGTCGTAGTACGAGACGAAGTACTCCACGGCATTGTCGGGAAAGAACGACTTGAACTCGCCGTAGAGCTGGGCCGCCAGCGTCTTGTTGGGCGCCATCACGATGGTCGGGCGCTGCAGGCGCTCGACCACGTTGGCCATGGTGTAGGTCTTGCCCGAACCGGTGACGCCGAGCAGCGTCTGGTGGGCGAGCCCGGACTCGATCCCGCTCACCAGGCCCTGGATGGCCGCGGGCTGGTCGCCGGCGGGCCGGTACTTGGACTCGAGTCGGAATGCCTTGCTCATCGGGTCTCCTGGTCGTGAAACGACGCCCTGGCCTAGTGTTGCTGTCGGGTGGTGATCTCCACCGTCGCCGTGGTCATCAGCCGGTGAATGGGGCACATGTCGCTGATCTCCTCGAGCCGCGCGCGCTGGGCGTCGTCGAGCGCGCCGAGAAAGCGCATGACCACCTCCAGTCGATAGACGCCACGGCGCTCGTCGCGTTCATCTCGGTTGACCACCACCTCGACACCCTCGAGCGGCCACTCCTTGCGCCGCGCGTACATCTGAGCGGTGATCGCCTTGCAGGCGCCCAGCGACAGGTCGAAGTAGTCGTGGGGATCGGGAGCGCTGCCCTCGCCGCCGAATGCCTCGGGCACGTCGACGAACAGATCCTCGGCGCCCTCCAGCTCGACCCGCTGGCGAAACACGCGATCGCGCTGGCTGGTGATGCGGATAGGCGGCTTCATCACGACACCTCGATGCCAAGACCCAGCTTGCGGATGGCCTGGATCAGCGCCTCGCGGCGCGCACGGCCGTCGACCTCGGCGCCGTGGCGCCCAACCTCGACACTCTCGACGCCGTCGAGCATCATCAGGGCCGTGGTGATGCGGTTGACCTGGTCGGCGTTCTCTACGCCCTTGAACGTAAGACTCTGCTGGGCCATGCGACGGCTCCCGATCGGTTGAAAGTGAATGGCCCGAGTCTAGCATGCCGCCCCGTCCGCCTGTCGGGTTCGGCCGCGCGTCACTAGATGCCCGGCCATCGCAGCGGATCAGCACTACGCCCGACAGACTGCCCCGGCAGCGGTTGCATTACCGCCCCGGCGCCCGCATCTCGAATACCATCAGGCTCACGGACAGACGAGGAATTGTGCACATGATCGATTGGCTCGCTCGCCTCGGCGGCCGCCAGGAAGACGAGGAACGCATCGTCTTCGACACCCCCACGCCGGCCCGTCTCGCCATGGACGCCACCGTGATGACCCCGCTGGTGCATCTGGGCATCCTCGATGTCAGCGGCGACGACGCCGAACGCTTCCTGCAGGGCCAGACCAGCGCCCAGGTGTCGCTGGCCGACGGCCACTTCGCGCCCCTTACCTGCTTCTGCACGCCCAAGGGCCGGGTACTGGTCAACGCCCAGCTATGGCGCGTCGCCGAGGGGCACTACCGGCTGCTGATGCATCGCAGCCTGGTCGCCCGCCTGCACGATCACCTCAAGAAGTTCGCGCCCTTCTACAAGGCCGAGCTGCAGCCCCGCGACGACCTGGCGCTACTCGGGCTGATCGGCCGCGAGGCACCGGCGGTGGCAGAAGCGCGCCTCGACGTGCTGCCCCCCACGGCCTGGCACCAGGCCGATGCCGGCGATGTCCAGGTGCTGGCCCATCCCGGACCGCGGCCCCGCCTGCTGGCCTGCCTGTCCGCCGAACGCGCCGAAGAGACCTGGCAGCAACTCAGCGACCAGGCCACGCCCGTCGACAATGCGGTCTGGCGGCTGCACGACATCCAGGCCGGGCTGGCCTGGCTGAACGCCGACCAGGCCGATGCCTACCTGCCGCAGATGCTCAACTGGGAGGCACTGGGCGGCATCAGCTTCAAGAAAGGCTGCTACACCGGCCAGGAGGTCGTCGCCCGTGCCCACTTCCGAGGCCAGGTCAAGAAGCGCCTGGTGCGAGGCCAGCTCGAGGGAGAACGCCTGCCGGCCCTCGGCAGCGCCGTGAACGACGCCAACGGCAAGGGGCTTGGCGAGGTGCTGTGCGCCGAGCTCGACGCCTACGGCCAGGCCGAGGTACTGGCGGTGCTGAGCACCCGGGAAGCCGCCGAGCCGCTCGACGTCGACGGCCAGCAGTTCAAGCGCCTGCAGCTGCCCTATCCGCTCGAGAGACTGGATCCCGAAAGCCTGGCCGCCGTAACCTGACCGGGTCGCGCCTCGCCTGTATTTGCAAATACTTTTCTTGAATCCTAGTATTTGTAGACACAAGACATGCAGCAAAGGATCGAGGCGCGCACCCATGCTCCATTCCCACTCCCTGGCCGACGACAAGCTCGCCGCCGCCACCGGCCTCAAGACCGCGGTGCGCATTCTCGATCGCTGGGGCGCCAGCGGCGATCAGGTCGAGGCCATCCTGCGGATCTCGCACAGCACCTGCGCCCGGGCACGCAACGGCAGCCTCGAGACCATCAAGCTCGACCGCGACCAGCTGGCGCGCATCAGCTATGTCCTCAACATCCACGCGGCGCTGCGGATCGTCTTCGACAACCCCGAGAACCTCTACGGCTTCATGGGCATGGCCAATCACAACGCCTTCTTCGCCGGCCGAGCGCCGCTGGACATCCTCAGCAGCGGCGACTTCGCGGCCCTCTACGAGACCTTCAAGCATATCGATGCGCTGCGCGGGGGTGGCTGGTGAACCTGGCCTCCTTCCCCCGCCTCACCGAGCGGGACGTGACCGGCTACCGCCTCGTCAACAGCAAGTTCCCACCGATCCACCTGTTCGACGACGTCGCCGACGAGGCCGAGTTCGAAGCGCTGTATGCCCTGCAGGCCATGACCAACCCTCGACTGCTGGCCGAGGCCGGCGACCTGAGCCTGATCGCCAGAGATGAGATCCCCTTCGGGATCCCTGGCTGCGCCTATGCCACCGCCCCCTTCACCCACGTGAATCCGGCGGGATCACGATTCGGCGACGGCAGTTTCGGGGTCCTGTACCTGGCCGACAGCCTGACCACCGCCATCGAGGAAGTCCGCCACCACCAGCAGTGCTACTGGCAGAACGTGCCGCAGCTCCACTACGAGCGCTTCACCTTTCGCGGGCTGCGTGGGCGTTTCGATGAGCAAGGCGTACGCGACGCCCTGAGCCTGACCGCCGACGATCCCCTGCTGGCACCGAGCGACTACACGGCCTCCCGGGCACTGGGCAGGGCCATCCTCGAGGCGGGCGACTGCGGCATCCGCTACCCGTCGGTGCGTCGTCCCGGCGCCACCTGCTGGGGCCTGATGACGCCGCGCCGGGTACGCGAGCTCGTCCAGACCCGCCATTACGAGATGATCTGGAACGGTCGACTCGCCGAGGTCAATCAGCTGTCGAGCCGCTAACGCTCGTCCTGGCTTCTCTACTTGGCACCTTCCATCAGGCCGAACAACCGTCGCGCATTGGCGGTGCTGTCGGCCGCCACCCGCTCGGGAGGCTGGCCGCGCAGCTCGGCCACCCTGAGGCAGACCTCGCCCACCCTGGCCGGCTCGTTGCGCTCTCCCTGATGGCCGGCGAGCGGCATGTCGGGGCTATCGGTTTCCAGCACGTAGCCATCGTCGGGCAGCGCCGTCACGGCGCGCTGCAGGCGCTTCGCCCGCTCGTGGGTCAAGGCACCGCCGAGACCGACCACGAAACCGAGATCGAGAAACGCCTTCGCCTGCTGCGGCGAACCGGCGAAGGCGTGGATCAACCCGCCGGCCTCCGGCGCCAGCTGACGCAGCCGCTTGGCAAGCCGATCGTTGGCGCGCACGCAGTGGATCACCAACGGCAGCCCCCTGGCCTTGGCAAGCCGCACCTGGGCATCGAACAGCGACCACTGGGCGTCCAGGGTGTCAGTCAGGCGCGCATCGATGCCGCACTCGCCTACCGCCACCGCCTCGGGATGACGATCCAGCGCCGCCGCCAGGGCCTCGACGTCGCCCTCGCGATGATCGCCCATGAAGTAGGGATGCAGCCCCAGGCACACGCTGACCTCGTCCCGCTCGCCCAGCGCCAGCACCTCCGGCCAGCGCCGTCGCGTGGTGCCCGGCACCACGAAATGGCCGACGCCCGCCGCCCGAGCACGCGCCAGCACCGCCTCGCGATCGGCGTCGAAGTCGGGGAAATCGAGATGGCAGTGGGCGTCGATGAGCATAAGCTGGAAGAAGGAAGAAGGAAGAAGGAAGAAGGAAGAAGGAAGAAGGAAGAAGGAAGAAGGAAGAAGGAAGAAGGAAGAAGGAAGAAGGAAGACAGGCTATCGGGTTTTCTTCCTTCTTCAAGGTGCGACGCACCGGTCTTCCCTCTTCCAGCGGCGTAGCCGCGTCTTGGGTTAATGCTCCCGCGTCGGATTGAAGCGAATATCCGGCCAGCGTTCCTGGGTCATCTGCAGGTTGACCCGGGTCGGGGCGATGTAGGTCAGATAACCGCCGCCGTCGATGGCGAGGTTCTGGCTGGCCTTGCGCTTGAACTCCTCGAGCATCTTGGCGTCGTCGCAGTAGACCCAGCGTGCGGTCTGGACGTTGATCCCTTCATAGATGCAGTCGACCTTGTACTCCTCCTTGAGGCGGTGGGCGACCACGTCGAACTGCAGGGTACCCACGGCGCCGAGGATCAGGTCGTTGTTGTCCATCGGCATGAACACCTGCGTGGCGCCTTCCTCGGACAGCTGCTGCAGGCCCTTCTGCAACGCCTTCATGCGCAGCGGATCCTTGAGACGCACGCGCTTGAACAGCTCCGGAGCAAAGTGCGGGATGCCGGTGAAGCGCATGTCCTCGCCCTGGGTGAAGGTGTCGCCGATCTGGATCGTGCCGTGGTTGTGCAACCCGATGATGTCGCCGGGCCAGGCCTCCTCGACGTGGGCGCGATCCGAGGCCATGAAGGTCAGCGCATCGGCGATCTTGACGTCCTTGCCGATCCGCACGTGACGCATCTTCATGTTCTTCTCGTACTTGCCGGAACAGACCCGCAGGAAGGCGATGCGGTCGCGATGGTTGGGGTCCATGTTGGCCTGTATCTTGAACACGAAGCCGGTGAAGCGGCCGTCCTCGGCTTCCACCTGGCGCAGGTCGGTCTCGCGGGCCTGGGGCGACGGCGCGTACTCGACGAAGCCGTCGAGCATCTCGCGCACCCCGAAATTGCCCATGGCGGTACCGAAATACACCGGGGTCAACTCGCCGCGCCGGTAGGCCTCCAGGTCGAACGGGTGAGAAGCCCCGCGCACCAGCTCGACCTCCATGCGCAGCTCCTCGGCGGCATCCTCGCCCAGCACTTCGTCGACCTCGGGGCTGTCGAGGCCTTCGATGCGCTTGTCGTCGGGGATGCGGTTGCCCTGCCCCTGGGTGTAGAGGTGGATGACGTCGTTGTAGAGGTGATAGACGCCCTTGAAGTGGCGCCCCATGCCGATCGGCCAGGTCATGGGCGCGCACTGGATGTTGAGCACCTCCTCGACCTCATCCATCACCTCGATGGGATCGCGGATGTCGCGGTCCATCTTGTTGACGAAGGTCAGGATCGGGGTGGTACGCAGCCGACAGACCTCCATCAGCTTGATGGTGCGGTCCTCGACGCCCTTGGCGCCGTCGATGACCATCAGCGCCGAGTCCACCGCGGTCAGGGTCCGGTAGGTGTCCTCGGAGAAGTCCTCGTGGCCCGGCGTATCGAGCAGGTTGACCACGCGCCCACCATAGGGGAACTGCATCACCGAGGTGGTCACCGAGATGCCGCGCTCCTGCTCCATCTTCATCCAGTCGGAGGTGGCGTGGCGATCGTCGCGCTTGCTCTTCACCGACCCTGCCATCTGGATGGCGTTGCCGAACAGCAGCATCTTCTCGGTGATGGTGGTCTTGCCCGCGTCGGGGTGCGAGATGATGGCAAAGGTCCTGCGAAGCCCGGTTTCACGGGCCTGGGTGGCGTCTGACATTGGGGCTCTGTGCGATTGTATCCTCACCCCTCTACTCGCTCGGCGCGGTATCCCGGGTGATGGTGGGTGTGAATGTGGTGCGGATTGTACCGCCAGCTCCCTCGTCCTGTCTCGACCCTTCGCCCGCAGTACTCGGCGATCGCTCTTGCAACGCCGCCGGCCAATGCCGGCGACAGAATCGAAATCGAATGAGGGAAGATCGGCATTACATCGTTATCGTCACCGCCGAGCGATGATCCACACCGCATGCACGATGCCGGGAATGTAGCCCAACAGGGTCAGCAGGATGTTGATCCAGAAGTGCAGGCCCAGGCCGACCTGCAGGAAGACGCCCACCGGGGGCAGCAGGATGGCAAAGATGATACGAATCACGTCCATGAGAAAGCTCCTCGGGATGATGGCAGTCCAACCATGGACAATACACCACGAGGCTGTGTTCACGCTCCACACGAATGACGTCCTGATCGGACAGCGGCTTGCCCGTCTTTATCCATGCCCGGATCTCGAGCCCCGGGCCTTTTGCCGTAGCGGAGAGATAGGAGTGAGTGCAGACCACACCGGGATATCGGCAAACCCGGGGGACCCGGCCTGGGACACGCCCCGTACGAGGACTAGACGGCGGCGCCGAGCGCAAACCCCAGGCTATCGGTGACGAAATCGAGCACTCGGGGATCCCCGGCGTCGTCGACGTCCACCGCCAGGATGCGCATTCTCAGGATATCGTCGCCGCGGCTGACATCATGCAGGGGATAGAGCCGGGCACCGGACTGCAGCATCAGGAAGATGCCACGCCGCGGGTCCAGCCCGACGCCGCGCAGCGACTCGCCGCGGGGCACGACGAACACCACGTCGGGAGCGGCAGCGCCGCATTGATTCAGTTGATGCAAGGGAAGCCGCTCGACCTGTACATGACACATGTGACCGCCTCCGGCTGACCATCAATGGATCTATACCATAGTCCAAAGGCAGGAGGGTGGTAGGTGACGAGCGGATGAAAATTTTGCGTCCATCGGGATATCGAACAGTGGTCGATATCCTACCACTCAAGACCGGCCCCGAGCGGCGGTGAGACGGGTGACACGGCCGCGGTGGCCTGGGTGTCGCTCCTCGGTGACTATAGTGTCGAGAGACGCCTTCTCTCGATCACGAGGCCAGCGACCATGAACAAGGCCCCTCTCTTCGGCGACGCCTATCAGCCCCGGGAGATCGCCCATCGCGTCACCCGCATGGGAGTGGTGAAGGCCCGCGCGGACACCCTCACGCTGGGCGTACTGGCGGTCCTCGCCGGCGCCTTTATCTCGCTGGGCGCCCTGTTCTTCGCCGTGGTGATCACCGGCAGCGATCTGGGCTTTGGCGTCACTCGGCTACTCGGTGGGCTGAGCTTCAGCCTCGGGCTGGTGCTGGTGGTGGTCGCCGGGGCTGAACTCTTTACCGGCAACAACCTGCTGGCGATGGCCTGGGCCAGCGGCGAGATCCGCGGCCGCGAACTGCTGCGCAACTGGGCGCTGGTCTATCTCGGCAACGTGGTCGGCTGCCTGGGCACCGTGGGGCTCGCCCTGCTGGCCGACCTGCCATCGCTCGACGGCGGCGCCCTGGGCGAGACCCTGATCGGGATCGCCACCGCCAAGGCATCGCTGTCACCGCTGGCCGCCTTCGCCCGGGGCATACTGTGCAACGTGCTGGTGTGCCTGGCCGTGTGGCTGGCCATGGGCGGGCGCAGCGTCGGCGACCGCATCCTCGCCATCCTGCTTCCGATCACCGCCTTCGTAGCACTGGGCTTCGAGCACTCGGTAGCCAACTGGTGCTTCCTGCCGCTGGGATGGTGGCTGGCGCCGGAGAGCGTGTCGGTCGACGGGGCGGCGCTCAACCTGGCGCTGGTAACCGCCGGCAATGTCATCGGCGGCAGCCTGTTGGTGGCCGGCGTCTACTGGCTCGCCTATCTACGCTCCCCCGAGGACGGCGGCGCCCCGACCAGCACAGCGGAAGGCGAAGAGGACAACGACAGAACGCCGCGCTGAGGCGACTCGGACGCTCTCTCAGCCGCCTCTCAGCCCCCGTCTCCGTTCCCACCGGCCTCGGCCAGGCTCGCGGCCAGCGCCTGCTCCCAGCGAGCGTCTCGATGCCCGCAGACGATGAAGTCGGGGTTGAGCAGCGACGCCTGGCGGTTGCAACGCAGCGGCAGCAGGTTCCTGGCCGCCAGCACCTCGCCGCCGGCGGCCGTCACCACCGCCTGGCCCGCGGCCGTATCCCATTCGCAGGTCGGCCCGAAGCGGGGATAGAGATCCACGACGCCTTCGGCCACCAGGCACAGTTTCAGCGAACTCCCGCGCGAGATGAACGCATGATGCGGCAATCGCGCCCGGAAGGCCGTCAGCGCCGTCAGCCCGTGCGAGCGACTGCCCACGAGGCGCCAGGGCGCCTCATCCGTGGCCGGTAACGGGCGGACCCGGATCGCCCTCTCTTCACCGGCCTCGCGCCGCCAGGCCCCCTCGCCGACCTGTCCGAACCAGCTCAGGCCGAGGGCCGGCGCGTGCACGATGCCGAACACCGGCACGCCGCCCTCGACCAGCGCCAGGTTCAGCGTGAAGTCGTCGCTGCGCTTGATGAACTCCTTGGTCCCGTCCAGCGGGTCGACCAGCCAGTAGCGGCGCCAGCCACGACGAACGTCATAGGGCGCGACCTGCGACTCTTCGGAGAGCACCGGCACCCCGGGGGTCAGCTCGGCGAGCAGGTCGTCCAGAGCATGGTGGGCCAGCATATCGGCCTCGGTGACCGGGCTGTCGTCGGCCTTGGTCTCGACCGCAAAGTCCCGGCGATAGATCGTCAGCACCGACTCGCCGATGGTCTCCACACCCGCCAGCAGGCGTTCACGCAGCTCGGGGGCGACGAAGACGCCCCCGGCCGATTGGTCGGATATCACCACGGCAGGGGCTCGCCGTTGCTGTGCCAGAAGCCGCCGCTGGTGGCGAGCGTCAGCGCCTCGATGCGCGCGGCCAGCCCCGCCGCGGCCTCCTCGGGGCTGATCAGGCCACCGAAGTTGACCATGCGGGTCTGTACGTAGCCCGGATGCAGCTGCGCGACGGCGATGCCGCGCGGCGCCAGGTCCACGGCCAGCGACTTGCCGAAGGCATTCAAGGCGGCCTTGGAGGCCCGATAGCCATAGCGGCCGCCGGAATCGTTATCGGCGATCGACCCCATCCGGCTGGTGATGTTGGCGATCTTGGCGCCCTCACCCAGGCATGGCAGCAACGCTTCCACCACCCGCAGCGGCGCGTAGGCATTGACCTCCATCTGCGCCCTGATGGCGTCGAAGTCGAGCTCGCCCAGCACCTCGTCGTGCAGCATGCCGGCGTTGTTGATCAACAGCTCGAGCGACTGCTCTTCCAACGCCTCGGCCAGTGTCCGGACCTCTTCCTCCCGGGTCACATCGATGCCCTCGATGACTCGGGACGCTGCCTCGGCCAGCTCGAAGGAGGCCTCGCGGCAAACGCCGATGACCTCCCACCCCGCCGCGCGATAGTGACGGGCCAGCGCCAGGCCGACGCCGCGATTGGCGCCGGTGATCAAGACAGTAGACGTCATGGTTCTTACTCCCAGTGATACCACTTGGTACAGCGATGGCACTCAGAGCCAGGGTGACGCTGAATGCCTGGATGACACTCGGTACGGCAGCGACACACCGTACGCGAGAATTCTACCTCACGCCCAGGCTGTCGCGGAGGATGACGCGTCACGCAGCGAGCGACGTCATGCCGACGCACGGCGATACCTGTACAATGCCCGCCGATACAAGGATTGAATGAGCACAGAAAGGACGACCCTTGGCTCCGCAACGCGACGCTTCCACCACCAGCAGGCGCCTGGCGCTCGTCGCCACGCGACGAATGCTCGAATTGCCGACGCTGCGAGCCTGCCTCACCGAATTCGCCGCCCTGGCGCTCCTGCGCCGCGATCGCGTGCGCCGTGCCGACGCCATTCTGGGTTGGGGGCTGAAGCCCAGTGCAGCGCCTGCCAGACGACTGGCCGAACGTCACGCACGCCCCTACGTCGCCGTCGAGGACGGCTTCCTGCGCTCCTGGGGACTCGGCGTGCAAGGCCATGCGCCGCATAGCCTGGTCGTCGATCATCGCGGCATCTACTACGACGCGACCCGCCCATCGGATCTCGAGCGGCTGATCCTGGAAGCCCCGTTCGACACCGCGGAACTGGAACGCGCCGACCGATGCATGGCGCAACTCCGGCGACTGCGGCTCTCCAAGTACAACCACGCCCCGGACCGCCCGCTTGAGCAGGCCTCGAGGCGCCGCGTGCTGGTCGTCGACCAGACGGCCGGCGACGCGTCCATTCCGGCGGGGCTGGCCACTGCCGACAGCTTCCGTCACATGCTGGATGAAGCGCTGCACGCCCATCCCGAGGCCGAGATCCTGGTCAAGGTGCACCCCGACGTCATCGCCGGCAAGAAGGATGGCCACCTGGCCGACGCGGCCAGGCATCCGCGCTGCCGACTGATCGGCGAAGATCTCAATCCCTGGGCCCTGCTGGATGCCGTGGACAGCGTGCACGTGGTCACCAGCCAGCTCGGCTTCGAGGCGCTGCTCGCCGGCAAGCGCGTCATCTGCCATGGCATGCCGTTCTACGCCGGCTGGGGACTGACCGAAGACCGCATCGACTGCCCTCGCCGAGGCCATCCGCGCACCCTGCGCCAGCTGTTCGCCGCCGCCTACCTGCGCTACGCCCGCTACGCCAACCCCTACACCGGCAGCGCCTCGACGCTCGAGGCCACCATCGACCTCATCGCCGACCAGAAGCGCCAGCAGGAGCGTCTGGCCGGCCGCTGGGTCACCTACGAACTGTCGGGCTGGAAGCGTGGGTTCGTCCCCGACTTTCTCGGCGCCGAATCGACGTACCGCCATCGTCGCCGCGGAAAGCCGCCAGAGGGCGCCATCACCGGTGAGCGAGTGCTGAGCTGGGCCAGCCGCACCCCGCCGGGCACCGAGCAAGCCTGCCGGCAGCGCGGCACGCCGCTGTGGCGGATGGAAGACGGTTTCGTGCGCTCGGTGGGGCTGGGCGTCGACCTCACGCGGCCGCTGTCCCTGGTCCTGGATGCCCGGGGCATCTATTACGATGCGGGCCAACCGAGCGACCTGGAAGCACTGCTCCAGCACACGCGCTTCGACGACTCACTACGTCAACGAGCCGCCGCCCTTCGGCAACGCCTGCTCAGCCTGAAGCTGACCAAGTACAACGTCACCGGCGAGCCGCTGCCGGCGATGCCCGACGGCCAGCGCCGGCTACTGGTACCCGGTCAGGTCGAATCGGATGCCTCCATTGCCCACGCCACTCGCGACGTGCGCACCAACAGCGACCTGGTGCGGGCCGTGCGCCGGGCCAATCCCGATGCCCTGCTCATCTACAAGCCACATCCCGATGTGACATCAGGCGCCCGCATCGGCGAGCTCGATGACGCCGCCCGCTCGCTGGTGGACATCGAGGCCCGCCATACCGATATCGCCGCCCTGCTGGACAGCGTCGACGAGATTCATACCATGTGCTCGCTGGCCGGGTTCGAGGGACTGTTGCGCGAGCGCAAGGTGGTGACCTACGGCTTGCCCTTCTATGCGGGATGGGGGTTGACCGACGACCGACTGCGCTGCGAGCGGCGCGGCCGGCAGCTGACGCTCGACGAGCTGGTGGCCGCCACCCTCATCCTCTATCCGCTGTACGTCGATCCGCGCAGCCGCCAGCTGTGCAACGCCGAGACGGCCATCGCGCTGCTGGAACAGCAGCGCGCCCGGGGCCGCAGGCTCGCGTGGAAGACGCGTCTCTATCGCCATTACCGCAACATTTTCATCGGAAAGCATTGATTTGACCTCATCACGACGCTCCTTCCTGTTCCTGCAGGGCGTATGCTCGCCCTTCTTCCAGCAACTCGGCCAGCGGTTGACCGAGGATGGGCACCGTGTCACCAAGGTTCATTTCAATGGCGGCGACCTCGCCTACTGGTCACCGAAGAGCGGCAAGAGTCACCTCTACCGAGGCAAGCTGAGCGAACTGCCGGCCTTTCTCGACACCCTGCGCCAGCAATGCGACGTGACCGACCAGGTGATCTTCGGCGACGAGAGGCCCGTCCATCGAGCCGCGATTCGTGACGCCCGACGCCAGGGCGTGCGCAACCAGATCCTGGAAGAAGGCTATTTCCGCCCGTTCTGGGTCACCCTGGAACGCGAAGGGGTCAACGGCCATTCGCTGCTGCCGCTGGACGCCGACTGGTTCCGCGACGCCGCGGCCAGTCTACCGGAGCCCGAGGCTCCCCAACGCTTCCGATCGCCCTTCCGGCTGCGTGCCGGCCACGACGTGCTCTACCATCTGGCGGGGCTGGGCAACCCGCTGCTCGCCCCGCATTACCGCAACCACGCACCGGTCACGGCCCCCATCGAATATGCCGGCTATCTCAAGCGCCTCACCCAGCTACGTTGGTGGAAGCGTCGCGACGCCGCCCGCATCGCCCGGCTGGTCGACGCCAAGACCCCGTTCTACGTTCTTCCGCTACAGCTCAACGGCGACGCCCAGATCCGCCACCACTCGCCGTTCTCGAACATGGAAGAGGTCATCGAGTGCGTCATGGCATCCTTCGCCCGCAGCGCGCCGAGCGATAGCCTGCTGTGCATCAAGAACCATCCCCTGGACATGGGCCTCGAGGACTATGCCGGCAAGATCCGACGCCTCGCTCGCCGCTACGACGTAGCAGAGCGCATCGTCTACCTCGAGTCGGGCGATCTGAACGCCCTGCTCGCTGCCGCCCGGGGCACCGTCACCGTCAACAGCACCTCAGGCATCGTGGCCCTCGAGCATCGCTGTCCCACCATCGCCTTGAGCCAGCCGATCTATCGGCTCCCGGGACTCACCTTCGAGGGCGAGCTGGATGACTTCTGGCGCCATGCCTCGCCACCGGACGACACCCTGTTCCGCTGCTTTCACAAGGTCGTGATGCATACTACCCAGCTCAACGGCGGCTACTACTGTCGCACCGGCATGGCGCTGGCGATCGACAACGTCTCCCGTCGACTGGAAGCCGAGACATCCCCCCTGGAGGCCCTGCTGTGACGTCGCAAGCCACTGGCCGAACATTGCTCATCACCGGCGCGACCGGTGCCATCGGTAGCGCGCTGGCCCGGCACTATGCCGCCCCGGGCACCCACCTGATCCTCCACGGCCGCCGCCTGGAACGGCTCGGCTCGCTGGGCGACGAATGCCGGGCCGCCGGCGCCGTCGTTACCCTCGGTGATGCGGACCTCACCGACGACGAGGCCCTGGCCCACTGGCTTGACGGCCTGCCGCTACCCGACATGGTGATCGCCAACGCCGGGCAGAATACCCATGCCGCCAAGGGCCAGCCCATGGAGGACTGGGACGCCTCCCGCCGGCTGCTCGACATCAACCTGCGCAGCCCCATGGCGATGGCCCATCACCTGGCCCCGCGCATGATCGAGCGCGGCAGCGGCCATCTGGTGTTTCTCAGCTCGCTGGCGGCCTGGCACGGCCTGCCGTTGACGCCCAGCTACAGCGCCAGCAAGGCCGGCATCAAGGCCTACGCCGAGGGCCTGCGAGGCTGGCTGGCCCCGCGCGGCGTCGATGTCAGCGTGATCATGCCGGGCTACGTCAGCTCGGCGATGTGCGACGCCATGCCCGGGCCCAAGCCCTGGAAGATGACGCCCGACCGGGCCGCCACGCGCATCGCCCGCGGCATTGCCGCCAGACGTGCCAGGGTCAGCTTTCCCTTCCCCCTCAACTGGGGATGCTGGTGGCTGGCCGTGCTGCCGGCCGGCATCTCCCAGCGGCTGCTCAAGCTGGCCGGCTACGGGAGGCGCCGATGATCCTGTCCCTGCTGGTGCCCTGGCTGGCGGGCCTGGCCATCGGCCAAGGCATGGAGCGGCTGCTGCGCCCGCGCGTCGCTCCCCCCTGGCAACGCCATGCCAGCACCTGGATCGTCGAGCTGGCCACCTGGACGCTGCTGTTCGGCCTGTTCACCCTGGTCCTGCAACGCCCCTGGTTCGCGATGGCCTTCGTGCTATCGCTGCTGCTGGTCGTGGTGCAGTCCAGCAACACCAAGTGGGACACCCTGCGCGAACCTTTCATCTGCCACGACTTCGAGTATTTCGTGGATGCCATTCGCCATCCCCGCCTCTATGTACCCTTCTTCGGCGTCTGGCTCGCCCTGGGCGCCACCGCCGCCGGCGCGCTGGCCATCGCCGCGTTCCTGTGGCTGGAGCCCTCGCTGGCGAGCCGCTACGGCCTGCTCGCCAGCCTCCAGGCCGAACTCTTGCTGGTGGTTCCCGCCGGGTTGGCGCTGGCGCTCGCCGTGCCACGCCTGCCTCGCTGTTCGCTGACCCCCGCCGACGATCTGCAACGCCTGGGCCTGTACGCCAGCCTGTGGGCCTATGGACGACTCGCCACTCGCCCCTGGACGCCTCCCGACAGCACCGCGTTCGCGCTCCCCGAGGAGCCCCTCCCCACCGAGACGCTGCCCCACGTGGTGGCCGTGCAAAGCGAATCCTTCTTCGATCCCCGCAGTTGGATCGACGGGCTCGCCCCCGATCTGCTCGAACATCACGACGCCCTGCAAGAGACGGCCATGCGTCACGGCAGGCTGTCGGTTCCCGTGTGGGGCGCCAACACCGTGCGCACCGAGACGGCTTTTCTGACCGGCCTGGAGGGGTCAGCCCTTGGCATTCATCAGTTCAACCCCTACCACCAGCTGACCCGGCACTCGGTGCCGAGCCTCGCCGCCGCCATGCGCGATCTGGGCTATCGCACGGTTTGCGTGCATCCCTACCCCGCCAGCTTCTACGGCCGGGACAAGGTCATGCCGCACCTCGGCTTCGATGCATTTCTGGACATCGACGCCTTCTCCGACGACGACCGCTGCGGGCAATACATCGGCGATCTGGCCGTCGCCGAAATGGTTGGCGTGCTACTGCAGGATCAGGATAATAAGCCTTTATTCGTATTCGTGATCACCATGGAGAACCATGGTCCACTAGACCTGGACACCTGGGGCGCCACGACCGACCTGGCCCGGTTGGCACCGAACGTCGCCACCTGGCCCGAGGACGGCAGCGAGCTGCACAGCTATCTCGCCCACCTGCGCAACGCCGACCGCATGATCGCCGGCCTGCGCCAGACGCTGGCCGGTACAGAGCGCGACGGCATGTTGTGCTGGTACGGTGATCACGTGCCGATCATGCCCAACGCGTATCGGCATTTCGGCGCACCGGTGGGCGATACGCCCTATACCATCTGGTCATCGCGCCAGCCCCGTCGCCCTCAGGACGAGACGCCTCTGAGGGCCGATCAGCTGGGCGCGGCCTTGTGGCAAAGCATCATCGCCACAGGCCGCCAGGCGCCGATCACGGAAGGCCGGCAACAGAACCATCAGGAGCAAGCATGACAAAACGCGTTGCCATCATCGGCGCCGCCCATCGTTTTCCCGGCACCACCCCTGAACGGTTCTGGCAGGATCTGCAAGACGAGCGGGATCTCGTCACCCAGGTCGCGGAGGATCGCTGGAGCCACGACAGCTTTCTCCACGCCAACAAGCGTCACCCGGGCACCAGTATCACCTTTGCCGCAGGCAGCCTGGGCGACATCGACGGCTTCGACGCCGCCTTCTTCGGCATTTCTCCCCGCGAAGCCGCCCACATGGATCCCCAGCAGCGCATGCTCCTGGAGCTCGCCTGGGAAGCCATGGAAGATGCCGGCCTCAAGCCTTCCAGCCTGCGCGGCAGCCGCTGCGGCGTGTTCGTCGGCATCGCTAGCCTGGACCACTCCTTCCGCATGGCCGACGACCTGGAGGCCATCGACGCCTCCACCGCGACCGGCAACGCCTCCAGCATCGCTTCCAACCGGCTGTCGTACCTCTTCGACCTGCACGGCCCGAGCATGTCGCTGGATACCGCCTGCTCGTCCTCGCTGGTGGCCTTCCACCAGGCCTGCCAGGCGATTCGCTCCGGCGAGACCGACACCGCCCTGACCGGCGGCATCAGCCTGCACCTGCATCCCTACGGCTTCCTCGTTTTCTCCAAGGCCAGCATGCTGTCGCCGAACGGGCGCTGCCGCGTGTTCGATGCCGATGGCGATGGCTACGTGCGCTCCGAGGGCGCCGGGCTGTTCATGCTCAAGGACCTCGACAAGGCGCTGGAGGATGGCGACCGCATCCTGGCGGTCGTGGCCGGCTCGGCGGTCAATACCGACGGCCACAAGTCCGGCCTCACCGTGCCCAACCCCGAGGCGCAGATCGCCCTGATGCGCGAGGCCTACGACAAGGCCGGCATCACCCCGGACGACATCGACTACCTGGAAGCCCACGGCACCGGCACCGCCGTCGGCGATCCCATCGAGACGCGCGCCATCGGCCAGGCCCTGGGCACCCGACGCTCGACGCCGCTGCCCATCGGCTCGGTGAAAAGCAACCTCGGCCACCTGGAGACCGCCTCGGGCGCCGCCGGCCTGGCCAAGGCGCTGTATAGCCTGCGCCACCGCGAGGTGCCCGCGACCATCGGGCTGAAGACGCCCAACCCGCGCATCGACCTCGACGGCTGGAATCTCGACATCGTGACCAGGGCGCGCCCCCTCAAGCCGGAGGGGCGGCTGGTCATCGGCATCAACTCCTTCGGTTTCGGCGGCGCCAACGCCCACGTGATCCTGGAGAGCCCACCGGAGGCCGCGCCCGCGCCCGCGCCGAGCGTGGACGCCGCGCTGCCCCTGCGTTTGTCGGCGAAAAGCGCCCCCGCGCTGAAAGCCATGGCCGGGCGTCTTGCCGAATGGTTGCGCGAGCGTGAAGACGACGACTTCTACGACATCGCCTACACCCTCCAGCACCGCCGCGAACGGCACCCCGAGGGCGCGCTGCTGTTTGCCCGCGACAGGCAAGAGGCCGCCCGCATCCTGGCGGCCTACGCCGATGCCGACGACACCAGCGAACTGGCCCTCGGCCAACACATCGAGAGCGCCAGCGGTCCGGTCTTCGTCTACAGCGGCAACGGCTGCCAGTGGGAGACCATGGGCCGCGACCTGCTCGAGCACTCTCCCCGCTTCGCCGCCGCCGTCGACGAGGTGGATGCGCTGTTCCAGCAGCACGGCGACTTCTCCCTGCGGGCCGAGCTGGAAGGCCGCAACGGCCAGGAGCGTTTCCAGCGCACCGAGATCGCCCAGCCGGCGCTGTTCGCCGTGCAGGTCGGGATCACCGAACTGCTCCGCGAGCAGGGCATCGACGCCACCGCGGTGACCGGGCACAGCGTCGGCGAAGTCGCCGCGGCCTGGGCCTGCGGCGCGCTGTCGCTGGCCGATGCGGTCAAGGTCATCCATCGCCGCAGCCACTTCCAGGGCCAGACCCGCGGCCTCGGCGAGATGACCGCCGTGGGACTCGGCGAGGCCGACCTCAGCGCCTGGCTCGAGCTCCCCGAGTTCGCCGACCTGGTCATCGCCGGCATCAACAGCCCCAAGGGCGCGACGCTGGCCGGCCCGCCCGACAGCCTCGGACGGCTGGAAGCCCGACTCGCCGCCGAAGGCGTGTTCGCCAAGCGCCTGCCGCTGGACTACGCCTTCCATAGCCCGGCGATGGATGGCATCGAGCAAGGCCTCATCGACGCCCTGCAGGGGCTCGCACCAAGCGCTGGCACCATCCCCTTCGTATCCACCGTGACCGGCACCACGCTCACCGGCACCAGCCTCGATCCGACCTACTGGTGGCGCAACATTCGCGAGCCGGTGCTGTTCGGCAACGCCGTGGGCGAACTGGTCGAGCAGGGCCACAACACCTTCATCGAGATCGGTGCGCATCCGATCCTGCGTCGCTATCTCAACGAGATCCTGCGCGACAAGGATCGCCAGGGCCTGGTCATCGACACCCTCGATCGCCAGCGTCCCGGCGAGCAGTGCCTGCGCGACGCCGCCGGCAAGACGCTGCTGTCCGGCGCCTCCACGGCGCTGGACCGCCACTTCCCGGTGGAGGGCCGCCTGGCCGACCTGCCGCGTTACCCCTGGCAGCGCGAACGCCACTGGGTGCAGGGCACCACCGATGGCCAAGGCCTGCTGAGTCGCCACTACGAGCACCCGCTGCTTGGCTATCGTCTCGCCCAGCAGTCGCAGACCTGGGAGAGCCAGCTCGACACCGGCCGCCTGCCGTGGCTGGCCGATCACGTCGTCGGTGAAGGCGCGGTGTTCCCCGGTGCCGGCTTCCTCGAACTGGCGCTGGCCGCCGCCCGCCACGAGCGCGACAGCGAACTGATCGATATCGAGGAGCTGGAGATCCAGGCGCCGCTGCTGCTCGACGGCGCCAACGGTCGCCGCACCCGCACCTGCCTGGCACCGGACAGCGGCCACATCGAGGTGCTCTCCCGAGAGCCGGTCACCGGCCAGGAATGGCAGCGCCACGCCGTCGCCCGGGTGATGCAGCAGAGCCGCGGCTTCCAGCTGCGGCGCCAGCCTCCCACGCTGCCCGAGCGCGCCCCGGACTTCCGACTCGCCGACCATCTCGCCATGGCAGAGGCGATCGGCCTGCACTATGGCCCCGCCTTCCAGGCCATCGGCCATGGCTGGGTGGAAGGCGACAGCGTGATCGGCGAAGTCAGCCTACCCGAGGTCATCGAGCGCGAGCTCGACCATAGCTACCTGCATCCGGGCATCCTCGACAGCGCCTTCCAGCTGTTCATCCCGCTGCTGGCGCAAGAGGGCCTGACCGACGAAGGGCTGGCCTTCGTCCCGGTACGCGTCGGCCGCCTGCAGTGGCGCGCCGACGGCGCCCGCCCGGCCCTGGCGCACGCCCGCCTGCTCAAGCGCGCGCCGCACTCCTTCACCGCCGACTTCGAGCTGTTCGATGCCGAAGGTCAGGCCGTCGCCGTGCTCAGCGAGACGCGCTTCAAGGCGATTCGCCTCAAGCCGCGCCAGACGCCGCACCTGAGCCATCTGGGCGTCTGCTTGACGCCGGCGCCGCGCCGCCCGGCAGCGCCCGACCTGTCGCCGCTCTACGCCGCCATGCCGCAGCTGGTCGAGGCCTTCACCGGCGAGGCGACACGGCCCTATGCCCAGGAAGTGGACCCGCTGCTCGACGGACTGGCCGAAGCCTTCGCCGAGCGCGCCCTGCGCGACGCCTGCCGCGATGGTGTACTGACTCGAGCCGACTACCGCGCCCTCGTTGCCACCCATCTCAACGCCCGTCCGCTGGTCGACCAGCTGCTGCGTCTGCTGGTCGACGCCGGCCGCCTGGCCGAGGATGAGCAGGGCTGGACCTTCACCGACGACGAGCAGGACGCCATCACCCCGGAGCAGATCTGGCGCCTGCTGCAGCGCGACTATCCCGAACACTTTGCGCCCCTGCAGCGGCTCGGCCGCTTCGGCCGCCACCTGCCCGCCCTGCTGGAGGGACAAGCCCGTGCCGACGACGTGGGCCTGGAGGCCGACGCCCTGACCGCGCTCACCGCGAGCCTGGTCGGCGAGCAGGGCTGGCGTGCCATCGCCGATACCCTGCTCGATTGCCTGCCGACGGTGCTCACGGTACTGCCCGACGGCCAACGGCTGAGCGTACTCGAGGCCGGCCCCACGGCACCGCTGCTGGGAGAGTGCTTGACCGAGCTGTTCGACCCCGACCACTGCGACTACCGCGCCATGACCGTGGGCGACGCCGCCCATCAGCACGCCTCGCGCCTGCAGGAGCGCTTCCCGACGATCGCAGTCGAGGCCCTCGACCCGCATGGCGACGATGCCCCCTCACGCCGCCTGCCGCCGGCCCAGCTGGCGCTGGTCAGCCTGGATGTCACCCATGCCGCCGAGGTCGAGCGACTGCTGAATGCCGTGGTGGGACGTCTCGCCCCCGGCGCCGAACTGCTGCTGGTCGGCATCCGCCCCAGCGCCTGGCTCGATACCCTGCTGGCCACGCCGGGGCTGGACGACGACGCCGGCCCACGCCGCGCCACCGAGCCCGACGCCGTGATCGACCAGCTGAAACGCCTCGGCGCCAGCGACGTACAGCATCTCTCGCCGCAAGACGAGGAGCGCGGCGCCTACCTGCTGCATGCCCGCCTGGCAGAGAGCCCTCAGCTGGGAGAAGAGAGCCTTCAGCTTCAGGAAGAGAGCCCTCAGCTTCAGGAAAAAAGCCCTCAGCTCCCCAACACCGGCGCCGATATCCTGCTGGTGGCCGACGCCGAAGGCAGGCGCCTGGCCGACCAGCTGGCCGAAGGCCTGGCGCAGAGAGGCGCCACAGCCACCATCACCGACGCACCGCCGAGTCCGGAGGCTGCTTCCCCGCAGCGGATCGTCGATCTGCGGCGCGGCGAGGCACGCTGCGAGCAGGCCGCCGACTGGGCGAAGGCATTCGACGACGCCCAGAACGTGAGCCTGTGGCTCGTTACCCGCGGCGTGGCCGGTATGTGGGTGAGCGGTGAAGCGTCAGGGGTGAGTGGTGAGTGGTCAGCAGAGAGCCATGAGCAAGTCCCCGGCCCGGATGCGGCGCTATGGGGCTTCGGCCGGTCGCTGGCCAACGAGGCCCAGGGCTTCACGCTGACCCTGCTCGACCTTCCTGCCGGCGACCCTGCTGACGGACGGGTCGAGATCGGTGAGCCGCTGCTTGCGGCGCTGGTCGACGAGCTGCTGGCCCCGGACACCGAAACCGAAATCGTGCTGAACGAGGACGGCCAGCGCTACGCCACCCGGCTGCGTCCGCTGCCCGCGCCTGGCGCCCATCAGGACGACAACCAGCGCCAGGCCATGACGCTCGGCTTCGACCTCCCGGGGCAGCTTCGCCACCTGCGCTGGAAGGGCCACGAGCTGCCCGCCCCGCAGGCCGGCGAGGTCGAGATCCGCGTGAAGGCCACCGGGCTCAACTTCCGCGACGTGATGTACACCCTCGGCCTGCTGTCCGACGAGGCCATCGAGAACGGCTTCGCTGGCCCGACCCTGGGCCTGGAGTTTTCCGGCATCGTCGAGGCCGTCGGCCCCGACGTAGCCAACGTCGCGGTGGGCGACACCGTCGTCGGTTTCGGCCCGGCCAGCTTCAGCGACCGGCTGATCGCCCGCCACAACGCCATCGCCCCGCTGCCGGAAGGCATCGGCTTCGCCGCGGCGGCCACCATCCCGACCACCTTCTTCACCGTCTACTACGCGCTGAAGCACCTGGCACGCCTGGCACCCGGGGAACGGGTCCTGATTCACGGCGCCGCCGGTGGCGTGGGCATCGCCGCGCTCCAGGTCGCCCAGTGGCTGGGAGCCGAGATCCTGGCCACCGCCGGCAGCGACGAGAAGCGCGACTTCCTGCGCCTGATGGGCGTAGAGCGCATATACGATTCACGCGCCCTGACCTTCGCCGAGGAGATCCTCGAGGAGACCCAGGGCCAAGGGGTGGACGTAGTGCTCAACTCCCTGGCGGGAGAGGCCATCCACCAGAACCTCAGGGTGCTGCGGCCGTTCGGGCGCTTTCTGGAGCTCGGCAAGCGCGATTTCTACGAAAACACGCCCATCGGGCTGCGCCCGTTCCGCAACAACCTCAGTTACTTCGGCATCGATTCCGACCAGCTGATGAAAGAGCTGCCCGAGCTGACCGGCGAGCTGTTCGGCGAAATGATGGGGCACTTCCGCGACGGCACCTTCACGCCGCTGCCCTATACCGCCTTCGACAATCACCAGGTGATCGAGGCCTTCCGCTACATGCAGCAGGCGCGGCAGATCGGCAAGGTCGTCGTCACCCACGAACGCTCGCCCGGCGACGCGCCCCATGTCTCAGCCGAGTCGCCGCTGGCGCTGAGCGCCGACGCCAGCTACCTGGTCACCGGCGGCCTCGGCGGCTTCGGGCTGCGCACCGCCGAGTGGCTGGCCGAACGCGGCGCTCGTCACCTGATCCTGCTCGGACGCAGCGGCCCCGCCAGCGAAGAGGCCCGCGCCGGCGTCGCCGCCCTCGAAGCCAGCGGCGTGACGGTGTGGGCCGAGGCCTGCGACGTCACCGACCGCGATGCCCTGGCGGCCCTGCTGTCACGCGCCAAGGCCGAGCTGCCGCCGCTGCGCGGCGTCGTTCATGCCGCCACGGTCATCGACGATGGCCTGATCCGCAACCTCGACGCCGAACGCATCCAGCGGGTGCTGGCCCCCAAGATCGACGGCGCCCGTCATCTGGACGACCTCACCCGCGAGCTTGCCCTGGATTTCTTCGTGCTCTACTCCTCGGCCACCACGCTGTTCGGCAACCCCGGCCAGGCCAGCTACGTCGCCTCCAACCACTGGCTCGAGGCCCTGGCCAGCCATCGCCGGGCCCTGGGGCTGCCGGCGACCTGCGTGTGCTGGGGCGCCATCGACGACGTCGGCTTCCTGGCCCGCAACACCCAGACCCGCGACGCCCTGCAGGAGCGCCTCGGCGGCAACGCCTTGCCCTCCGCCATGGCCCTGGCGGAGCTCGAGCGACTGCTCGTCCACGGCGGCGAAACGCGCGGCATCCTGGAGCTGGACTGGAGCGCCCTGAGCCGCTTCCTGCCCACCGCCCAGGCGCCGCGCTTCCTGGAGATCGCCCGCCACGGCGAAGACGACGGCCGCCACGACCAGGACGACAGCCTGCTCAAGGCCCTGGCCGAGCTGCCGCCGGAGGCCATGCACGAGGCCATCGTCGACCTGCTGCGCGCTGAGCTTGCCGGCATCCTGCTGATCGAGGAAGACAAGATCGACCCTCAGCGTTCGGTCTACGAGATGGGCTTCGACTCGCTGATGGGGGTGGAGCTGATGACCGCCATCGAATCGCGCCTCGGCGTCCAGGTGCCCGTCATGGTGCTCAGCGAAGCCTCGACCCTGGACAAGCTGGCCGGCGTGCTGATCAACAAGCTGACCCAGTCGGGCGACGCATCGGCAGAGGACGACACCCAGGACATCAACATCGAGACGCTCGCCGAACGTCACGGCGCCAAGGAGGTAGCCTCGTCATGAGTCAACATGCCCGCGACGATCTCAAGCGCCAGCTGCTCTCTCGTTCACGGCGGCGCAGCCGGCCCCAGCCGAGCGATGCCGCATCAACCGACGTTGCACCGAGCCAGCAAGTGCCCGAGCGGTTCGTGCGCTTCGAGGATCATCCCGGCTACCAGCAGATCGCCATGATGCGCGAAGGGGCCCGCCGGCTCGGCCTGACGGACCCCTTCTTCAAGCAGCACGAGGGCAATGCGGGCGCCACCACGACCATCGACGGCCGCAACTACATCAACTTCGCCAGCTACAACTACCTGGGCTACTCCGGCGATCCTCGCGTCAACCGCGCGGCCGCCGACGCGGTGGCACACTACGGCAGCTCGGTCTCGGCCAGCCGCATGGTCGCCGGCGAACGCCCCATCCACCAGGCGCTGGAACGCGCCCTGGCCGACGCCTACGACGTCGAGGACGCCGTGGCGTTCGTCAGCGGACATGCCACCAACGTGTCGACGCTGGGCTATCTGCTGGGCCCCCGCGACCTGATCCTCCACGACGAGTACATCCACAATAGCGCCATGGTGGGTGCCCAGCTCTCCGGCGCCAAGCGCATCGCCTTCCCGCACAACGACATCGCCGCCCTCGATGACCTGCTGAGCCGCCATCGCGGCCAGTTCGAACGCGTGCTGATCGTCATCGAAGGTCTCTACAGCATGGATGGCGACGTGCCCGACCTGCCGCGCTTCGTCGAGCTCAAGTCTCGCCACCGGGCCTGGCTGATGGTCGACGAGGCCCACTCCTTCGGCGTGCTGGGCGCCCGCGGCCTGGGGCTGCGCGAACACTTCGATGTGCCAGCGACCGCTGTCGACATCTGGATGGGCACCATGAGCAAGACCCTGGCCGGCTGCGGCGGCTACATCGCCGGCTGCCGTGCCCTGGTCGAAACGCTGCGCCACCTGGCACCGGGCTTTCTCTACAGCGTCGGCATGCCCGCCCAGGTCGCCGCGCCGAGCCTCAAGGTGCTGGAGCTGATGGCCGAAGAACCCGAGCGCATCGCGCGCCTCCAGGACATATCGCGCTATTTCCTGGAACGCGCCCATGCCCTCGAACTCGACGTCGGCGACAGCATCGGCGCCGCCGTGGTCCCGGTGATCGTCGGCAGCTCGCCGCTCGCCGCCGGGCTCTCCCACGACCTGTTCGAGCGCGGCATCAACGTGCAGCCGATCCTGCACCCGGCGGTGCCCGAGAAGAGCGCCCGTCTGCGCTTCTTCCTCTCCTGCGAGCACACCCGCGAGCAGGTCGATGACACGCTCACCGCCCTGCAGCAGGCCATGGACAGCCGAGCCACGGCCCACGCATGAGCCAAGCCTGCATGAGCGACAGCCGGCCCACGGGGCGAATGCGCATTTTGTTCCTACCGCTTGGCTGGGTGCTCGCGCATACCGCGCGCTGCATCGCGATCGCCAAGGTACTGCGCCAGCGCGGCCACGAGGTCGTGTTTGCCGGCGACGATCCCTGCCACCCCGCCTCTCGGCTATCCCTGGTCGAACAGGCGGGGTTTCGGCTGGTCTACGCTCGAGAGCCGGACCTGCCCTACGCCTGGGAACGCTACAAGCAGCACGGCTGGCGAGCGGCCGCCTGGGATCTCGCCCACCTGCGCCAATGGGCGCCGCTCGGCAAGATCATCGAGGGCCAACTGGCGGTCATCGAGCGCGAACGGCCGGATCTGGTCGTCGGCGACGCCAGCGTTAGCGCCAGCACGGCGGCCTATATCGCCGGCGTGCCCGTGGCCGGGATCATGAACGCCTATGCGGCGCGCCTGCTGACACCGCGCTCCCCGCTTTATCTGGCCGCACGCGGCTTCGACCGCATCTCGCTGTCGCGCTTCCGCCGACGCGTCTTCCACCGCCATGGCGTTCCGGAGATCGATGCGCTGGCGCTGCTGCACGCCATGCCGATGCTGTCGCCGGATCTTCCCGGCCTGTATCCGATGCCGGCCCGCTTCCGCGACTATCACATGGTCGGCCCCATCTTCCCCGACCATCCCGCCCCGCTGCCCGACTGGTACGACGAGCTGGACGACGGCACGCCCAACGTCTACATCACCATGGGCTCGACGGGCATGTTCGAGACTTTCCTGAAAGCCGTGTATCCCCGACTTTCGACGCTGCCCTATCGCTTCATCGTCACGACGGGCGGTCAGGTCAGCCAGGACGTCATCGACGCCGCACCGGCTAACTTCCGCCTCACCGACTATGCGCCGGGATCGGCGTTGCTGGCACACTGCCGAGCCATGATCTTCCACGGCGGCAACGGCACCTTCTACCAGGCCCTGGCGGCCGGCGTGCCGATGCTGGCCCTGCCCTCGCACTACGAACAGCGCCTGAGCGCCCAGATCGCCGTGCGTCACGGCGTCGGATTACGCATGAAGGCCCGCCGCTTCAGCGTCGACCGGCTGGTCACGTCTTTGACACGCCTGGTCGAGGAACCTCGCTTCGCCCAGGCCGCCGCGCGCCTGGCGCCCCGAGTGCGAGACACCGATGGCGCCGCCAACGCCGCCGACCTCCTCGAACGCCTCGCGCGTGAGGGGCGCCCTGCGGGGATATAGGGTTTCGGGCTTCGGGCTTCGGGCTGCGGGCTTCGGGCTTCGGGCTTCGGGCTTCGGGCTTCGGGCTTCGGGCTTCGGGCTTCGGGCTTCGAGCTGCGGGCTTCGAGCTGCGGACTCTTCCTTCTTCCTTCTTCCTTCTTCCTTCTTCCTTCTTCCTTCTTCCTCTTCAGCAGCCAATCATCAAATAACGAGAAAAATCACACTTACATTTTAAAAAACTCATCCTTACCTGCGAACAAAGATGAGTTCGCTATGGCGAAATAGCGGTTTTTGTATCAATACGTAACACAATAGATAACTTGTGTGAATTCTCCTTGCTAGATTGAAACTCAACATTCCGGCCTATCGCATGATACTCGACGCTTAGCCGATGTCCCGACAGGGCCTGAATGACCTTCAATAACGGCTAGCAGGGAATCATCATGTCACATCGTATGTGGGTAGGTACTTTCGTGGTGGCATTCATGACCAGCAGTCCATGTGTCGCCGACTTTCGCCCCTACTTCTTCGTCGATGGCGGGGTAGCAGACCCAGACCTGAGCGGCATCGAAGCGCACTATGAACGCATGAAGGATGAGGCCAGCAACGCGGGTGGCAATGGAAAGATAGATACCGATGATACGAGCAGCGCCTATGCCATTGGCGTCGGTATCCAACCATATCGACACTTCGCAATGGAAATCGGCTATTACGATTTCGGCAGCTATGACATCGAAGGCGCCGGCCAATACCTACGCGGTGAACGGCAGATGTCGGCATCGGGCGATACGCGCACCAGCATCGATGGATGGGGAGCACAGGGCATTTTTATCATGCCTTTGTCGGAACGTTTCACCATCCAACTAGGGGTCGGCGCGGCAAGGCTCGACACAGAGATAGAGGGAGAGTATACGCATTCCGCCACGACGCGTGCCGGCACACAGACACGCCAGAACGACATTGACAAGACCATGCGAGATACCGTGGCTCTATTCGGCCTGGGCGCACGCTACCGCATCACTTCCAACTTTCAACTCAGGGTGGACTATCGATACTTCGGCGGGGTCGGCAAATACACCGACGATCATGACAGCGAGATTCAGCTCGTCACGGCGGGAATATCCTATCACTTCTGACGGCCAATGATCACGGACCCGTTCGGGCCTTCACGTCGGTAAACCGACAGGTCCGTGGCCTTCGACAGGCACTGCCACAATATTACTCAGGGGAAAAGACAGCCGGACTCATCCATCGACTCGTCCCAACATGCTCAAGCACCGCTTTCAGCCGTGGCGATACAGCAAAGCACACGTCTTGAAGCTGGCCATCATGCACGTTCGGCACCATCCGAAGAACTCACCTGACGCAGGGTCGCTCCCCTTAGACCCAACCAGGCATTGGTAAAGAGCGTCAACAGGATCAGTGATCCCCCTAGCAGCGTCGCATGGGGCGGCTGCTCATTCAGCCACCACCATACCCAGAGAGTGCCCAGCACGGCTTCAATCAGATAGAAAAGCGCCACTTCCGCCGACGGGATATAGCGGGTCGCCCCGTTGATCAGAGCGGTGGCCAATGGCATCTGCAGCAGCCCCATCAGCGCTAATACGCCATAGCTCTGCGTGGTGAGTGCTAACGGGGTTGCCATCGGCCAGGCCAGCAACGCCGTCAAACCGCCCCCCATGGCAATGAGCGGCATTCGGTCCAGATTCGGGTGACGGCGCAGGAGGGTCAGATTTCCGCCGACGGCGGCGGCCGAGACCAGCGCATAGGCATCGCCGACAAGACCATCCCCGGATAGCGACCCGGAGAAGACGATCAGCAACCCGGCCATGGCCGATATGATGGCCAGCCAGGTGCGCAAGGCGACGGGTTCACGCAGGAAGCAGCGAGTGAAAATCGCAGCAAACAAGGGGGCGGCACTCAGGATGACCACCACGTTCGCCACCTTGGTGTTCATCACCGCCAGGACGAACAGGCTGGAAGTGATACCCAGCAGTATCGCCGAGCACAGTGAAACGGCCAGGTGACCTCGCAGCGTCGCTATTCGTCGGCCATTGAGGCACAGCACGCCGAGGGACAGGCACATCAGGATGCTGCGCCAGAAAATGATGTTCCAGCCATCCGTAGCGGCCAGGCGAACCAACAGACTATCAAAGCTCAGGACAGTCACGCCGATGGCGGCCATCGCCAGGCCCCGTCCATGGGCATGTGAAGAGAAGGACATTTGAGAGGCTCCTGCCGGCATGCGTGATGGCGCGCCGTTCATCCGTGGATCGTCATGAGAGCGATGAGCACTTGTCTGCCAGGGTATCGCCCCTCTGGCGACGGATCATTCTCTTCGCGTCATCCCCGCATGGTTGATACGACACTGCCACACTCCTGCCCGCGTCGAGTGCCACATACAAGGCCATCGTCGGTTCCTGGCGCTGAGCCAGCTACCCATGCAGATCAGCGTGAAGCCATTGCCGAGCCCAATGAGGCATGGTGGGAGCGCCTTTCGTGGGAGCGGCTGCTCCGCAGCGCGATCCGCCGCGCAGCGGCGGCAATATCGGCGCCGCTGCAAGATCTCCCCCGGGCGCCTATCGGCGCCATTCGCGCAGAGGATCTGCGCTTATATGGACCCGTCCCGTTGTGCAAGCCAGAAGCGACGACGCATCAGGTGAGGACTGCACGCTTATATCCGGCCTATGAACGGCACACCCGGTGCCTGGCCTTGATGGAATGCGCGCTCTCCGC
>NZ_JBIEKH010000075.1:0-814 GCF_043496985.1 Halomonas sp. B23F22_20
TCCCCGCTGCTGTCAGTGGCCACAATTTCGTGCACCACACCGCGCACCTCACCGACTGATCCATCTCGCTGGTCCAGCTCTTCATCGAATGAGGGCAGCCACGCTGCCTCATCGTCGAACACGACTGGATCACCAACGCCTATCAGCGTCGAGATGTGTTGGTGGAGAGTGTGCAGCGGCCTATGAACATCAATTGACCCAGCACTCGAGATCCTGATAGCTGGATGGCTGTGAAGCTGCCGAAAGCCTTTCTGGAAGGGATTGTTCATCGTGCTTCTCCTGCTTGAGGGGGAAGCACCCCCCAGAGGAGAGTGCATCTCCCCCTGGGGGTGGGCTGGCTGACAGCGTTATTCGCTGTGACAGCCGGCGGGTTTATCGAACGGCATCAACCACTCATGCCGCCCGAACGACTGGGCGTCGACCAAGATGGTACGTCACGCTCAAACGCATTCCGGCTGCCAGGCGCTCGGACATATGCGCTGCATCACCAAATGTTTCTCGGTCATGGCGCATGATGGTTGTGTCCTGCAGTTGGTAGACATGCTGCTCGTCCACGAGCAACAGAGGGCCACTGTAGGTTGCAGGTTCAGAAGACACTGCCGGGTGCTCCGCTTCCGAAAGATGATAGATACCCTTCGGGAGACACTTCTCCGGCAACACCTTCACGGTCACCCACTGCCCATCAATCAGCCTATCCAGTAGGCGGCTGCGATTGAGAATCGACAGTTTCAGCGAGCCCTCGGGGAACGAAGTGTCAGGCATCTCCGCCTCCCAGCACCACACAGTGGTGTCGAGAGCCAGCGAGATTCGTCAG
>NZ_JBIEKH010000009.1:0-185330 GCF_043496985.1 Halomonas sp. B23F22_20
CTGCGGGCTGCGGGCTGCGGGCTGCGGGCTGCGGGCTGCGGGCTGCGGGCTGCGGGCTGCGGGCTGCGGGCTGCGGGCTGCGGGCTGCGGGCTGCGGGCTGCGGGCTGCGGGCTGCGGGCTGCGGGCAGGATGATAATGCCGTCCTGCCCGCGGCTGACGCAAAGCGTCTCGCTCGAGGCCCGAGGCCCGAGCTGAGCCTTATACCTCCAGGTAGTCGAGGATGCCCTCACCGGCCTGCCGACCTTCGAACACCGCAGTAACCACCAGATCGGAGCCGCGCACCATGTCACCACCGGCGAAGATCTTCTCGTTGGTGGTCTGGAAGGCGTAGGCGCCGTGCTCGGGAGCCTTGACCCGGCCGCGCTCGTCGAGCTCGATGCCCACGGTGTCGAACCAGGGCGCCGGGCTCGGCTGGAAGCCGAAGGCAATGACCACGGCATCGGCGGCCACCACTTCCTCGGAGCCGGGCACCACCTCGGGGCGCTGGCGGCCGTTCTCGTCGGGCTCGCCGAGACGGGTGCGGACGACCTTCACGCCCTCGACCTTGTCCTCGCCGACCACCGCTACCGGCTGGCGATTGAACAGGAACTCCACGCCTTCCTCGCGGGCGTTGGCTACCTCCTTGCGCGACCCGGGCATGTTGTCCTCGTCGCGGCGGTAGGCACAGGTCACCGCCTCGGCTCCCTGACGGATGGCGGTGCGGTTGCAGTCCATGGCAGTATCACCGCCGCCCAGGACCACGACCTTTTGCCCTTCCAGGGAGACGTAGTCCGCCGGGTCCTTCTCGAAGCCCAGGCAGTGGTTCACGTTGGCGATCAGGTAGTCCAGCGCCTTGTGCACACCCGGCAGGTCCTCGCCCGGGAAGCCACCCTCCATGTACTTGTAGGTGCCCATGCCGAGGAAGACGGCGTCGTACTCGGCGAGCAGGCTATCGAAAGGGATGTCCTTGCCGATCTCGACACCCAGGCAGAATTCCACGCCCATCTCCTCGAAGACGGCGCGGCGGCGCTCCATCACGGTCTTCTCGAGCTTGAACTCGGGAATGCCGAAGGTCAGCAGCCCGCCGATCTCGGGATACTTGTCGAATACGACCGGCTTGACGCCGTTACGCACCAGGATATCGGCACAGCCGAGCCCCGCCGGACCGGCACCGATGATCGCCACCTTCTTGTCGGTCCAGGTGACCTGGGACATGTCCGGCCGCCAGCCCATGGCGAAGGCGGTATCGGTGATGTACTTCTCCACCGAGCCGATGGTCACGGCCCCGAAGCCGTCATTGAGGGTGCAATCACCCTCGCACAGGCGATCCTGCGGGCACACCCGGCCGCACACCTCGGGCAGCGAGTTGGTACGGTGGGAGAGCTCGGCGGCCTCCAGGATGTTGCCCTCGCTGACCAGCTGCAGCCAGTTGGGAATATAGTTGTGGACCGGGCACTTCCACTCGCAGTAGGGGTTGCCGCAGTGCAGACAGCGATGCGCCTGGGTCGCCGCGTCCTGGGGCTTGAACGGCTCATAGATCTCGGCGAACTGCTTCGCCCGCGTCACGGCCGGCTTCTTCTCCGGATCCTGACGCCCCACGTCGATGAACTGAAAGTCGTTGCTCAAACGGTTGGCCATGTTGTGTTCTCCTCTCTGCAGGCTTACTCGGGACGCCGACGGGATTCATCCAGCAGGCTGGCGAGACTCGCCGCCTTGGGCTTCACCAGCCAGAAGTGGCGGATGAAGTCGCTGAAGTCCTCGAGGATGTCGCGGCCGCGCTGCGAGCCGGTTTCCGCGACGAACTCCTCGATGATCTCCCTCAGGTGTCGCCGATGGGCCTCCATGGCCTCGGTGTTGACGCGGTGGATTTCCACCAGTTCATGGTTGTACTTGTCGACGAAGGTGCGGTCCTCGTCCAGCACGTAGGCGAAGCCGCCCGTCATGCCGGCACCGAAGTTGACACCGGTCTCGCCCAGCACCGCGACCAGACCACCGGTCATGTACTCGCAGCAGTGGTCCCCAGCCCCCTCGATCACCGCGTGGGCGCCGGAGTTGCGCACCCCGAAGCGCTCTCCGGCGGTGCCTGCGGCGAACAGCTTGCCGCCGGTGGCGCCGTACAGGCAGGTATTGCCGATGATCGCCGTCTTGTGGCTCTCGAACTGGCTCTCGCGCGGTGGCACGATCACCACCTTGCCGCCGTTCATGCCCTTGCCGACATAGTCGTTGGCGTCGCCTTCCAGGTAGAGGTGCAGGCCGCTGGCGTTCCACACCCCGAAGCTCTGGCCGGCCACGCCGGTGAAGCGGGCGGTCACCGGGGCATCCTCGAGGCCCGCTTCGCCATGGCGCTTGGCGATGGTGCCGGAGACCAGGGCACCCACAGAGCGGTCGCAGTTGGTGATCGCAAACTCGAACTCGCCACCGGACTTGTCCTCGATGGCCGTCTTCAGCGCTTCGAGCACCTCCTGGTTCTTGGCACCCGGATCATGGGGCACGTTACGGCTGACCTGGCAGAACTGCGGCGCCTCGGCGGGCACGAAGTCGTTGGTCATCAGCGGCGACAGGTCCAGCCGACGCTGGGAATCGGTCACCCCTTCGATCGCCTCGAGCAGGTCGGTGCGGCCGATCAGGTCGGTGAGCTGGCGCACGCCCAGCATCGCCATCAGCTCACGCACCTCCTCGGCGATGAAGCGGAAGTAGTGCTTGACCATGTCGACGGTGCCACGGAAGTGCTCGTCGCGCAGGTACTGGTGCTGGGTGGCGACCCCGGTCGCGCAGTTGTTGAGGTGGCAGATTCGCAGGTACTTGCAGCCCAGCGCGACCATCGGCGCGGTGCCGAAACCGAAGCTTTCGGCGCCGAGAATCGCCGCCTTGATGACGTCGAGACCGGTCTTCAGACCGCCATCGGTCTGCAGGCGAATCTTGTCGCGCAGGCCGTTGATGCGCAGCGCCTGGTGCACCTCGGGCAGACCCAGCTCCCAGGGGCTGCCGGCGTGCTTGATCGAGGTCAGCGGACTCGCCGCGGTACCGCCGTCATAGCCGGAGACGGTGATCAAATCGGCATAGGCCTTGGCCACGCCGGTGGCGATGGTGCCGATGCCCGGCTCCGAGACCAGCTTCACCGATACTTGGGCGCTCGGATTGACCTGCTTGAGGTCGAAGATCAGCTGGGCCAGGTCCTCGATGGAATAGATGTCGTGGTGCGGCGGCGGCGAGATCAGGGTCACGCCGGGCACCGCATAGCGCAGCCGAGCGATCAGTCCGTTCACCTTGCCGCCGGGCAGCTGACCGCCCTCACCGGGCTTGGCGCCCTGCGCCACCTTGATCTGCAGTACCTCGGCGTTGGCCAGGTAGGCCGGCGTCACGCCGAAGCGCCCCGAGGCGATCTGCTTGATCTTGGAAGAGCGAATGGTGCCGTAGCGGGCCGGATCCTCGCCGCCCTCGCCGGAATTGGAGCGACCACCGGCCTCGTTCATGGCTTGAGCCAGGGCCTCGTGTGCCTCCGGCGACAGCGCGCCCAGCGACATGCCGGCGCTGTCGAAGCGCGGCAGCAGGTCCTCGACGGGCTCGACCTCGTCCAGCGGCAGCGCCGTTTCGGCCGGTTTCAGCCGCAGCAGGTCACGAATGGTCGCCGGGTCACGCTCGTTGACCAGCGCCGCGAACGTCTTCCACTTGGCGTAATCGCCCTCCTGAACCGCCTCCTGCAGAGCCTTGACCACGTCCGGGTTGTAGGCGTGGTACTCGTGGCCGTGGACGTACTTCATCAGGCCGCCGTGAGAGATGCCCTTGCGCGGCGTCCAGGCCGTCTTGGCCAGCAGCTCCTGCTGCATCTGCAGCTCGGCGAAGCCGGTGCCCTCGATCCGCGAGGCCATGCCGGTGAAACACAGGTCCATGACCTCGGAGGCCAGGCCCACCGCCTCGAACAGCTGGGAGCCGCGATAGGACGCCAGCGTCGAGATCCCCATCTTGGAAAGGATCTTGAACAGGCCCTTCTGCAGACCCTTGCGATAGTTCTCGCGGGCATCGGCCGGATTGCCAACCAGCTCGCCGGTGCGATGCATGTCGGCCATGACCTGGTAGGCCAGCCACGGATAGACGGCCGTGGCACCCACACCGAACAGCACTGCCATCTGGTGGGCGTCGCGGGCGTAGCCGGTCTCGACGATCAGGTTGACCCGCGGCCGTAGGGCCAGGCGACCGAGGTGATGATGCACGGCACCCACCGCCAGGGCGGCATGAATCGGCAGCTGCCCCTTCTCAAGCTCGGCGTCGGAAAGCACCAGCAGCACCTTGCCGTCGCGTGCAGCCTGCTCGGCCTCGGCACATAGTGCCTGGAGCGCCCCCTTGAGACCGGTGACCTCGGGATCATAGGCCAGCGACAGAGTGTGGCTGACGAACGCCGGATCCTCGTGGGCCACCAGGGCGGAAAACTTGCGCGGCGACAGCACCGGAGTGGTCAGGATCAGCCGGTGTGCATGCTCCGGCGTCGCCTCGAAGACGTTGCGCTCGGACCCGATGCAGCTCTCGAGCGACATCACGATCGCTTCGCGCAGCGGATCGATAGCCGGATTGGTCACCTGAGCGAACTTCTGGCGGAAGTAGTCGGTCAGCAGCCGATGCTTGCCGGAGAGCACCGCCATGGGGGTATCGTCACCCATGGAGCCCACCGCTTCCTGGCCACTCTCGGCCAGCGGGCGCAGTACCTGGTCACGCTCCTCGAAGCTGACCTGGAACATCTTCTGCTGCACCGCCAAGGCATCGGCGTCCATGTTCTGGAAACGCGCCAGCTCGGTGAGCGCCGACTCCAGATAGCTGGCCTCCTGCTTGAGCCAGCGCTTGTAGGGATAGGCGGACTTGAGGCGCGAGTCGACGTCCTCGGTATGCAGCACCTCGCCGGTCTGGGTATCCACAGCCAGAATCTGGCCGGGGCCGACGCGGCCCTTGGCCACGACGTCTTCGGGCTTGTAGTCGTAGGTGCCGATCTCGGACGCCAGGGTGATGTAGCCGCTTTTGGTGATCACCCAGCGCGCCGGGCGCAGACCGTTGCGGTCGAGCATGCACACCGCCTGGCGACCATCGGTCATGACCACGCCGGCCGGGCCATCCCAGGGCTCCACATGCATGGAGTTGTACTCGTAGAAGGCGCGCAGATCGCCGTCCATGATCTCGACGTTCTGCCAGGCCGGCGGCACCATCATGCGCACCGCACGATGCAGCTCCATGCCCCCGGTCAGCAGGACTTCGAGCATGTTGTCCATGCTCGAGGAATCGGACCCGGTGGTATTGACGATCTCGTCCAGCTCGGCGATGTCGGGCAAGCGCGCGCTGGTGAAGTTCTCCTTGCGCGAATTGGCCCAGCCACGGTTGGCCTGGATGGTGTTGATCTCGCCGTTGTGGGCCAGCAGACGGAACGGCTGGGCCAGCGGCCAGCGCGGCGCGGTATTGGTGGAAAAGCGCTGGTGGAAGACGCAGATGGCGGTCTCGAGCCGCTCGTCGCCCAGATCCCGGTAGAAAGCCGGAAGATCCACCGGCATCACCAGCCCCTTGTAGGAGACGACCTCGGAGGACAGCGAACAGACGTAGAAATCCTCGTCGTCGCGCAGCGCCTGCTCGGTTCGGCGACGGGCCATGAAGAGTTCGACGTCAAAGGTGTCCGCGGCGGTCTCGCCAGGCTCGACGAACAGCTGACGAATGCGCGGCAGGCAGTCCAGGGCCATGGGCCCGCAGACGCTGGGATCGACCGGCACCTCGCGCCAGCCCAATACCTTGAGGCCACGACCCGCCAACTCCTGCTCGAGCGTCTCACGCCCCCGTGTCTCACGGGCGTCGTCATCGGGCAGGAAGACGGTTCCCACGGCAAAGCGCTCCCCGAGCTCGATACCCAAGGCTTCCTTGGCGGTGGCGCGCATGAAGGCTTCGGGCATCTTGAGCAGCAGGCCACAGCCGTCGCCGGTCTTGCCATCTGCGGCGATACCGCCCCGGTGGGTCATGCAGGTCAGTGATTCGATAGCGGTCTGCAGCAGATCGTGGCTGGCCTGACCCTCCATATGGGCGATCAGTCCGAACCCGCAGTTGTCGCGAAACTCGCCGGGTTGGTGAAGACCTCTGTTCATGGGCGTGCCTCAGTGTTGAAAGGATTTCATTCGCAGTATTTTTGTGGTATTATTTAAAGTTTTTCTTTTTTTATGATGCCCATTCTGCGGCATCATGACTGCGCGGCAAAAGGTTTGACAGCATAGCCACCGCCCCCTTCCCATGCAATGCCCCCGCCTCGCCACCACCCCAAAAATCATTGTCAAATCCGCTACTTGGCGAACCGCTCAAGAAAAAAACCACCACAACTCAACGGCTTGCACCGCCCTCTCGCCGGCACTTCCCATTGACACTTCACACATAGACTTTGGTCTATCACCCCAGATAACCCCCATGCCGATGCTGCATATGGCATGCGCGTTCCATAATTCTTGACACCCCTACCACCCCATCGTGCAAAGGGTTTCCACAAACGACGACGCCCGCTGCGAAAGGCAGCGGGCGTCGAGAGAGCGACAACCAGAACGCGTCGTCAGCGTCGGGGAAATGCTTCCAACAGAGCAGCCAAGGTGTCGGGAGGGGTCTCGTCGTGAACACAGGCCTCCCCGAGGCGCGTCAGCAGGATCAATCGCAGGCGCTCGTCGAGATTCTTCTTGTCCAGACGCATGATCGACACGAAGTCTTCGACGCCCATCTCGACCGGCGCAGCCAACGGTAGACCGGCGTCTTCCAGGATCGCACGAGTGCGCGCCACATCGGCTTCGGACAGCCAACCCAGCCGCCGGGACAACTCCGCCGCCATCAGCATGCCTGCCCCCACCGCCTCACCGTGCAACCAGCAACCATAGCCCTGATGGGTCTCGATGGCATGCCCGAAGGTATGGCCCAGGTTGAGCAGTGCCCTCACCCCCTGCTCGGTCTCGTCCTCGGCAACGATCTCGGCTTTGAGGCTGCAGCTGCGCTCGATGGCACGGGCCAGGGCGACGACCTCGAGCCCCTGCAGCGCCGGCATGTTCGCCTCCAGCCAGGCCAGGAAATCGGCATCGCGGATCAGGCCATACTTGATCACTTCGGCCAGGCCTGCAGACAGCTCACGCGCCGGCAGCGTCGACAGGGTATCGGTATCGATCAGCACCGCCCGGGGCTGCCAGAAGGCGCCGATCATGTTCTTGCCGCGAGGGTGATTGACGCCGGTCTTGCCGCCCACCGAGGAATCGACCTGGGACAGCAGCGTGGTCGGCACCTGCACGAAGGCCACACCGCGCTGGTAGCAAGCCGCCGCGAAGCCGACCATGTCACCGATCACCCCGCCACCCAGCGCCACCAGGGTACAGCGGCGATTGAACCCGGCCTCGAGCAGGGCATCCCAGATGCGCTCGACGCTGGCCAGGGTCTTGGTGGCTTCACCGTCCGGCAGCACCAGCTCACGCACCGTCAGGTCATCGCCCAGGCCGGCCTTGAGCCGCTCCAGGTAGAGCGGCGCCACGGTCTCGTTGGTCACCACCATCACCTGGCGACCAGCGAGATGGGGTCTCAGCCGTTGGGGGTCCCCTAGCAGACCAGGGCCGATATGGATGGGATAGCTACGCTCACCCAGGGCGACGCGCAGGGTGCTCTGGGCCTCTTCGGGTCGGGTCATGGTTCAGGCCTTGCAATGAAGGGGATCGATCATCCGCTCGACGCGACGCACGATCTCGTTGGACACCGCACGAGGGCCACGGCGATCGGTACGCACCACCATGTCGGCGGTCGCCCGATAGAGCGGGTCGCGCGTCCGGAACATCTCCTCGAGCACCTGCTCGCGGTCGCCACGCTGCAGCAGTGGACGGTTGCGATCCTTGGCGGTTCGCCGCAGCTGTTGCTCCACGGTAGTGTAGAGATAGATCACCGTACCACCGTCGCGCAGCATCCGGCGGTTCTCCTCGCGCAGCACGGCGCCACCGCCGGTGGCGATGACCACTCCCTCGCGCGTTGCCAGCTCTTGGATCATCTGCGTCTCGCGCTCGCGGAAGCCCGCCTCGCCCTCGACGTCGAAGATCCAGGGAATGTCGGCACCGCAACGATCCTGAATCTCATGGTCGCTGTCGAAGAAATCTCGTGATAGCTCGGCCGCCAGAAGGCGGCCGATGGTGCTCTTTCCGGCCCCCATGGGGCCAATCAATATCAGGTTGGGTAATGCCGGCATCAGCGAATCGCCAGGTTGTCATCCAGTATTCGGGGCGTGATGAATACCAGCAACTCTACCTTATCGTTGGAGTCCTCGGTATAGCGGAACAGATTTCCGAGCACCGGCAGGTCGCCGAGCAGGGGCGTCTTGAACAGGCTACGTACCTGCTCGGTGGTCAGAATACCGCCCAGCACCACGGTCTCGCCGTCGCTCACCAGCACCTGGGTGTTGATCTCGTTGGTATCGATGGCGGGCACGCCGTTGAACATTTCCCCCACGGTATCGTTGTTGATGGCCAGATCCATGATGATGCGATCGTCCGGGGTAATCTGCGGCGTCACCTCCAGCGACAGTACCGCTTCCTTGAACTCGGTGTCGGTCGCCCCGCTGGAGGTCGACTCCTGATAGGGGATCTCGGTGCCCTGCTTGATCACGGCAGTACTCTGGTTGGCGGTGATCACCCGCGGCTGGGAGATGGTCTGGCTCTTGCCTTCACTCTCCAGGGCTCTCAGCTCCAGATCGAGAAGGATGTCGCCGGAGAGGTAGCCGAAGGAAAAGCTGGTGGTGGGGTTCTCGCTGCCCAGATCCACCGCCAGCCCACCGCGCTCGAACACGGAGCCGCCGGGATCCTCGAACTGGCCGGTATACCGGCCGTCGGCATAGCGCTGTCCGTCCTGGCTCAATGCCTGCCCACTGGAAGCGCCGCCCAGGTCGAGCCGCCCGTCGCCATCGGTCGACAGCCCCCAGTTGACCCCCAGCTCCCGAGTCGCGCTGTCCCGGGCGATGACGATCCTCGCCTCGATCTGTACCTGACGCACGGCCACGTCGAGTCGCGCCAGGGTCTGCCGAATGCTGTCGATCTGGGCGGCGGTGTCCTGCACCAGCAGCGTATTGGTCCGTGGATCCACGGCAACGCGCCCACGCTCGGTCAGCAGCCCGAAACCGCTTTCGCCACGCAACAGCTGGGCGAGATCCTCGGCCTTGGCGTACTTGACCTGAATGTATGCGGTCTCCATGGGCGCCAGGGTCTCGAGCTGCTCACGAGTCTGCAGTTCCAGCTGCTCGCGGACCGCCAGCTCCTCGGCCGGCGCCACCACGATGACGTTGCCTTCCTGGCGACTGGCCAGGCCATGGCTCTTGAGCACCAGATCCAGGGCCTGATCCCAGGGCACGTCCTCGAGATTGAGCGTGACCCGACCGGTGACGCTGTCACTGGCCACGAGATTCAAGCCGGTGAAGTCGGCGATGACCGCCAGCACCGAGCGCACCTCGATGTCCTGGAAGTTCAGGGTGATGCGCTCACCGGTATAGGGAAACGGCTCGCGCTCCTCGCGATCGCGCGCCTGGGTACTGACCGGCTGAGCCGAGATGACCAGCTGCCGCCCGGCCTGGGTGGATAGCATGGCGAAGTCGCCACTGCCCTGGATCTCGAGGGTAACGCCATCACGCCCGACCCTTGGCGTGATGCGCCGCAGGGGCGTGCCGAAGTCGGTGACGTCATAGATCTGGTTGAGCGAGGCCGGCAGGTTGACGCCATTCAAGCGAGCCACGATATCCGAATCGCCGCTCTCGCTGACCCGAGCATCGACCCCGACCCGGTCGAAGGACACCACGACGCGGCCACCGCCCTCGTCGCCTCGGCGAAAGTCGATATCGGTGATGCTGGGCCCGGTCGTATAGGAAGCGTCACTCACTGCGGATGTAGCGGTCGAGGCATTCGCGGCGGCCGACGAGGAGACCGCAACATTCTCCCCGATCGACAGACGCAAGCGATTACCCTGCTGCGTGGTGTCATAAGGCAATGGCCCCGAGAGATCGAACACCAGCCGCGTCCGCGACCCCGCCTCCAGGACGGTGACACGCTCGACCCCACCGATGCCCAGCGCCTGGCGCCGCCGATCCAGGGCGCTGCGCGTGTCCATGAGATCGATGGTCAGTCGCGCCGGATCATCGAGACGATATCCCCTCACCTCAGGCACTGCACCATCGAACACCAGATCGACCTCCAGCGCCTCGCCATCGCCCTGGCGAACATCGAGGTCGGTCAGCGTCGAGGCCGCGATGGCGGTGGTGGAGACCACCCACATGGCCAGAGCCGCGAGAGCGCGCATCATCGTTGCCATGGTTCTCTCTCCCTTTAGCTGCCTCTCCCTTTAGCGGTCTTTCCCTCGCCGATCAGGCGACGCAAGATGAACTAGCCATCCAGCGACAGCTGGATACTGCGCTCGATCCAACCACCCCGACCGGTAGGCACGACCTCTACCAGCTGCACCGAAGCCTCGGTGATGCCGACGATACGCCCATAATCCGTGCCCAGATGATCACCCACGCGCAGCCGATGCACATGGCCGTCCGGCGCCTTGACCAGGGCAGAGGCCACGTCCCCCACCGTCAGAATTCCCACCAGGTCAAGCTGCTCGAGATCGTAGGCCTCCAGGGGCTCCTTGGGGCGCGAGGCGTCCGGCGTCAGATCGACGTCCCCCGCCGGCAACTCGTGAGCTTCCGGCAACTGCGCCTGAAAAGGGCTGCGTCGATCGGCGAAGCGATAGTCTACCGAGCGATAGACCGGCATCGGTGGCAACGGATCGAGCGTGACATTGCCCGGATCGGCTCGCAGTTCGGCAAGCTGGCGCTCGAGCCCCGTCATATCGCCGTCATGACAGGCCCCGAGCGCCAGCGCCGAAGGCAGTACGGCCACGATACGCAGCCAGGCTCTCATGGCTCCCCCTGCTGCTCGACCGTCGCCGTCGAGGAGCGATAGCTGTAGGTGCGTGCCAGCATCGACAGCGCCAGTTCGCCGTCGCCCGTGGGCGCCAGCTCGAAATCATGCAGAGTGACGACACGTGGCAGATCGGCGACAGCGGAGATGAAGGAGCCAAGGCGGTGATAGTCTCCCCGCACCCGGATATCGAACGGACGTCCCACGTAGAACTCCTGCTCGACAGGAGGTTGCAGGCGGATAGCATCGATGGAGAGCTGGTTATCGAGGGCCGCCTCACTGATGTCGTCAATCAACGACGGTATCTCGGGCCCACTGGGCAGCATGGCCACCAGGCCTTCCAGTCGCGCGTCGAGCGCCTCCACCTGTTCGCGCAGACCGGACAGGTTGGCCACCTGGGCTGCCTTGCCGCGAAAATCCCGCAGCAGCCGCGCTTCCTCCTGGCGGGCGCCACGCAGCTCTTCGGCCTTCGACGCCCCCAGATACCAGTAGAGCCCGGAGAACGTCAGCACCAGCACCAACAGGCAGCACAGCCATTGCAGTGACACGGGCCAACTGCCGGCCTCCTTGATGTCCAACTCGCCCCAGTCCAGCTCGCGTAGACGGCGAAGCTCGGCGGCCAGCGTCATGGCGTCACCCCCTGGCGCTCGCGATTCGGCATGTGCTGGCCGACGGTAAGCGCGAAGCGCCGCTGCCCCTCGGCGGTCTCGACCTCGGAGAGCACCGGCACATCAAACACCGGCGAGTTCTCAAGCCCGCGCAACTGATCGGACACGTGCCGATTGTCTTCGGCCATGCCGACCAGTCGCAACTGATCACCCTGGCGCGACAGACGCGAATAATGCACCCCCTCCTCGAGGCTCGCCGCCAGAGCATTGAAGACATGCACGGTCTGCGGACGCCCGAACTGCAAGCGCTGAAACACCTCGAGACGTCGAGCGAGGTCCTCGACCTGTGCCTCGTACTGGCTGACCGTAAGGATGTCACGATCGAGCTCCGCGGTGCGTCGACGGATCAAATCATGGCGCTGCTGCTGGGCAATGAGCTGCTGTTCATAGTGCCAAGTCACGGCATATCCGCCGCCCAGACCGACCAGAGCAGCCAGCCCCAGGGAGAGGTAGAAACGCTTGCTGCGCCGCTGACGCCGCGCTTCGCGCCAGGGCAACAGGTTGATCTCGACGGTCATTTGCGCCCCCTCATCGCCAGCCCACAGGCCGTCAGCATGGCTGGCGCATCCCCCGCCAGGGTTGGGACATCGACCCGCGGATTCACCTTCATACGGTGAAAGGGGTTGGCGATCACCACCTCCATCCCGCTCTCTTCCGCCAGACGATCCGTCAATCCAGGCAGCACGCTGCCGCCACCGGCCAACAGCATCCACCGCACTTCCCGCTTGCGTCCGGAGGTGTAATAGAGCTGCAAGGAACGCCCGACCTGCTGGCCAAGGGTGTCGAGAAAGGGAGCGAGGACGCTGCGCGGGTAATCCTCCGGCAAGCCTCCGCGCTTCTTGGCAAGGCCAGCCTCTTCAAGACTTAACCCATAGCGGCTGCGGATCTCTTCGGTCAGCGCGCGGCCCCCGAAGACGGTGTCACGGCTGTAGATGATCCGGCCATCGCGCAGCACATGGAAAGCGTTCATGTTGGCACCGATGTCCACCAACGCCACGTCATGGTCACGGCCGACCGTCGGCGGCAGCTGGAGGGCAAGTTCGGTATAGGCGCGCTCCATGGCGAAGGTCTCGACGTCTACCATGGCCGGGATCAGCCCCGCTTGGCGCACGGCGTCGGTCAGCTGGCTGACATCCTGCTGACGACAAGCCACCAGCAACACGTCCTGCTGATCACCATAGCGCGCGTTCAGCCCCAGACGCTGGAAGTCGAAGACCACCTCACTGAACGGAAAAGGGATATGCTTGTCGGACTCGAGCTGGATGCGGGTCTCGATCTCGTCATCGGAAAGCGTTGCCGGCAGTGTCAGCGTCTTGGTGATCGCCGCACTGGCCGGCACCGCCACCGACACCCGCCGGCCAGTGGGCCTGGCATGATCCACGGCACGCTTCAGGGCATCGACGACTTCACCCATATCGCGAATACGCCGCTCGACCACGGCGCCTTCGCGAAGCGGTCGCACTGCGTAGCTCTCGACTTGAAAGCCGCCACCGACTCGCTTGAGCTCGATGAGCTTGACGGTGGCTGACGTGATGTCGACACCGATCAGCCCCTTGCCGGATGCCCCTAGTCGCATCTGGGCCACACTCCCGACGACTCCTGCATGGAACCGTGCGTGATCGTCCTGCTGCGGCCCCTGGGTGAATGAACCAGCAGCCATCATTCCAAGCCTGTATATCGAGGTTACATGATATTTCATGAGCTCACATGAGAAAGGGTGTCGCCAGACGTCAACGCTGGTGGTCACGCTGCCGGATTCCTATAATGGCCGTCGCGTCGCCGGAACCATTCGCTCCCTTTCCTTCGCCCCCGTTCTCAGCATGGATACCGCCTTTTCATGAAGTTCTTCAGAATCCTGGCTTTCTCGGCATTCTGGCTGCTGGTCTCGCTGTCCACCGCCTCACTCCTGGCCGTGGTAGGCGCCGCACTCTACTTCGCTCCCGGCCTGCCGGACGTGCGCCAGCTGCAGGATTTCGAGTTGCAGACTCCCCTGCGCATCTTCACCCGCGACGGCAAGCTGATCGGCGAGTTCGGTGAGGAGCGTCGCCTCCCGGTGGAGTTCGACGAGATACCCGAGGGCATGGTCCAGGCGCTCATGGCCGCCGAGGACGCTGCCTACTTCGACCACCACGGGGTCGATCCCAAGGGACTGCTGCGCGCTGCCGTCGAACTGGTCGCCAGCGGTGGCGACATCCAGTCCGGCGGATCCACCATCACCATGCAGGTGGCCCGCAACTATCTGCTGACCCTGGACCGCACCTTCACCCGCAAGATTCGAGAGATCCTCCTGGCCCTGCAGATGGAGCAGATCCTCAGCAAGCAGGAGATTCTCGAGCTCTACGTCAACAAGATCTTCCTCGGCCATCGCGCCTACGGCATCGCTGCCGCCGCCGAGGTCTACTACGATCGCCCCCTGGGTGAGCTCACCCTGGCCGAGCAGGCGATGATCGCCGGCCTTCCCAAGGCGCCGTCCGCCTTCAATCCGCTGGCCAACGCCGAGCGCGCCCTGATCCGCCGCAACTGGATCCTGTATCGCATGCGCGATCTGGGCTACATCGACCAGGCGGCCTACGACGAGGCCGTCCAGGCGCCAATCACCGCCAGCCGCCACGTGGCCAAGGCGGAGATCCCCGCCGACTATGTCGCCGAGATGGCTCGGCAGTACGCCGTCGACCACTTCGACGACGCCTATACCGGCGGCTACCACATCACCACCACCCTGGACAGCGAACTCCAGCCCGAGGCCCGTCGCGCCCTGGCCGACGGCCTGATCGCCTATGACACCCGCCACGGCTGGCGCGGACCCGAGCAGACCGATATCCCTCGCAGCCTGGCAGAGGCCCAGGAACGCACCGATCGTGAAGGCCTCGAGGAAGAGCTCGCCGAATCACCCGAAGTCATGGCCACCGCGCGGCGCGCTGCCGAGCGCAGCCAGACCGAGGTCGAGGGCGTCGAAGGCGACGTCAGCAACTGGCTTCAGGTGCTGGAACGCACGCCGGTGCTGGGTCCGTTGGAGCCGGCCATCGTGGTCGCGAGCGAGGGACGCGAGATGCGCGTCCTGGCCCGCGGCGGCGAAGTCCGCACTCTGGACTGGAATGGCCTCGACTGGGCCCAGCCCTACCGCAACGCCCGCTATCGCGGCGCGGCGCCGAGCTCGGCCGCCGAGATCGCCAGCCCCGGCGACCTGGTACGCACCCTCCAGCGCGAGGACGGCAGCTGGCGACTCTCCCAGAAACCCGATGCCCAGGGCTCGCTAGTGGTAATGGACCCGCAGACAGGAGCCATCCTGGCCCTGCAGGGCGGCTTCGACTTCGACGCCAGCAAGTTCAATCGTGCCCTTCAGGCGCGCCGCCAGGCGGGCTCCATCTTCAAGCCCTTCGTCTACCTGGCGGGCCTGAACAGCGGCGAGGTAAATCCCGCTACCGTCATCAACGATGCGCCGGTGGTGATGCAGGACGGCAGCAGCGAGCTGTGGCGCCCCAGCAATTCCAGCGGCGACTTCCGCGGCCCGACCCGGCTGCGCGAGGGCCTGGCGCGTTCTCGCAACCTGGTCACCATCCGCCTGATGCAGACTCTCGGGCTGGAGCGCACCATCGATTTCCTCGAGAATTTCGGCTTCGATCCCGAGCGGCTGCCCCACGGCCTCTCGCTGGCCCTTGGCACCACCAGCCTGACGCCTCTGGAGATGACCCGCGGCTATGCGGTGCTGTCCAACGGCGGCTTCGCCGTCGAGCCCTGGCTGATCCAGAAGGTGACCCGCGGCGAGGGCCAGACAGTGGTCGGCGAAGCCGACCCGATGGTGGCCTGCCGCGAGTGTGCCGATGGCCAGGAGACCGTCGAACGCGACGGCAAGACCTATCGCGTCGCCCCACGCGTGGCCGACCCGGCCGCCGTCTACCTGCTTCGCGACATGCTGCGCGACGTGGTAGAGCATGGCACCGCCCGCCGTGCCCTGGCCCTGGAGCGCAGCGACATCGTCGGCAAGACCGGTACCACCAACGAGCAGCGCGACGCCTGGTTCGCCGGCTTCAACACCGACCTGGCCACCACCGTCTGGGTCGGCAAGGACGACAACTCCTCCACCGCGGAATACGGCTCCCAGGCCGCTCTGCCGATCTGGATCGACTTCATGGGCAAGGCCCTGGCGGACCGCCCGGAGCACTGGCCCGACCGTCCGGATGACGTGGTCGCCCGACGCATCGACCCCGACACCGGTCGCCTGCTGCACGACGACCAGCCCGGCGGCATGCAGGAGCTGTTCCGCGCCGACCACCTGCCCGGCTATCAGCCACGGCGGGTCGACCAGGCGGTGGAACAGGAAAGCGGCTCCCAGGGGACCGGCGCCTACGAAGCCATCTTCTAGACCCGAACCGATGAGGCGGCGCCCGCCGCCTCACCTTCTTTCCACCGGACCAACCGCGAGAAGCCCCATGCGTCTCAAGGTGATCCTCGCCCTCTGGTCAGGCCTGCTGACGACAGGGGGCATCGCCCAGGCATCCCCTTTCTATGCACCGCCACCGCCGGAGGACGACGCTCCCCCCTGGAGCGGTGAAGCCGAACTCGGCTTCACCCACCTGCAGGGCAATACCAACAGCCAGACCCTGATCGCCAAGGGGCGCCTGGTCTGGCTGACCGGCAACCTGACCCACAGCCTGCGCGGCGAGGTCCGCCACGTCACCCAGGACAGCGAGACCAGCGCGGAACAGTATCTGATGGCGGCCCGCGAGCGCATCGACATCGAGGGTCCGCACTACCTGTTCGGCTTCACCCGCTGGGAGAAGGACCGCTTCAGCGGCTACGACTACCAGGCCACCGCGATCGGCGGCTATGGCCGGCAGCTGGTGAGTAACGAAAGGCACATACTGTCGCTGGAGACCGGCCCCGGCTATCGCATCGACAGCGTGACCGATGACCGCGATCGCCGGCTCGGCGTGATCTACGGCGCGCTGGACTATCGCTGGCATTTCTCCGACACCGCGAGCCTCGGTCAGGAACTCTCGCTGGAGGCCACCGACCCCAACCTGACCACGCGCTCGCTCTCCACCCTCACCGCGCGCCTCAACTCGCATCTGGCGCTCAAGCTTTCCTACGAGCTCGAGCACAACTCCCGCCCGCCCGATGCGGCCATGGCTCGCACCGACCATATCACCAGCGCCTCGCTGCTCTACGACTGGTAACTCGGGCACGCCGACACGATACGACGACGCCGGCCCGAGGGCCGGCGTCGCATCCAAAGAAAAAAAGCCTTGGCGATCAGCCGCCGTAGACGTCATCCACGGTCTTCAGCGGGTAGTGAGACGGATAGGGCTTTCGCGCCACACCGGAATCCACCGCCGCCTGGGCCACCGCCGAGGACACCCGCTCCAGCAGCCGCACATCCACCGGCGTGGGAATGATGTAGTCGCGCCCGAAGCTCATGCTGCCCCGCTCATAGGCATCCAGCACCGCCTGGGGCACCGGCTCCCGGGCCAGGTCCTTCAGGGCGTGGACCGCCGCGACCTTCATCTCCTCGTTGATGCGGGTCGCCCGCACGTCCAGCGCACCGCGGAAGATGAAGGGAAAGCCCAACACGTTGTTGACCTGGTTGGGGTAGTCGGAGCGCCCGGTGGCCATGATCACGTCGGGCCGGGTTTCCCGGGCGAGATCCGGCTGGATTTCCGGATCCGGGTTGGTGCAGGCGAAGACCACCGGGTTATCGGCCATCTTGCGAATGTGGTCAGCGGTCATCAGGCCGGGACCGGAAAGGCCGACAAACACATCGGCGCCATCGATGGCGTCATCCAGGGTCCGCTTGTCGGTCTCGACCGCGAACATCGCCTTGTACTGGTTCAGGTCCTCGCGGCCGCTGTGGATCACGCCCTTGCGGTCCAGCATCACCAGATTCTCGGCCTTGGCGCCGCAGGACACCAGCAGCTTCATGCAGGCGATGGCTGCCGCTCCGGCGCCCAGACAGACGATCTTGGCGCTCTCCAGCGACTTGCCGGCGATGTCCAGCGCATTGAGCATGCCCGCCGCGGTGACGATAGCGGTGCCGTGCTGGTCATCGTGGAACACCGGAATGCTGCACTGCTCGACCAACGCCCGCTCGATCTCGAAGCACTCAGGCGCCTTGATGTCCTCGAGGTTGATGCCCCCCCAGGTGTCGGCGATGCGCGCCACGGTATCGATGAAGGCCTGGGGGCTCTCGGCATTGACCTCCAGGTCAGTGGAGTTGATACCGGCAAAGCGCTTGAACAGCACGCCCTTGCCCTCCATGACCGGCTTGCTCGCCAGAGCGCCCAGGTTGCCGAGGCCGAGAATGGCGCTGCCGTCGGAGATGACGGCCACCAGGTTGCCCTTGCCGGTATAGAGATAGGCATTCTCGGGGTCACGGGCAATCTCGCGAACCGGCTCGGCGACGCCCGGGCTATAGGCCAGGGAGAGATCCCGGGAGGTAGCGGTGGGCTTGGTCAGCTCCACCGACAGTTTTCCGGGAATGGGCTTCGCGTGATAGTCCAGTGCCGCCTGTCTCTTCGCGTCTGTCATGCTCGGATCCGGTCTCGAATGGTGTGGTGGGCGATGAGAATATAAAAAAAACTTCCATTTCTCAACTTAGTAAAATTACGTCAACTAGAAGCCTCATTCGAAGACGTTCGGCGATATTTGCTACAACTTATACTTTCGACGAATGCCATAAAGGATTACTTATCGTGGCGCTTCACTCCTGAGAATAGCGCAAAAAAAGAACCCGCCACGGGGGCGGGTTCTTCGACGATGTCGACGGCCGGCGTCGCAGGACGCCGGCAAACGCATCAGCGCTTGAGCGCGGCACCGAAGCGCTTGTTGAAGCGCTCGACGCGACCACCGGTGGTCGCCTGCTTTTGCTTGCCAGTGTAGAAGGGGTGGCACTGCGAGCAGACGTCCAGGGACAGATCCTGATCGTTGGTGGTGCCGACCTCGAAGGTGGCGCCGCAGGAACAGGTCGCGCTGACCGTCTTGTAATTCGGATGGATACCTTGTTTCATCTTGAGCCTCGCTGCACTGTATGCCGCCACCTGATCTGCTGCCAGGCACCGCATACGGGTTGTTTGAACGTTCAAACCGGGCGCCGCCCACACTGGGTGACGCGGCGGCCGAGCATTCTAGCAGAGCCGTTCCCGGAGGCCAATTGTCTGCCACTCCCCCGCCCCCCTCGGTGCTGGGCGTCGCCATTCCCTCGCCGCTGCGTCGACTGTTCGACTACCGCCCCGCCGGCACTCCCCCCGCGGGCGGCTGGCAGCCGGGAGTCAGGGTCCAGGTTCCCTTCGGTCGACGCCAGGTGGTCGGCGTGGTGCTGGAATGCCGTGCCACCAGCGATCTGCCGTTGGCGAAGCTGAAGCCGATCGATGCCTGTCTCGATGCGACGCCGCTGCCGACGGACTGGCTGTGGCTGTGCCGCTTCACCGCCCGCTACTACCAGCATGCACCGGGCGACACCCTGCACCAGGCGATGCCCGCGCTGCTGCGTCAGGGCCGCACCCTGGAGGCCCGCACCCGAGAGCGCTGGCAAGTCACCGAGGCAGGCACTGCCGAAGCGCCCCCGACCCTGGCCCGGGCGCCCCGACAGGCCGAGCTGTTGACCATGCTGCGCCAGCATCCCCACGGCCTGGTCAGCCAGGCCATTCTCGCCCAATCCTTCGGCCGCGACCAATTGCAGGCGCTGGAGCGCAAGGGCCTGATCATGCGACGCGAGGAACCTCTTACCGCAGCTCCCCCGAGCGGCGGACCGCTGCTGGCCGAGCCGGCACTGCCGCTCAACCGCGAGCAGGCCACCGCCCTGGCCGCTCTTCACGAACGGCTGGACGCCTACCACCCCTGCCTGTTGCACGGCGTCACCGGCAGCGGCAAGACCGAGGTCTATCTGCAGCTCATCGAGGCCGTGATCGGCCGCGACCGCCAGGCCCTGGTGCTGGTCCCCGAGATCGGCCTCACTCCGCAGACCCTGGCGCGCTTCCGACGGCGCTTCCGAGTGCCGGTGGTGGCCCTGCATTCCGGACTCACCGATCATGAGCGTCTGGACGCCTGGGAGGCCGCGGCCAGCGGCCGGGCGCCCATCGTCATCGGCACTCGCTCGGCAATCTTCACCCCCCTGGCACGCCCCGGCGCGATTATCGTCGACGAGGAGCACGACGGCTCCTTCAAACAGCAGGAGGGCCTGCGCTACCACGCCCGCGACCTGGCGGTGGTACGCGCCCACCAGCATGGTATTCCGCTGGTGCTGGGCAGCGCCACCCCCTCACTGGAGACCCTGCATCGGGCACGCAGCGGCGACTACCGCCACCTCAGGCTGACCCAGCGCGCCAGCCGACACGCCCCGGCACGCCTGGAACTGATCGACCTGCGTGGCCGCCCGCGCCGAGGCGGACTGATTCCACCGGTCATCGACGCCATCGAGACGACGCTATCCGCCGGCCATCAGGTGCTCGTCTTCATCAACCGCCGCGGCTTCGCCCCGACCCTGAGCTGCCACGCCTGCGGCTGGCTCGCCGAGTGCGATCACTGTGACGCCCGCCTCACCCTGCATCGCCAGCCGCCGCTGCTGGCCTGCCACCACTGCGACCATCGCCAGGCCCTGCCTGACGCCTGCCCCGAGTGCGGCAGCGCCGACCTGCGCCCGCTGGGCAGCGGCACCGAACGCACCGAGGAGACGCTGGCTGAGCGATTCCCTGACGTGCCGGTGCACCGCATCGACCGCGACAGCACCAGACGCCGCGACGCCCTGGAGCAGACCCTGGCCGAGGTACGCCGCGGCGAGCCCTGCCTGCTGGTCGGCACCCAGATGCTGGCCAAGGGCCACCATCTGCCCCACGTCACCCTAGTGGTAGTGGTCAATGCCGATGGTGGGCTCTACGCTAGCGACTTCCGGGCACTGGAACACAGTGCCCAACTGCTCGAGCAGGTGGCCGGCCGCGCCGGTCGCGCTGCCCACCCCGGCCGTGTGCTGGTGCAGACCATGCATGCCGACGACCCCAATCTTCGCCTGCTGGCAGCCCGCGGCTACGATGCCCTGGCCGAACAGCTGCTGGAGGAGCGACGCATTGCCGCTCTGCCACCCTTCCGCTTCCTGGCCCTGCTACGCCTCGAAGCCGCTCAGGAAGCGGCCGCCACCGAACTCGGCAACCGCGCCGCCGAGTCGCTGCGCATCTATCTCGCCGAACGCGCGCTGGACGTGGACTGTCTGGGGCCGGTACCGGCCCCCATGGAGCGTCGCCAGAACCGCTACCACATGCAGCTCATGCTCGGCGCCGCCAAACGCAGCCGCCTCCACGAAGCCGGCGCCTGGCTGGTTGCCTGGCTGGAAGCCGACCCCGCGGCGCGGCGGGTGCGCTGGTCGCTGGATATCGATCCGCAGACACTGAGCTGAAAGCTGGAAGCTGGAAGCTGGAAGCTGGAAGCTGGAAGGCAGCAAGAATTCGCCACGAAGGGGGCCAAGCCTTTTCCTCTTCAAGCTTACAGCTCCTCGCCCCGGTGAAACCGGGCAAGGGTTTAAAGCCTGCGCGCAATTGTCGATAATGTGCGCCCAAATGCCCGCCGACGGGCGATAGCCATCTGCCCGCGCCACAGGACATCCGATTACCCATGAAAGACACCATCATCTCCCTGCTGGAAGGCGCCCTGGCCGAACTCAAGAACCAGGGCATGCTGCCTGCCGAGCTGGCCCCGAGCATCAAGGTCGATCCCACCAAGGACAAGGCCCACGGCGATTACGCCACCAACCTGGCGCTGATGCTGGCCAAGCCCGCCGGTAAGAAACCCCGCGAGCTGGCCGAGGCGCTGGTCACAGCGCTGCCGGCGAGCGATGCCGTGTCAAAGGTCGAGATTGCCGGCCCCGGCTTCATCAACTTCTTCGCTGCCACCGACGCCGCCGCCCAGGTCATCCGCCAGGTGCTGGACGCCGGCGACACCTTCGGTCGCAGCCTGGCAGGTCAGGGACAGAAGGTGCAGGTGGAGTTCGTCTCCGCCAACCCCACCGGCCCGCTGCACGTCGGTCACGGCCGCGGCGCCGCCATCGGTGACTGCCTGTGCCGACTGCTCGAGGCCGTAGGCTTCGAGGTCACCCGCGAGTTCTACTACAACGATGCCGGCGCCCAGATCAGCAACCTGGCGCTCTCGGTCCAGGCCAGGGTCAAGGGCATCGATCCCGAGGACGACGACTGGCCGGCCGACGGCTATCGCGGCGGCTACATCATCGACGTGGCCAACAGCTATCTGGCCGGCGAAACAGTGCACGCCGATGATCGTCATGTCACCGGCGCCGCCGATCCGGACGATCTGGAGGCCATCCGCGAGTTTGCCGTGGCCTACCTGCGCCGTGAGCAGGACCTGGATCTGCGTGCCTTCGGCGTGGAGTTCGACGTCTACTTCCTGGAGTCCTCGCTGTATCGTGACGGCAAGGTAGAGGCCACCGCCGCGCGCCTGGCCGAGAAAGGGCATACCTACGAACACGAAGGCGCCACCTGGCTGCGCACCACCGACTTCGGTGACGACAAGGACCGGGTGATGCGCAAGCAGGACGGCCATTACACCTATTTCCTGCCCGACGTGGCCTATCACCTGGACAAGTGGCAACGCGGCTTCACCACCGTGATCAACGAGCAGGGCGCCGACCACCACTCCACGGTGACCCGCGTCCGCGCCGGTCTGCAGGCACTGGAGGCCGGCATCCCCCAGGGCTGGCCGGATTACGTGCTGCACCAGATGGTGATGGTCACCCGCTCCGGCGTCGAGGTGAAGCTTTCCAAGCGAGCCGGCAGCTACGTCACCGTACGCGACCTGATCGACGAGGTCGGCCGCGACGCCACGCGCTTCTTCCTCGCCGCGCGCCGGGCCGACTCCCAGCTGACCTTCGACATCGACCTGGCCCGCTCCCAGTCCAACGACAACCCGGTCTACTACGTGCAATACGCTCACGCCCGGGTGTGCAGCATGCTGCGCAAGGCCGAGTCCGCCGGCCAGCCCTTCGACCACGCCCTGGCCATGGAGCACCTGTCGCGCCTAGAGGCCGAGCAGGAGAAGGCGCTGATGAACCGCCTGGCCCGCTATCCGGAAGTGGTCGCCCACGCTGCCGCTAGCCGCGAGCCGCAGCAGATCGCCCAATACCTGCTCGACCTCGCCGCCGAGTTCCACACCTGCTACAACGCCGTCAAGGTCATGGTCGAGGACGATGCCCTGCGCAACTCACGCATGTCGCTGTTCCTTGCCGCCCGTCAGGTGCTGCGCAACGGCCTTGACCTGATGGGCGTCGGCGCCCCCGAGGAGATGTAAGCCATGGCCAGCCGCAAGCCCGCCGACGGCAACCGCAAGCGGGGCGCCACCACATCCAGGAAACGCCCCGCCAAGGCCGCCTCACGCCGTGGCGTGCCGGGCTGGCTATGGGGACTGGCCGGCCTGGTGGCCGGCTTCCTGATCTCGCAGCACCAGCATGGCACCGCTCCCTGGCAGGACGGCCCGCCCTCGACGGTGCCGCTGCCGGCCGGCGAGGCACCGAACCAGGCCAGCCGCGATCCCCAGGCGTCGGCGCCGGCGGACGAACCGCCGATGCCGACCTTCGAGTTCTACACTCTACTCCCCGAGTCGGAAGTGATCGCCCCTGGCGAGCAGGCCTCCACCGCGACACCGCCCCCGCGCCCCGCCGAGCCGGAAGAGGCCTCCTCAGGAGACGCCCCGGCCGACGATCCCATCGCCCAGGTAATCGCCGCCAACAGCGCGCCGGTCAAGTCCGCGGCGAACCGCGCCGAGGACGGCAAGCGCTATATGCTGCAGGCCGCCTCCTTCCGCGAGACCAGCGACGCCCAGCGGCTGGCCGGCCGCCTCAAGGACTTCGGCCTGCTGGCCCAGATCAGCGAGGTCCAGACCGGCGACGGCGCCACCTGGCATCGGGTCCAGGTCGGCCCCTACCGGGATCGCCGCGAGCTGACCCGCGCCCAGGACCTGATGGCCACCCAGGGCATCGAGCCGCTGCTCATCCAGCTGCAGTAAGCCGCGCCGGTTGAATTCCGGCCACGCCGCCCACACCTTTCCCTCCAGCTTATGCACGGCGTCACCCAGGTGACGCCGCGGGTACAAAGTCATCGGGAGCCCCCGCTCCCACAAGGAGTCTCCTCCATGACCACGATCGTTTCCGTGCGTCGCGGCGACCAGGTGGCACTGGCCGGCGACGGCCAGGTGTCGCTGGGCAACACCGTGATGAAGGGCAACGCCAGCAAGGTGCGCCGTCTCTATCGCGGCCAGGTGCTGGCCGGTTTTGCCGGCGGCACCGCCGACGCCTTCACCCTCTTCGAGCGCTTCGAGGCCCAGCTCGAGAAACACCAGGGCCACCTCACCAAGGCTGCCGTGGAACTGGCCAAGGACTGGCGCACCGACCGCGCCCTGCGCCGCCTGGAGGCGCTGCTGGCCGTGGCCGACAAGCACGCCTCGCTGATCATCACCGGTAACGGCGACGTGGTGGAGCCCGAGCGCGGCATCATCGCCATCGGCTCCGGCGGCAACTTCGCCCTGTCCGCCGCCCGAGCCCTGCTCGAGAACACCGAATTATCGGCCCGCGAGATCACCGAAAAATCGCTGGAGATCGCCGGCGATGTCTGCGTGTTCACCAACCATCACGTCACGCTGGAAGAGCTCTGATCATGACCCGGATGACCCCCCGCGAGATCGTTCACGCCCTGGACCAGTACATCGTCGGCCAGCAGGATGCCAAGCGTGCCGTGGCCGTCGCCCTGCGCAATCGCTGGCGGCGCATGCAGCTCGACGAGGAGCTGCGCCAGGAAGTCACGCCCAAGAACATCCTGATGATCGGCCCCACCGGCGTGGGCAAGACCGAGATCGCCCGTCGCCTGGCCAAGCTGGCCCGCGCGCCCTTCATCAAGGTCGAAGCCACCAAGTTCACCGAAGTGGGCTACGTCGGCCGCGACGTCGAGTCGATCATCCGCGACCTCACCGAGGCCGCCATCAAGCTGGTGCGTGAACAGGCCAAGGAAGAGGTGGGCCACCGCGCCGAGGACGCCGCCGAGGACCGCATCCTCGACGCCCTGCTGCCGCCGCCGCGCGGCCAGGAAAACGAGCCACGCACCGAGAACGCTACCCGTCAGTCGTTCCGCAAGAAGCTGCGCGAGGGCCAGCTCGACGACAAGGAAATCGATATCGAGGTCACTCCCCAGAGCCAGGGTGTCGATATCATGACGCCGCCGGGCATGGAGGAGATGACCAGCCAGCTGCAGAACCTGTTCTCCAGCATGGGCAAGCAGAAGACCGAGACCCGCCGGGTGGCGGTCAAGGACGCCTTCGCGCTGCTACGCGACGAGGAGGCCGCCAAGCTGGTCAATGAGGACGACATCAAGCAGCGCGCCATCGAGGCCGTCGAGCAGCACGGCATCGTGTTCCTCGACGAACTCGACAAGGTCGCCAAGGGCAGCGGCCAGTCCAGCGGCGGCGAGGTATCCCGCGAGGGCGTGCAGCGCGACCTGCTGCCGCTGATCGAGGGCTCCAGCGTCTCCACCAAGTACGGCATGGTGAAGACCGATCACATCCTGTTCATCGCCTCCGGCGCCTTCCACCTGTCGCGCCCGTCGGACCTGATCCCGGAGCTGCAGGGCCGCCTGCCGATCCGGGTGGAGCTCAACGCCCTGACGCCGGAAGACTTCAAGCGCATCCTCACCGAGCCTTCCGCGGCCCTGACCCGCCAGTACCAGGCGCTGATGGCCACCGAGGGCCTGGATGTGACCTTCACCGACGACGGCATCTCACGCATCGCCGAGATCGCCTGGAAGGTCAACGAAGGCACCGAGAACATCGGCGCCCGCCGCCTGCATACGGTGATGGAGCGCCTGCTCGAAGAAGCCTCCTACCAAGGCTCCGACCTGGGCAGCCCGCTGACCATCGACGCCGCCTACGTCGACTCACAGCTCGGCGAACTGGCGCTGGATGAGGATCTGTCGCGTTACATTCTGTGAGGCCTGCGCCAATCAGCAAGTACACAGGCTTCGATGCGAGAGCTGGAAGCTATAAGCTGTAAGCTTGAAGAAACATCGGCCTGTAGCTGGGACGATTGGCCACGCCGCCGCAAGCGATCACAACCATCGCTTGCGGCGGCGGTTGCTCTCTTCCAGCTTCAAGCTCACCGGAGGTGCCCATGTCCGCCCCCATTCCCACCCGAGTGCACTACCACAAACAGGCCCGCGAGCTGGAGCTGACCTTCGATGGCGGCGAGAGTCATCGGCTGTCGGTGGAATACCTGCGGGTGTTCTCGCCCTCCGCCGAGGTGCGCGGCCATGGCCGCGGCCAGGAGACCCTGCAGGTCGGCAAGAAGCACGTCGGCCTGGCCAATATCACTCAGGCCGGGCGCTATGCGCTCAAGCTGCACTTCGACGACGGCCACGACAGCGGCCTCTACAGCTGGGACTACCTCCACGAGCTTATCGTGAACCGCGAGGCCAACTGGGCCGACTATTTACGGCGCCTGGAAGAGGCCGGAGCCTACAGGGAGCCATTGGGCATCGAGATCAAGCAGCTGTAGAGGCGCCGTCAAGACAAGCCCCCCCGGGGGGCGCTACAATGCGCCCCATCGTGCGGGGCCGCCGAGCCTCGCCTCTCCATGTGCAGCTGACTCGGGAGCCTCCCTCGCATGACCCCCAGCGACAAGCGCACCACCCACTTCGGCTACCAGGAAGTCCCGGTCGACGAGAAGGCCTCCCGCGTGGCCGACGTCTTCCACTCGGTGGCCGCCCGCTATGACGTGATGAACGATCTGATGTCGTTCGGCATCCATCGGCTGTGGAAGCGCCTGACCATCGAACGCGCCGGGGTCCGCCCGGGCCACAGCGTGCTCGACATCGCCGGCGGCACCGGCGATCTGACGCTGAAGTTCTCGCGTCTGGTCGGCCCCAGGGGGCGCGTGGTGCTGGCCGATATCAACGCCTCCATGCTGCGGGTCGGGCGCGACAAGCTGCTCGACCAGGGCGTGGGTGGCAACGTCGAGTACGTCCAGGCCAACGCCGAAACGCTGCCCTTCCCGGACAACAGTTTCGACTGCATCACCATCGCCTTCGGCCTGCGCAACGTCACCGACAAGGACGCCGCCCTGCGCTCCATGGCCCGCGTGCTCAAGCCCGGCGGCCGGCTGCTGGTGCTGGAGTTCTCCAAGCCCGATAATCCTCTGCTGACCCGCGCCTACGACGACTACTCCTTCCACCTGCTGCCGCGCATGGGCGAGTTGGTGGCCGGCGACGCCGACAGCTACCGCTACCTGGCCGAGTCAATCCGCATGCATCCCGACCAGGAGACCCTCAAGGGCATGATGGAGGCCGCCGGCCTGGAGCGGGTCGAGTACACCAACCTTACCGGGGGCATCGTCGCCCTGCACCGCGGCATCAAGCTGTGAGGATCCGATGGCGCTGACACCGACCCTGCTGCTGGGCGGCCTCGAACGCAGCCTCAATGCCCTGCTTGCCCGAGATCCCGCCGCCCCCTCCCGGCTAGCCCGCCTGGCGGGCCAGCGCCTGCTGTTGCGGCTCGAGCACCCGCCCCTGGCGCTGGCCGTGGCCTTCCACCCCCAGGGGCTGGACCTGCTGCGCCCCGACGACGAGCCGGAGGAAGCCTTCGATGCCGTCGTCGAGGCTGACACCGAAACCCTTGGCGAGCTGCTCGGCGGCGCCTCGATGGAGCGCCTGATGTTCCAGGGCAAGCTCGCGGTGCGCGGGCGCATTCCGCTGCTCGAGGCGACCCGCGACCTGCTGCTCGACCTCGACCTCGACTGGGAGGGCGAGCTGGCTCACTGGCTGGGCGACATCCCCGCCCACAGCCTGGCAGAAGGCATGCGCAGCCTTGGGCGCTGGGGCCTGCGCACCCGCCAGGAGCTGTGCGCCGACGTCTCCGAGTACGTCTTCGAAGAAGCCAGGCTGCTGCCCGGCCGTCACCAGTTCGAGGGCCTGCGCGATCACCTCACCGAACTGGAGGTCGCCACCGACCGCCTCGAGGCCCGTCTGGAACGCCTGCGCCGACACCTGATGGAAGGGAGAAAGCGCGCATGATTCCGCGGCTGGCGCGCATCGCCTGGGTGGTCACCCGCTACCGCCTGGATACCCTGATTCCCCAGGAGCGACTGCCCTGGTGGCTGCGCGTCTTGCTCGCGCTGTCGCCGCTGCGCCTGGTGCCCATCGGGCCGCGCCCTCGCGGCGAGCGGCTACGCCTGGCGCTGGAGACCCTGGGACCGATCTACGTCAAGTTCGGCCAGGTGCTGTCGACCCGCCGCGACCTCTTTCCTCCCGACATTGCCGACGAACTCCGACGTCTCCAGGACCAGGTGCCGCCCTTCCCCGGAAAGCAGGCCCAGGCGCTGGTGGAGGAAGAGCTCGGGATGTCGCTGGAGGAAGCCTTCGCCGAGTTCTCACCCGAGCCGCTGGCTTCGGCGTCGGTAGCCCAGGTGCATGCCGCCAGGCTGCCCGACGGCGAACAGGTGGTGGTCAAGATCATCCGTCCCGGTATCGAGCGGGTCATGCGCCAGGACATGGCCCTGATGTATCGACTGGCCGCCGTGCTGGCCCGGGTGCCCGAGGCACGCCGGCTGCGCCCGGTGGAAGTGGTGCGCGACTACGAATCGACCCTGTTCGACGAGCTCGACCTGACCAAGGAAGCCGCCAACACCTCCCAGCTCAAGCGCAACTTCAAGGGCTCACCGCTGCTGTTCGTTCCGGCCATCCACTGGGGGCTGACCCGCCGCCGGGTGATGGTCCAGGAGCGCATTCACGGCGTGCCAGTGGCAGACACCGCCGCCCTCGAGGCCCAAGGCACCGATCTGCGCCGACTGGCCGAGCGCGGCGTGGAAATCTTCTTCACCCAGGTGTTCCGCGACAATTTCTTCCACGCCGACATGCATCCGGGCAACATCTTCGTGTCGCGCGAGACCCCCTGGAACCCTCAGTACATCGCCATCGACTGCGGCATCGTCGGCAGCCTGACCCGCGAGGACCAGGACTACCTGGCGCGCAACCTGCTGGCCTTTTTCCATCAGGACTACTACGAAGTGGCGGCGCTGCACATCGAATCGGGCTGGGTCGGCGAGGACACCCGCGCCAACGAGTTCGCCGCCGCGGTACGCACGGTGTGCGAGCCGATCCTCGAGAAGCCGCTCAAGGACATCTCCTTCGGCCAGGTGCTGCTGGGGCTGTTCCAGACCGCCAGGCGCTTCAACATGGAGGTGCAGCCTCAACTGGTGCTGTTGCAGAAGACCCTGCTCAACGTCGAGGGCCTGGGCCGCCAGCTGTACCCGGACCTCGACCTCTGGACCACCGCCAAGCCGTTCCTGGAGCAGTGGATGAAGGAGCGTGCCGGCACCCGCGGACTCTGGGAATCCATGAAACGCCAGGCCCCGGAGCTCACTCGCCAGATCCCCGAGCTGCCAGTGCTCGCCCATCAGGCCCTGGCCCGGGCCGAGCACGGTCATCAACAGCAACGCCGCCAGAGCGAGGCCATCGGCGCCATCCGCCGCCGACTCGAGCACCAGGGGCGGCGCCAGCGGCGCCTGCGCCTGGGACTTCTGGTCGTGGCGGTGGCACTCGCCTGGCAACCGCTGGTCGAATGGGCAGACGGTCAGCCCTGGCCGGTGCTTGGCGCCGCGGCCATCGGCGCGGCGCTGCTGGCGTGGAACTGATTCACTCACTGCAACGGAAACGTCTCATATGAGCGATATTCTCGACCGCCTCGACGAGGTCCTGGAAAGCCGCCGCCAGGCCGCCCCGGAAGACTCCTATGTGGCCAGCTTGCATCACAAGGGCCTGAACAAGATACTCGAGAAGATCGGCGAGGAAGCCACCGAGACACTGCTGGCGGCCAAGGACGCCGAGCAGGGCGACGACGCGGCACGCCGGGCACTGGTCTGTGAAACTACCGATCTGTGGTTTCACAGCCTGGTGATGCTGTCGCACCTGGGACTGAGCCATCGCGAGGTTCTCGACGAGCTGTCACGCCGCTTCGGCCTCTCCGGCCACGACGAGAAAGCCACGCGAACCCAATAAGTCTTCGACGCCGGGCCCCGGCGCCACAACCTGAGGAACACCCTATGTTAGGCGGTATCAGCATCTGGCAACTCCTGATCGTCCTCGGCATCATCATCCTGATCTTCGGCACCAAGAAGCTGCGCAACGTGGGCGGCGATCTGGGCGGTGCGGTCAAGGGCTTCAAGAAGGCCATGCACGAGGATGACGACAAGGGCGAGGAGAAAGACAAGCCTCAGGCCCAGGTGCGCCACGACGACGAGGGCGAGGGCGAGACCTACGACGTCCGCGCCGAGCGCAAGACCGAGGAACAGGAAGAGCGCAAGTAAGCCGCCATGTTCGACATCGGCTTTCTCGAACTCCTCATCATCGGCGTGGTGGGCCTGCTGGTACTGGGCCCCGAACGCCTGCCCAAGGCTGCCCGCACCACCGGACTGTGGATCGGCCGCATCAAGCGTAGCGTCTCCGGCATGCAGCGCGAGATCAACGCCCAGCTCGAGGCGGAGGAGCTGCGCCAGAAGCTCGCCGAGCAGCAGAAGAAGCTGGATGAAGGCCTCGACAGGGTCAAGCGAAACGTCGAAGGCTCGGTCGAGTCCCCCTCCGCCGACCGCGCGACACCGGACCGAAAGGCGTCGGAGCAGGCGAACGACGAGCGGCAGCAGCAAGGCTCGCCCGAGCGGCGCCTCGACGACGCCCTGGGGCGCGCGCGCCGGCAGGTCGATGACGCCGATTCCGACACCCACGAGGATGCCTCTCCCCGATGAGCCAATCCGACGACTCCCGGGGCCCCGAACAGGCCCAGGCCCCGCTGATCGAACATCTGGTCGAGCTACGCTCGCGGCTGCTGCGGGCGGTGATCGCCATTCTGGTGATCTTCCTCGGCCTCTACGCCTTCGCCAACGATATCTACGCCTTCGTCGCCCAACCGCTGATGGCGCTGCTGCCGGAAGGCTCGAGGATGATCGCCACCGAGGTGGCTTCACCGTTCCTCGCGCCCTTCAAGCTGACTCTGGTGGTGGCGGTATTCATCGCCGTGCCCTTCGTGCTCCACCAGGCCTGGGCGTTCATCGCCCCGGGACTCTACGACAACGAGAAGTCGCTGGCGCTGCCTCTGCTGGCCTCCAGCGTGGCGCTGTTCTATGCCGGGGCCGCCTTCGCCTACTACGTGGTCTTCCCGCTGCTGTTCAAGTTCTTCACCCAGACCGGGCCGGAGGACGTGGCGGTGATGACCGACATCAACCAGTACCTCAACTTCGTTCTCAAGCTGTTCTTCGCCTTCGGCGTGGCCTTCGAGATTCCCATCGCCACTTTCCTGCTGATCCTGACCGGGGCCACTACGGTGGAAAGCCTGTCGAAGAAACGCCCCTACGTGGTGCTGGGCTGTTTCGTGGTGGGCATGCTGATGACGCCCCCGGACGTGGTCTCGCAGAGCCTGCTGGCGGTGCCCATGTACCTGCTCTACGAAGTCGGCCTGCTATTCGGACGGCTGGTGCGCCACAAGCGCGAGAAGGATGCGGCCGACGGCGAGGCGTAAGCTCGAAGCTCGAAGCTCGAAGCTCGAAGCTCGAAGCTCGAAGCTCGAAGCTCGAAGCTCGAAGCCAAGCTGAACCAAAACGCCTCCCTGGCAAAGCCAGGGAGGCGTTCTTCTTCCCGCTTCAAGCTTCCAGGCGCGAAGCGCCGCTCTTCCAGCTACTGACCCGGCGCAGCCGGGTCAGAGATCCATCATCTCATCAATGCGATCTACCAGCTTGAAGATGCCGGTGGCCGCTTCGCCGATGCGAGTAGCCAGCATGTAGGCCGGGGTGGTGACCACGCGATTCTCGAAGTCGACCACGATATCCTCCACGCCGCAGCTGCGATGCAGGCCGCCCATGCTGCTGATCGCGCCGGCCACGCCCGGATCGTGGCCGATGGTCACGGCGATGCCGGGGCCCAGCAGACGCGGCACCATCACCGGCGCAATGCACATCAGGCCGATCGGCTTGCGCTCTTCACGGAACTCGGTCATGACGTCGACCAGGCCATCATGGATCACCATGTCGGCACCGGCCTCGGCGAAGTTGGAGAGGGTCTTGGCGGCCCCGAAGCCCCCCGGCAGGATCACGGCGTCGAAGTCGCCGGCGTCCAGCTCATCGAGCGGAGCGATCTCGCCGCGCGCCAGGCGCGCCGACTCGGCCAGCGCGTTGCGCCGCTCCTCGCGGGCCACCTCGCCGCTGCGATGATCGACCACGTCGTGCTGGTCGATATCGGGGGCGAAGCAGCGATAGCCGATGCCCAGCTGGTCCAGGCGCAGCAGGGTCAGAGTGGTCTCGTAGATCTCCGAGCCATCCTGAACACCGCACCCCGACAGAATGACTGCCACCTGCTTGCTCATATGCGTCTCCTCGTGCGCCTCCTGCCGCCGACCGGCAGGGCCGATAAACATGAAGCCATCACTTTAGAGAGTCGACGGTGGTGCGACAAGGCGCGTCTTTCGGCGGCGCCGGTTCACCCTGATATACTCGAACGATTGTCATCGTTTCGTCATCTACGCTCGCCAGACTAGGTTCTGGCGGCCCCGGTCACCGTTTCGGAGAGAGATGTCTTGAGCTTAACGACCGCACGCCAATATCCCGCCACCCGCATGCGTCGCATGCGGCGTGACGACTTTTCGCGTCGCCTGATGCGCGAGCAGACGCTGACCGCCGACGATTTGATCTGGCCGGTGTTCGTGCTCGAAGGCGAGGACCGGCGCGAGGCAGTGCCCTCCATGCCGGGCGTCGAGCGTCTGTCACTCGACCTGTTGATCGAGGAGGCCCGCGAGGCCCGCGACCTGGGCATCCCGTTACTGGCCCTGTTTCCGGTGGTGGACCCGGCGCTGAAGAGCGAGCTGGCCGAGGAAGCGTTCAGCGCGAGCGGACTGATCCAGCGCAGCGTACGCGCCCTCAAGGAGGCCGTGCCCGAGCTCGGCATCATGACCGACGTAGCGCTCGACCCCTACACTAGCCACGGCCAGGACGGCATCCTCGACGATCAGGGCTACGTGCAGAACGATCGCACCGTGGAAACCCTGCTCAAGCAGGCGCTCTCCCACGCCGAGGCCGGCGCCGACATCGTCGCGCCTTCGGACATGATGGACGGCCGCATCGGTGCCATCCGTCAGGTGCTGGAACAGGAGCAGCTGCACAATACCCGGATCATGGCCTACAGCGCCAAGTACGCCTCGAGCTATTACGGCCCATTTCGGGATGCCGTCGGTTCGGCGACGAACCTCGGCCGCGCCGACAAGTCCACCTATCAGATGGATCCGGCCAACGGCGAGGAGGCGCTGCACGAGGTGGCCCTGGACCTGGCAGAGGGCGCCGACATGGTGATGGTCAAGCCGGGCATGCCCTATCTGGACGTAGTGCGGCGCGTCAAGGACGAGCTCCGCGTGCCCACCTTCGCCTACCAGGTGAGCGGTGAATACGCCATGCACATGGCCGCCTTCGACAACGGCTGGCTGGATGCCGACGCGGTGATGCTGGAATCGCTGATGTGCTTCAAACGCGCCGGTGCCGACGGCGTGCTGACCTATTTTGCCAAGCGAGCGGCCCAGCTGCTCGCCGAGTAACCGCCGGATGGGGTACCCCTTCCGGCCGACGACAGGGTACACCCATGGACGAATCGCGTAGCCCCGACTCCCCCGCCACCGTGGAATCGCTTCCCGGTGGCGAGGCAATCACCGAGACGCCGATCCCGCGCCTCAACCAGACGCGCACCGGCATCAAGCCCAAGTCGCTGCCGGACCCCGAGGCCGACCTCAGCGACCCTGGCCTGTATTTCAATCGCGAGCTGTCGCACCTGCAGTTCAACGTGCGAGTCCTCGAGCAGGCCCTGGACGAGGCGCACCCGCTGCTGAACCGGCTGATGTTCCTGCTGATCTTCTCATCGAACATGGATGAGTTCTTCGAGATCCGCGTGGCCGGCCTCAAGAACCAGGTGATGATCGGCGACGCCACCTCGGGGGCCGACGGCCGCTCCCCGCGCTCGGTGCTGGCCGAGATTTCACAGATCGCCCACGAACAGGTGGAACGCCAGTACCGCATTCTCAACGAGGCACTGATCCCAGCGCTCGAAGCTCAGGGCCTGCGTTTCCGGCGCCGCGGCGACTGGACCGAGGCCCAGCGGGACTGGGTGCGCGACTACTTCGAGACCGAGATCATGCCGGTGATCAGTCCCATCGGCCTCGATCCGTCGCACCCCTTCCCGAGGCTGGTCAACAAGAGCCTCAACTTCATCGTCGAGCTGGAGGGCAAGGACGCCTTCGGCCGCGAAGGCGGTCTGGCGATCCTGCCGGCGCCGCGCTCGTTGCCAAGGGTCATCGGTCTGCCCGAGGAACTCTGCGAGTCGGGCTTCGCCGAGTATGTCTTCCTGTCGTCGATGATCCACGCCCACGCCGAGGAAGTGTTCCCCGGCATGAAGGTGCGCGGCTGCTACCAGTTCCGCCTGACGCGCAACGCCGACCTCTCGGTGGACCCGGAAGACGTCTCCGACCTGGCCTCGGCGCTACGCGGCGAACTGCTCTCGCGCCGCTATGGCAGCGGCGTTCGCCTGGAAGTGGCCGACAACTGCCCCGACGACCTGGCCGAATTCCTGATCAAGCAGTTCCAACTCGAGGCCTCCGACCTCTACCGGGTCAACGGCCCGGTGAACCTGACGCGCATGATGTCGGTGCTGGGCGATGTGGAACGCCCCGAGCTGTGCTATCGCGCCTTCACCCCAGGCCTGCCCAAGGCCCTGCGCAAGCGCGACAGCGTGCTGCAGGCCATGGCCGAGGGCGATATCCTGCTCCACCACCCCTTCCACTCCTTCTCGCCCGTGGAAGAGCTGCTGCGCGAGGCGGCCCGCGATCCGGACGTGCTGGCCATCAAGCAGACGCTCTACCGCACCGGGGCCGACTCGCCGATCGTCAACGCGCTGGTGGAAGCCGCCGGCAACGGCAAGGAAGTCACGGTCGTGATCGAGCTGCGGGCACGCTTCGACGAGGCCGACAACCTGGCCCTGGCCTCGCGCCTGCAGGAAGCTGGTGCCATCGTCATCTACGGGGTGATGGCCTACAAAACCCACGCCAAGATGATGCACATCGTGCGCCGCGAGAAAGGCCAGCTGCGCCATTACGCTCACCTGGGCACCGGCAACTATCACTCCAAGACAGCCAAGCTGTATACCGACTACAGCCTGCTGACTGCCGACCCCGTGCTGTGCGCCGACGTGCACAAGGTCTTTCAGCAGCTCTCCGGTATGGGCCGTGCGCGCAAGATCGAGAAACTGCTGCACGCTCCCTTCACCCTTCACGAGCGACTGGTGGCGATGATCGACCGCGAGGCCGAGCATGCCCGCAAGGGCAAGCGAGCCCACCTGGTCATCAAGTGCAACTCGCTCACCGAGCCCAAGCTGATCCAGGCGCTGTACCGAGCCTCCCAGGCCGGCGTCGAGTGCGACCTGATCATCCGCGGCATGTGCTGCCTGCGCCCCGGCCTGCCCGGCATCTCCGAGACCATCCGGGTGCGCTCGATCATCGGTCGCTTTCTGGAACACACCCGAGTGTTCCACTTCCACAACGACGGCAAGTCCGAGACCTGGGGCTCGAGCGCGGACTTCATGGCCCGCAACATGTTCCACCGGGTCGAAACCTGCTTCCCGCTGCTCGACAAGAAACTGGCGGCCCAGGTCCGCAAGGATCTGGAGACCTATCTGGTGGACAACTGTCAGAGCTGGCAGCTGCGGCCCGACGGCACCTACGTCAAGCAGTCGCCCGGCGAGGCCGCGCCGATCAGCGCCCAGGAGACCCTGCTCTACGCCTACGCGGCTCGCGCCTGAACTCGACCTTGCGAACGACCCGCCCCTCCGAGATATCCCCTCTCGGTGGGGCGTCGTGATGCGACATGGTCCGTCGATACTCGCCTCACGCCATCGTCAGAAGGCAGAGAAAGAGGGCATCGACATGCCCGACTTTTCCTTATGACGAAAAAAACCGCGGAAACCTGACGCCTCGTCACGTTTCCGCGGCCATGGCCCAGCCCCTCCCCAGACGCTAGCTCGTTTCGCTAACCTCGATATCGACACGCCTGTCGGGCTGCAAACATGCCTTCAGCCCCGGCGTCGCGCGCGTTCCTTCACAGCGCGTCACCGGCTGGCGTTCGCCAACTCCCCGGCTACGAATCGATGACGGGGCAATCCCGTTGCTGACCAGGACGGAACGCACCGTGGCGGCACGACGCTCGGACAACCCCTGGTTATAGTCACCGCTACCCAGGCGATCGGTATGCCCAAGCACCATCACATCGGGAGCCGTGAAGTCGATGCGAATACGACTCGCGATGTCGCTCACCTGCTGCCGCCCCTGCGGCGACAGTCGAGCACTATCGAACTCGAACAACGTATCGGCCAACAGGGTAAGACGCATCGTCTCGGTGCTATGGGGCTCGAGCAGGGCGGCGCACGCCTCGTCCCGCCAGCGCAGGCTGTCGGCCAGCATATCGTCGTCGAACATCACCTGATACTGGCAGGTCATGTAATTTCCATCGCCCGTGGGCAGATGGAAGACATAGTTCCATTCATGCACCCCGAACAACCCCTCGGAGAAATGCGGGCGCCCGATCAAGTCATAGGTCTGATCCTTGGAAAGCCCCTGCTGCATGTTGCCCAGATTTTCGACGTTGACATAGGTGCCATCGACCCAAGCCTCCCCCGGGTCGGGGAAGGTCGCCGTCTCATCGGCCGCCTGGGGCGGAACTTCCGCCCCGCCCTCGCCACTGGTGACACAACCCTGCAGCCCCAAGGCCGTCATCCCGACAATGCCAAACGCCAGTACTGCCCTGTAATAGCTTGGATGTTCCATGTTCATCCCCTAGTCGTTTACCAGTGGAAACCCACACCGACACCGGCACCGAAGTTGCTCTGCGAATCGCCGGTGGCATTGAGCTTCACCGCCCAACGACCGTTATCCGAGAGACGAGATACCCCGACGGAAACCGCCGATTCGCCGCTGTAGGTGCCCGCACCGACGGCCACCATGCTTTTACCGGGCAGATAGGCCTGAGGCACGGAAGCCGCCGCGATCGCACTCGCCGTGCCCGCATTGGCCTGGTCCTCGACATCCTCGATGCGATGGCTGAGGCTGCCGATCTGCTGGTTGAACTGTTGGTTCAGCTCCTGCAGCTGCCCCACGTTGGCCGCATCCGTCGGCAGTTCACCTGCCGCCACGTTGTGGATCTGCGTCGGCGTGCCTTCCTGACCCAACGTGACCGAGCCGTAGTTCACACTGCCGTCATCGTTGCGGTCATAGCCCACTGAGCCGGCCTGCACCGCCTCCAACTGACGGACGTTGACCGCATCCGTGGCTTCGGTACCGCCGGCCACGTTCGTGATCTGACGTTCGCCGCCTTCGCTGCCGACAGAGACCGCCCCCTGGGTCGACGCCACGGATTCGCCGGAGAAGGCTTCCTCTGCACCGTTCATGCCTTCACGGGTCGCCTGCGAGCCGGCCCCCAGGGCCACCCCACCGTCGCTTTCAGCCACCGCGCCATCACCGGCTGCCACGCTGTGGTCACCCTGGGCCACGCTGTTCGGCCCCATGGCGACGCTCTCGGCGCCTTCCGCCCGGGCCGCTGCCGCCTCGGAGTTGGCCTTGAAGTACTTGCTGCCTCCCTCGTTGATGGTGGTGAGCTGTTCCTGCATCTCCCACAGCTGGCTACCGTTGACGGCATCGCTGCTGTCCTCGGAGACATCACCGTCCGCCACGTTAGTAATGGTGGTGCCACTGTCACCCGCCAGGGTAATCGAGTCGTAGTTGACGTTGCCGTCTTCGGTGTCGTACTTCACGGCACGATCGTCCAAGTCGGCGAGATCATTGCCGATACTGGAGACATCGCCCTCGACGTTGGACACCCGATCGCCCAGTTGGGTGACATCACCCTCTACGTTGGTGACACGGCCATCGAGATTGTCGACATCCCCCTCGACGTTGGTCACACGGTCTTCGACGTCCCCGACTGCCTGATTGACGTCTCCCACCGCCTGGTTGGTGGCGTAAAGCTGACTGCCATTGATGGCATCCGTGCTGTCCGCCGTCACGCGTCCCGCTGCCACATGGGTGATCGTACGTTCGGCGCCGGCGGAACCGACACTGAAGGTGCCGATGGGCGAGACACCGGCGAAGGCATAAGTCTGCCCGCCGATCGTGATATCGGCCGTGCCGACCGCCGCCTCGGTCGTCGCTCCCGAGCCCATCGCCACGCTATCGGCCTCGCTGGAAATGGCGCCAGCGCCCATGGCGATGCTGCCCTCCGCCGTGGCCGAGGCATCCACGCCAGCGGCGATGGCGTTCACCCCCGTCGCCCCGTCGTTGTCGTAGTTCCCGCCCTCGGTGCCCGCGTCGTTGACGCTGTAATAGTGCACCTGGCCGGCCTCGACTTCCTGACCCAAGGCATCAATGGCGCTGTTGGTGGCATACAGCTGGCTGCCGTTGACGGCATCGGTGCTTGTCTCGCTGACGCGCCCTGCCGCCACATTGGTGGCCGTACGCTCGGCATCCACATCACCCAACGACACGGTACCCTCTGGATCGGTACCGGCCACCAGGTAGGTCTCGCCATTGATGACCACCTCGGTGGTCCCTTCGACCGGCGCCGTCGCACTGTTGGCGCCCAACGCCACGCTGTTGGCATCCTCGGCCGTGGCACCGGCCCCCAGAGCCATGGCACCCTCTGCCGAGGCAGAGGCATCCACGCCGGCAGCGATGGCATTCACGCCCGTCGCCCCGTCGTTGTCGTAGTTACCTCCCTGGGTCCCGCCGTCGTTGACGCTGTAGTAGTGGGCGCGGTTCTCATCGAAGTAGTCGAGATTGACCGCATCGCCACCGTTCATCGGATCGCCGACATTGGCGATGGTGTCACCGCCCATGTCGATACCGCTGTCGTTGAGCGTCGGCCCATCGGTGCCGATGTTCACCTCATTGGCCAGATCGAAGGTCACCGTCTCCTGAGAACCGTCAGTGGCGTTCTTGCTGATCACCAGGTTGCCGTCGGCGTTGCTCAGGTCCACCGCATCGCCTGGAGCGACGTTGGTGGTGTCGGCCCCCTGGGCGCTGAGATCCCAGCCGGCGCTGGCTACGTCGCTGACGACCTGCAGCTGCTCCTCGGTAGCCGCACGGCCCTCGGTAGCGAAGCTCGGATCGCTCAGATCGGTGTTGGACAGGCCAGTGATCGTATTGGTCGTGCCATCCACGTTGATGTTACCGCTGGCCACACCGATAGCGGTCAGCGACGTAGTGGTCGTACCGTCGGTCACTGTGGTGCCGGTGGCCGCGGTGGTGGTCACGTTGCCGCTGCCATCATCCACGACCAGCCCGCTGTTGCTCAGGGTGCTGTTGCCAGTAGAGACGCTGGTGACATCGAGATCGTCGGCCAGATCAAAGGTCACCGTTTCCTGTGCCCCATCAGTGGCATTCTTGGCGATCACCAGGTTGCCGTCGGTATTGGACAGATCCACGCTGTCGCCCGGCGCCACATTGGTGGTATCGGCCCCCTGGGCGCTGAGATCCCACCCTTGGCTGGCCGACTCCACCGCCTGGTTGGTGGCATAGAGCTGGCTGCCGTTGACCGCATCGGTACTTGTCTCCGAGAGGCGCCCTGCCGCCACATTGGTAAGGGTGCGCTCGTTGCCCACATCCCCGATGCTCACCGTGCTCTGCGGCGCGATGCCAGCAAAGTCGTAGTCGATACCGGCGATGGTCGCCCCCGGGGTGGCCACCGGTTCGGCGGTGACCGAGTTACTGCCCAGCGCCACGCTCTGGTCGTGGCTGACCGTCGCCCCGGCCCCCAGCGCGATGCCCTGCTCAGCCTCAGACAGTGCTGATGTCCCCAGAGCCATGCCGTCGGCCAGCATCACGCGGGCGCCATCGCCAATCGCGGTGCCGCCTGGCGCCACCTGGTCGACGATGGCCCCGTTGCCCATGCCGATCCCATTGTCGCCGTCGACCACCGTCGTGGGGCCCACGGCAATGCTGTCCTGGCCGACCGCAGCGGAATCCGGCTGAACCGAATTGGCATGGAAATACTGTGTACCGGTGACGGTGACCGAGCCGATAGCACCCTGCAGCTGACGAACCGTCACGGCATCTTGCGCCAGGATGCCGTCCGCTACATTGGTGATCTGACGATAGGAGTCACTATCCCCTACGGAAATGGCCCCCAACAGCTCCTTGTCGGTGGTGTTGTAGGTGACGGTGGCACTTCCCGCCGGAATGGCACCGGAAGACGGCGCCAGGTTGCGATTGGCGATCGAGCCGCTACCCAGCGCCACGCTGCCGTCGATCGAGGCCTCGGCATTTACGCCGGAGGCAATGGCATTGATCCCGGTGGCGCCATCATTGTTGTAGTTGCCTCCGATCACGCCGTTGTCGTTGACGCTGTAGTAGTGGGCACGGTTCTCGTCGAAGTAGCCGAGATTGATGGCATCGCCACCGTTCACCGGCGCGGCAACGTTGGTGATGGTCTGGCCCCCGGCGTCGATGCCGCCGCTGTTGGTCACGCTGGGACCGCCCGCCACGGTCAGGCCATCATCGGTCACGGTGGTGACGTTGCCGCTGCCGTCGTCCACCGCCAGCCCGCTGTCGTCCAGGGTGCTGTTGCCGGTGGTAACGCTGTCCAGGTCGAGGTCGCGGTTGAGGGTGATCTCGACCGCGCCGGCGTCATCGACACCGGTCTGGGCCACGTCGATATTGGCATCACCGCTGAAGGTGACGTCGCCGTCGGGCCCGATGTTGGCAGCGCTGGTGCCGTCGGTGACGTTCCAGCCGGCATTGGCGGCGGTATTCGCGGCCGCGATGGCGTCGTCCACCGTGTCTTCACCGGTGCCACCGATATCGCTGGTGGTCACGGTGCCGTCTGGATTGACGACCGCATTGCCGCCGATCACGGTGTTCACCGAGTCGGCCACGTCGAACAGCTGGCTACCATTGACGGCGTCGGTGCTGCCGGCCCCGACAGTCCCCGCACCCAGGTTGGTGATGGTGTCGCCGCCCATGTCGATGCCGGTGTTGTCGATCGTGGTGTTGCCGATCGTCACGCTGTCGGACAGGTCGAAGGTCACCGTCTCCTGAGCGCCGTCGGTGGCGTTCTTGGTGATAGACAGGTTGCCGTCGGCATTGGTCAGGTCCACCACATCGCCCGGCGCCACGTTGGTGGTGTCGGCGCCCTGGGCGGAGAGATCCCAGCCCTGGCCGGCGGTGGCCGCCGCGTCCTCCACGGCCTGGTTGGTGGCGAACAGCTGGCTGCCGTTGATGGCATCGGTGCTGCTGGCCGAGATCCGGCCGGCCGCCACGTTGGTGACGGTGCGCTCGTTGCCGACGTCACCCACGCTCACCGTGCCGCTCGGCGCGGTGCCGGCGAAGTTGTAGGTGGTGCCGGCAATGGTGGTATCGGCCGTGCCCACCGGCGCGGCGGTCACCGAGTCGGTGCCCAGCGCCACGCTGTCGGCGTTGCCCGCCGTGGCGCCGAAGCCCAGGGCGACGGCGCCATCCGCCGTAGCGGCGGCATCGACTCCGGACGCCACGGCATTCACGCCGGTCGCTCCGTCGTTGTCGTAGTTGCCGCCTATCACACCATCGTCGTTGACGCTGTAGTAGTGCGTCGCGATGCCCTTGAGCTGCGAGACGTTCACCGCATCGGTATCGGCACTGCCCGCCGCGACGCCGGTAATCTGGCGTTCGCCCGGCTCCGTCAGTTGGGTGCCGCTGTCGTCGAAGACCGCGACCTGGCCGATGGCCAGTTCACCCTTGGAGGTCTGCGGCGCCTCCAGGCCGTACGCCACATAGTCGTCCTGCGGTCCTCTCACCGTCTGGGAAGCGCCGCCCAGGGCGATACTTTGGTCGTGTACCGCGGAGGATCGGGCCCCGATCGCCATGCTACCGAACGCCTGGGCGTCGGCGTTCGAGCCAAGGGCCGTGGCGCCTTGGCCGGCGGCGATGCTGTTATTACCGATAGCCGAGCTACGCAGCCCGCTGGCGTCGGCCTGAGTACCTACCGACATAGCGTCTTCCGCCGAGGCTACGGCTTCAAGGCCGATCGCCGAGGAGCGCAGTCCCGTGGCCAGCGACATCTGACCGAGGGCCATCGAGTTTTCCCCCGATGCCACGGCTGTATTGCCGGCAGCGAAGGCATTCAATGCCGAGGCGTCAGAGCTATTACCCAGCGCCATGGCGTGCTGCGAGGTGGCCGAGGCCTGGGTCCCCAACGCCAGGGTATCGAGCGCCCCGCTGGTGGCATTGTTGCCCACCGCGAAGGCCCCGTCGCCGCTCACCATGTTGTCGTTGCCCAGAGCCACGGCACCGTTGCCGGTGGCCTGGTTGTTGACCCCCATGGTGATGGAACCATTGCCTGTGGCGGTATTAGTGTCACCGATCGCCAGGGCACCGTCACCCTCGGAGGTGTTGTTGTTGCCCACGGCCACCGCCCCGGTGCCTTCGGCATAGTTGTCCTTGCCCAGGGCCAGGGCGCCGTCGCCGATCGCGGTGCTCGGGTCACCGATCGACACCGCGCCATCCCCCGTGGCCGTGTTGCCGTAGCCGATGGAGATCGCCTGCCCACCATTGGCGGTAGCATCGCGCCCGATGGCAACGGACCCGCCCGACTCGGCGCTGGCATACTGGCCGATGGCCACGCTGTCCACGCCGGTAGCGCTGGTGTTGTAGCCAAGCGCCACGGCGCGCTCGGCGCCAGCTCCGGTAGAGGCCGCCACACCGGCGGCCAGGGAATCCACTCCCGACGCACCGTCGTTGTCGTAGTTGTCCTGCTGGGTGCCGCCATCGTTGACGCTGTAGTAATGCGTCTCGGTGGCGGCCTGCACCGCTTGCAGCTGGTTGAGGTTGACGGCATCGGTACCTGCCGTGCCATCGGCCACGTTAGAGATGGTCTGGCCCCCGGCGTCGATGCCACCGCTGTTGGTCACGCTGGGACCACCCGCCACGGTCAGGCCGTCATCGGTCACGGTGGTGACGTTGCCGCTGCCGTCGTCGACCGCCAGCCCACCGTCGTCCAGGGTGCTGTTGCCGGTGGTGACGCTGTCCAGGTCGAGGTCGCGGTTGAGGGTGATCTCGACCGCGCCGGCGTCATCGACACCGGTCTGGGCCACGTCGATATTGGCATCACCGCTGAAGGTGACGTCGCCGTCGGGCCCGATGTTGGCAGCGCTGGTGCCGTCGGTGACGTTCCAGCCGGCATTGGCGGCGGTATTCGCGGCCGCGATGGCGTCGTCCACCGTGTCTTCACCGGTGCCACCGATATCGCTGGTGGTCACGGTGCCGTCTGGATTGACGACCGCATTGCCGCCGATCACGGTGTTCACCGAGTCGGCCACGTCGAACAGCTGGCTACCATTGACGGCGTCGGTGCTGCCGGCCCCGACAGTCCCCGCACCCAGGTTGGTGATGGTGTCGCCGCCCATGTCGATGCCGGTGTTGTCGATCGTGGTGTTGCCGATCGTCACGCTGTCGGACAGGTCGAAGGTCACCGTCTCCTGAGCGCCGTCGGTGGCGTTCTTGGTGATAGACAGGTTGCCGTCGGCATTGGTCAGATCCACCGCATCGCCCGGCGCCACGTTGGTGGTGTCGGCACCCTGGGCGGAGAGATCCCAGCCCTGGCTGGCGGTGGCCGCCGCGTCCTCCACGGCCTGGTTGGTGGCGAACAGCTGGCTGCCGTTGATGGCATCGGTGCTGCTGGCCGAGATCCGGCCGGCCGCCACGTTGGTGACGGTGCGCTCGTTGCCCACGTCACCCACGCTCACCGTGCCGGTCGGTGTACCACCGGCGAAGGTGTAGTTGGTGCCGGCCAAAGTGATATCCGTGGTGCCCACCGGCGCGGCAGTCACCGAATCGAGCCCAAGCGCCACGCTGCCGGCGTGGTCTGCCGATGCGCCGTTGCCCACGGCAATGCCGTTGTCGACGCTGACGTAGGCATCCGAGCCGATGGCAATGCCGTCGAGCAGCCCGGTGTCGGTAGAGGCCCCGCTACCCATGGCGATATTGCGCTGACCGCTGGCCGCGGCCCCTGTACCGATCGCCAGGTCGTCTTCCCCGAATGAGGAAGCGTTGCTGCCGATGGCGATCTGGTTGTTGCCGAACACATCGTTGGAAGCGCCATTACCCAGGGCAATGGAGGATGCTCCTCGGGAGGAAGTTCCCGTGCCGACGGCGATACCATCGCTCTGCTGCACGTTGGCACCAAAGCCCATGGCGACACTGCCATTTCCAGCGGCCGTGGCATCCACGCCAGCGGCGATGGAATTCACGCCGATAGCACCATCGTTGTCATAGTTGCCGCCCTGGGTGCCGTTGTCGTTGACGCTGTAGTAGTGGGCGCGGTTCTCGTCGAAGTAGTCGAGATTGACCGCATCTCCCCCGTTCACCGGCCCACCGACGTTGGTGATGGTGTCTCCGCCCATGTCGATGCCGTTGTCGTTGAGCGTCGGGCCGTTGTTGATGGTCAGGCTGTCGGCCGTCAGATCGGCGCTGGTGGCCACCGTCACGTCGGTGCCATTGCGGCTGATATCGATGTTCTGGCCATCGAGGAACTGCACGGTGTCGCCCGGCGCTACTTCGGTAGCCCCATCACCGTTGGCCTGGACGTTCCAGCCTGTGTTAGCCACTTCGTTCACTGCCTTCAACTGGCTGACGTTGACCGCATCGGTATCTGCCGAGCCGGCAGCCACGTTGGTGATGCGGCGCTCACTACCGGCGCTACCCACGGAAACTTCGCTTACCGGGTTGAGACCCACCACATCGTTTTGGTCACCGGTGGGGGAGTAGGCGTCATCGATTAGCGTACTTCCATCGGCAACAGAACCAGCGCCTAACGCGACATTTTTGGTGCCCTCCGCAGAAGCACCGCTACCAATGGCAACAGTTTCTACGCCACCAACAAACAAATCAGTTGAGGCCCCAGCGCCTGAACCAATAGCAATTGATCCATTACCACCCGCCAAAGCACCAGTCCCAACCGCCACCTGCTCGTCACCAACACTCGCTGTGCGTGCACCGTCACCGACAGCGACAGAGGAGTTGCCATCAGATACAGCGTTAGGACCCGCTGCCAACGCATTGACACCATTTATAGCGCCATCGTTGTTGTAGTTACCCTGAAGAGTGCCGTCATCGTTAACGCTGTAGTAATGTGTTTTGCTGGCCTTAAGCTGAGCAACGTTGACCGCATCGGTATCTTCCGCGCCTGCAGCCACGCCAGTGATCTGGCGGGTTACGCCATTCGCCGCGTCGCCCACGCTCACCGCGCTCGCGGTGCTCTGCCACGTCGCCGACGTGCCGGTCGAGGGAGCACCCGTTACCGGATCATAGCCCGCGACGCCCGACGCCGTGCTGGCGACCGAATTGGCGCCCAACGCGACACCGCCTGCCTGGGTCACGCTTGATGCGTTACCCAGCGCGACGGCCTCGCTGATGTTCTCGCCGATAGTGACGTCATTACCCAGCACAAAGCTGTTGTCCGCGCCCGTCTCCAGCGTATTGTTGTTACCGACGCTATAGCTGTTCGCGGCATCGATGATCGACGGATCACCAATCGCGCCTGAATTATCGCCGCTCACCACATTGCCAGTACCGATACTGATCGATTGGCTGCCCGTGGCTTTAGCATCATGCCCCAGAGCGATGGCGTTTTTGGCTGCTTCTGTGTCAGAACCTATGGCCACCGCATCAAGCCCATTGGCTGAAGCATTAGCGCCAATCGCCACACCCGATACAGCGCCTTCAAGCACCTGGGCGGTACTACCGATGGCCGTTCCAAAGTTGGCGTTAATCGCCACGTTCGCGTCCTGCCCGATAGCCACAGAGCGATTCGAATTGACCGTGGCGTTACGGCCAACTGCCGTGGAATAGTAAGCACCACTCGCTACTGTCGCGCCCTGCCCGACGACCACTGAGCTAAATGCATCGGCATTAACCGTGGCGCTGCGACCGATTGCCGTGGAGGAAGAGGCATTATCATCCACCGTCGCTTCGTTGCCGATGGCGATCGAGCTGCTTGCATTGTCGCCGACCGTCGCCCTCGGGCCGATCGCCGCCGCATAGCTTGACCCCGCCCCTGTGCTTGCACTAGAGCCTAAGGCAAGGGCAGCGACATCGCTGGCTGTTGCTTGACGGCCAATGGCGATGACCGAGTTAACGCTTGCTATAGAGGTGCCCGTCGCCTCAGCCCCTTCGCCAATGGCAATGGCGGTGCCACCAAACGCCTTCGCTCCCCTACCGATGGCCACGTTGTCAGCTTGACTCCCGGTTGCGCCAGCAATTGCCCCCGTCTCGGCCGTGTTACCAATGGCAATGTCCCGCGTTGTACCTGCCGTGGCCGTATTGCCAACGGCCACGGAGGACTCCCCGACAGCACTAGCACTTACTCCTGCCGCCAGCGCATTCGTCCCGGTCGCACCATCATTATTAAAGTTTGATCCAGCGCCGGTCACAGTGGAGTTGACGCTGTAGTAGTTCGTTCCGCCACCACCGAGAGACAGGTCCTCGAGCGCCTGGTTGGTGGCGAACAGTTGGCTGCCGTTGATGGCATCGGTGCTGCTGGCCGATACGCGCCCCGCCGCCACATTGGTGATCTGACGCTCTTCGTTGTTATCGCCGATGCTGACCACCCCGATCGGCGCACCGCCGGCATAGCTGTAGAGCGTGCCGTTGATGGTGCCGCTCGGCGTCGCATTCGGCCCCGCCGTGCGAGCATCGACCCCCAGGGCCGTGCTGTTGGCGTCGCTGGCCCTGGCGCCCTGGCCGATGGCGATACCGCCCTGGGTATTGGCAAGCGACTCAGCGCCGATGGCGATGGTGTCCTGCTGAGAGGCGTTGGCGCCCGAAGAGGCGTTGCCGCCAATGGCGATCGCCCCGTCACCCCCTGCGTTGGACTCACGGCCCAGCGATACTGCGTTGTCGCCGCTGGCCTGCGTCGAGGGACCCAGCGCCAAGGCGAAGTCGCCCGAGGCTGTCGTGCCGGTGCTGAACGGATAGCCACCGATCGCCACCGAGTTCTCGCCGTTGGCCGTGGCGTAATCGCCGATCGCGATCTGCGAGCCGGCGCCATCGGCATTGGCGTGTGCGCCGATCGCCGTGGGCGATGCCTGGGAGGTGTTGACGGCGGAGGAGTCGAAGCCGATCGCCACCCCTTCGCTATGGATCTGCGAGCCGCTCACTTCCGCGCCGCCGACTTGGGCGCCCGACCCGATCGCGACCCCCCGATCGGGGAACTGGCTGTTCGAGCCACCCACCAGCCCCACGGTGGCATCGTTGCCAATGGCCACCGAGTTGCTGCCCATCGCCGTGGCAGCGTTGCCCATGGCTACCGAGTTATTACCGGCGGCCAGCGAGTCATGGCCAACGGCCGTGGCATTTATGCGGACCGCGCTGGCGTTCACGCCGGCGGCCATGGCGTTGCTCGCGGTCGCGCCGTCATTCTCGTAGTTCCCGTCCAGCGTGCCACCATCAACGCTGTAGAAGTGAACGCGGTTATCCTCGATCGCCTGGTTGGTGGCAAACAGCTGGCTGCCGTTGATGGCATCGGTGCTGGTCGACGACACGCGACCCGCCGCTACGTTGGTGATGGTGCGCTCGTTACCGCTGGTTCCCACACTCACTGTACCGATCGGCGATTCGCCCTCGAAGTCGTAGGTTACATCGGCAATGGTTATATCGGCGGTGCCGACCGCGGCGGCCGTGTTGGCATTGGAGCCCAGCGCCACGCTGTCGGCGATATCGGCCGTGGCACCATCGCCCAGAGCAACGGCACCGGCCTGAGAAGCCGTGGCATCCACGCCCCCAGCCAGTGCCCCGACACCGCTCGCCGTGCTGTTGGCGCCAACCGCCACCGTGGTCGTCGAGGAGGATGTCGCCCCGCTACCCAGCGCCAGACTGTCGGCGGTAGTGGCTTCCGCGGTGTCGCCGATGGCCACGGCGCCGGCATCCATCGCGCTGCTGGTGTTGCCGATGGCCACCGAGCCCTGGCCGACCACTTCATTCTGGTAACCAATACCGACCGCGCCCTGGGCCGCCGTGCCGGCGGTACCCACCGCCTGGCCGCCGCCGCCCACCATGTTGGTATTACCGAGCGCCACCGTACCGTTGCCGGTGGCCGTATTATCCATACCCTGCGCAATGGCACCGTCACCGGTTGCCGTATTGGGATCGCCGATCGCCACGGCGCCGTTGCCCGACGCGACGTTTTCCGACCCAATCGAGACCGATTTGCCACCGGTGGCAGTGGCGGCATTACCAATAGCCACAGCTTCATCCGTATCGGCCGTTGCCCCTGTGCCCATGGCGATGGCCGAGATACCAGAGGCCGTGGCGGAATCGCCAAAAGCCAAGGTGGACGCCGCTGACGCAGTGCTATCCTGTCCGAACGCCAAGGAGGTATCACCGCTGGCGGTAGTATCCGAGCCGACGGCGATGCCCTCATCAACCGACGCTGTGGTATTGCGACCAAGCGCAATCGTGCCGACCGCCGATGCCTCGGCACTGTTGCCGACCGCGATTGATCCGCCACCCGTCGCCAGAGCCGGTGCCGCATCTGTCGTCCCGATGCCGATCGACCGGTTACCGGTGGCCTGGGCACCCATGCCCAAGGCCGTGGCCGCCAACTGGGTACCGGCGCCTCCAGAGCCCGCGACAGCCCCGAACCCCACGGCCACCCCGCCATAGGATTCCGCCAGCCCACCCACGGCCACGCCTCCCGCCGTGGTGCCCGCTCCGGTATTGACAGACTCGGCCGAGGCCCCAGTCCCCATGGCAATGGTCGAGATGCCAGAGGCCGTGGCGGAATCACCAATCGCGTAGGATGATTCGCTCGAAGCCACCGCTCCCGCGCCCAGGGCAAGTGAGCGAAGGTCGCTGGCTACCGAGCGGGTGCCAATCGCAATGGCCCCCGGCCCATCGGCAATGGCTCCACTCCCTTCCGCATTACCGCCGCCAAGCGCGACCGAGTAATTATCCAAAGCCTGTGCGTACTCTGCTCCAGCGAAAGAGCCTGCCCCTATCGCCTGGGTTTCAAGACCAATCGCAACAGACCCGTTGCCTGAGGAGGTGCTATTGCGACCGATAGCGGTCGCACTTTCTTCTGAGCTGACGGCGTTAGCGCCAAGGGCAAGGGCAAACGTATCACACGCCGAAGCACCAGCGCCGATGGCGGTGCGTCCGGCATCGCCTGTGCAATCATCGCCTCCACCTGCTTCATAAGCTTGGACCGGCGTGAGCGCACCGACGCCAGCGACCAGGCCGAGTGCCAGCAAGGCACGCCGCACCAGCCCATCCCGAGACTTGGTACGACGCTTGGCCAGTTCGGACGTCACCACGGACTGCCCACGAGACACACTCCAGACGATGCAATAGATGGTATTCATACTGTTCCCTCAGATTTGCGACGAGACGCGCCTGATGCTCGAGCGACGCGATACGCCCGGTCAGCCCTACGTCTCGCAAGGCACACGTCCTGGACGCCCTTATTTATCGCTGCCATATCTGCCAGAGACGAGCAGCTCCCCGTGAAGGCAAGCGTTCGGCTGCCGATATCACTTGCGCTTCACCACCCCCTCTTACATGCATTTGTAATATTATTTATAAAAAATGCCTTTCGGCGCTGCGTACTCACCGATGAGCACCGAGTCATAAAGGTCAGAGCCCTGAGGATTTCGCTCCGCTTCTCAAGAGAAGAAATCACCTGTTTCAGAACCCCATGAAATCGAAGAGCACAGGCAAATTTTCTTGAAACATGAGCCACCAGGTGGGTGCTCGAGGTTGACATGATCACAACCCCCATCCCTGATCGACATTCCCAAGACATCTCACCCGTGAAACGCCTCCACCCGCTTGTCGACACCATAGTGATCGCGCATCGCCATTCATCACCTCCTGAGATCTTGTCGATCTACTCCACGCTCGATACTGACAATCACCCGTGCAATACACCTGCCGCCAAAACAACACCTAGCCTGTAACACCACGCCCTGGCAAGGATAAAAAATTTCACAATTTTCGACCTGATCACGCTGCAGGCCACGGCTCCCGTGGCATTCAGCATCTCCACATTACAAGGATTGACAGGATTCTCCTACATGAAATATAGCTAATGTCTTACACGAAGACATTAAAGCCTCAGGGTTCTTCCTAGAATGTCAAGACATAAGAATGAAAGAATATGAAATCAAACTCAAAGTAGCAGCACCTTGTTTATACTTTCAAGCGGCAGTTCGCCCATCAGACGAACGCCAGTAAATTGGCCATGAAATCAAGGTGAAAAGCGGCGAAAAGGTGGGACAAAAAAACCGACACCACCTCTATCAAGATCATGATTTTTTCGTCAACTCGCCACGAAACGACTCATTCAAGAAGAAATAACATTTGGATGCCGAACATGATGGTTCGGGCATCTCTTACGTCACGGAGCCAACTGCGAGTAAAAAATGACAAGACCGCTCCCTCGGAAGAGCTCCGAAGCAACGGCCTTGAAGATGTAGAGGCGGCACCGAGGGCGTGCGATGCCGCGGGTAGATCAGACGGCGACCGGGCCGCCGTCGCTCTTCTGGATCACCACAGTGGCGGCCCGGGGGCGAACGCTACCTTGGGCGGCGACGGTGGCATCCTCGGCGGCGGGCCAGTTGCCGGGGTGCTGGATATTGATGAACAGGGCCGTGCGGTCCGGGGTGGCGAAGATCCCGGTCACCTCGCAGCCGTTCGGGCCCACGGCGAAGCGACGGAGCTGGCTCTGGTTGGCCGAACCGATGACCGCGGCACTCCCATCGCCAGGCGACACGCTCTGCGGTACCACCGCCAGCAGCTGGTCGTTGGTGGCCTCCGCCACGCCCGCGTAGCCATTGTCGGTCTGGATCCACAGGATGCCCTGCCCGTCGCCGCGATCGTCGTACCACAGGCCGTCGGGGCTGGCGAACTGGTTGCGCTCGGTCAGACCGGAGAGGTTGCCGGCATCATCGGCGGCGGCCCCGAACACGAACACTTCCCAGGAGAAGGCAGTATCCTCGCCCTCGCGCCAGCGAATGACCTGGCCGGCCTCGTTGTCGGCCCGCGGGTTGGGCGCATTGATCGGCGCAGTGGCATAGCCCACGCCGCGCTGTTCGATGCCCGCGCCGTCGTGGGTGAAGGTTGCCGCGGTGCCGTCTGCGGTGCGCTGAGAGTTGTTGGTCAGGGTCATGTAGACGTCGCCGGAGGCCGGGTCGACGGTGCCCCACTCGGGGCGGTCCATCGGCGTGGCGCCCAGCAGGTCCGCGGCGTCGCAGGTGTGGATGATCACCCCGGCCCGGTCGTCGGCGGCCAGGCCCAGCGCCTCGGCCAGGGTTCGACCGTCGGCAGTCACGGCGTCCGGGGTCAGCGGCAACCACTCGCCGCCACCGTCGGCGTCGAAGCGCGCCACGTAGAGCGTACCCTGGTCCATGTACTTGGCGCCCAGGGCCAGGCGATCGTATTCCTGCCCGGGGCGGTTGGCGTCGGCCGGATCCCAGCGGGCATCGGAGACGAACTTGTAGATGTACTCGTTGCGCGAGTCGTGGCCGGAGTAGAACACCACCGGCTCGCCGGCAACCAGCTTGCCCGGCCAGCAGCCCTCGTGGCGGAAGCGCCCGAGGGCGGTGCGCTTGACCGCTCGCGCGCCGCTGTAGGGATCGATCTCGACGATGTAGCCGAAGGTTCGCGGCTCGTTACGATAGTCGTCACCGGCCGTGTCGCCGCGCGGCGTGGCGTCGAAGCGGGAGAACTCGTCGTCGGCCTCGCCGTCTGCGGCAGCGGTCTCCCAGCCATAGCGACCGCGCTCCTCGGGGATGCCAAGGCGATCGTCGTCGGCCTGACGATCGGCGCGCTTGATGAAGTAGCCCGGCCAGTTCTCCTCGCAGGTCAGGTAGGTACCCCAGGGCGTGAAGCCGTTGGCACAGTTGTTGTTGGTGCCGCGGGTACGGGTGCCGTCCGGCGAGAACCGCGTCCTGACGTATTCACTGCCGGCCACCGGGCCGCCCAGCGCCATCTCGGTGGCACTGGTGATGCGGCGGTTGTAGGGTGAGTCGGTCACGTGGGACCAGCGGCCCTGCTCGTCCTTGCGGACTTCCACCACGGTCACACCATGGGCATTGATCTCGGTGCGGGCCTCGTCGGCCGGGCGTGCGCCCTCGCTGGCATTGGTGGCGCCACCGCGGGCGGCCCACAGCGCAGCCTGATCGATGTACTCGTTATTCATCGCCAGCAGGAAGCGACGCGAGGCGTTCGCCTCGTCCAGGGCGAAGGCATGCATGCCATCGTGATGCATGCCGACGCTGTTGGCCTGCCCCTCCGGAGTGGGGTCCAGGTCCTCGCGCCAGGCCGGCGCCTTGTCGTTGAGCGGGGTGCCCCAGGGCAGCAACACCTGGGCCCGATAGCCTTCGGGCACCACGATGGCATCGCTACGCGAACCGGCGATGGATTCGAACGCCAGCGCCAGCGGCGACCTGGTCGCCCCGGCCGATTCGGCATGGGCCAGGCGACTGCCGACGAGCCCGAAGCCGCCCAGCATGGTCATGGCGGCCATGCCGAGCCCACCCTGCATGACGCGCCGCCGAGACACATGGCGCTCGAGCACCGAGGAGAAGGGTTCGTTCGTGCTGCGGTTGAGAATCCGCGGGTCTTCGATTTCCTTGCTCATGATCTTCCTCACTAGTGACAACGATCCTGCGCCATGCGGTCGGATCGCCGCACGGTCGCGTGTCGCGAACATTAGCGAGAAAAGGTGACGGTCGAGTGACCGGCACATGATCGACGGGCCGGACAGGCCCGCCGATCGGGGATCAGGCGCCCTGGCGCAGGCGCTCCGCGGCGTTCGTCAGCAGATGCTCGGTGGTCTCCCAGCCGATGCAGGCGTCGGTGACCGAGACCCCGTGGCGCAGCTTGCCCGGCGCCAGCGACTGCTTGCCCTCGTGGAGGTGGCTCTCGAGCATCAGCCCCATCAGCGAGGCGTCCCCCGCCAGACGCTGCCCCAGCACGTCGAGCATCACCTCGCTCTGGCGGCGGTGGTCCTTGCGGGCGTTGGCATGGCTGCAGTCGACCATCAGTCGCGGCGACTGGCCGGCTTCTTCCAGAGTGCGACGCGCCGCCGCCACCTGGGGCGCGCGGAAGTTAGGCTCGCCGTGGCCGCCACGCAACACCGCGTGGGTGTGGGAGTTGCCAGGCGTCTCGCGCATCATCGGCCGGCCGTCCGCTCCCATGGCGAAATGCTGGTGAGGATGCGCCGCGGCACGCATGGCATCCACTGCCACCTGCAGGTCGCCGCTGGTGGCATTCTTGAAGCCGACCACCGCCTCGAGGCCGCTGGCCAGCTCGCGGTGTAGCTGGGATTCGGTGGTGCGGGCGCCGATCGCCACCCAGCTCAGCAGGTCGTCGAGGTAGGGCGCCAGCATCGGCTGCAGCAGCTCGGTGGCCACCGGCAGGCCCAGCTCGGCGATCTCGCGCATCAGCGAGCGCGACAGCTCGAGGCCGCGCGCCAGGTCGCCGCTGCCGTCCAGGTCCGGGTCGTAGGCCAGGCCCTTCCAGCCGACGGTGGTGCGCGGCTTCTCGACATAGACGCGCATCACCAGCAGCAGCCGATCCTCGACCGCAGGCGCCAACGCGGCCAGCCGGTGGGCGTACTCGAGGGCCGCCTCGGGATCGTGGATCGAACAGGGGCCGACCACTACCAGCAGCCGGTCGTCGTGGCCGGCGAGGATATCGCGTATGGCCTGGCGCTGGCCGGCGATGCGCCGGGCGAGCGCCGGTTCGAGCGGCAGGGCCCGGTGAAGTTCCGCTGGCGTGGGCAGAACAGCGTGGGCGGTACGGGTCGGAGCGGGCTCCGAGTGAGAAGCGAGAGAAACTGGGGCGTTCATAGGGGCATCAACTCCGTGAGCGGGAACATCGGGGTGTGGTCATGCCACCGGCAAGCTCACGGTCGGAGGTGGCGCACTGACCCGACCGCATGTCGATAAATCGCCAGCCATAGCCGTAATAGTCCCGGCCCTGGGGGCGAAACTCGGCGTGGGCGCGATCGAATGCGGTCATGGGTCATCTCCTCGGAATGATGGTGTTGAAAACGCAGAACCCCCGGGCGGGGTTGCCGTCCGGGGGTTCTGCATGTCGGAGGCAACCCTGGGCGGGGCGTGCCTCGCGGCGTCGTCCTGTGCTGTCAGGAACCGGCCGCCGGCACGCCGTCGCTAAACCAGTAGCCCGGCCAATAATAGCTGGCACCAAAGACGCTCTCGTGACCACGAGCCATCGACGCCGAATCGGCGGTCGGCGCAAGGCGTGTGGTGGTGAGCGGGCTCGGTGTCATGGGCGGTCTCTCCTGTGTACTCGCATTATCCTGCCCTCTCGCGGGCGGGATGACAAGGCTCCGTCAGCCGGTGGCCAGCTGAACCCAGGCAATGGTGGCCGGCAGGCAGCTCATTCCGACCAGCACCGCCAGGCCCAGAACCACCGCCAGCATGCCGCTGTCGTCCTTGAAGCTTTCATCATGTCCCGTCATCGGAGGCTCCTCTCTGTTGGAATTTTTTTGCAGTCTAGCGAAGGTGACGCCCGCCATCGACCGGTAGCGTGACGCCCGTCACGTAGCGGTTGTCGAGCAGGTAGCGCAGGCTCTGGTGAATGACGCCGGGCCCGGGGATCATGTCCATCGCCGACTTGGCCCTGGCCTTCTCGGCGTAGGCCTCGTCGTCGTCCTCGTTGAGCATGATCATCGCCGGGGCAATGGCGTTGACCTGGATCGTCGGTGCATACATGGCGGCGAACGACAGGGTCAGGTTCTCGAGCCCGGCCTTGGTGGCGGCATAGGCGGCGTGCTTGCGCGAGCCCTTGTCCGCCACGTAGTCGGTCATGTGCACGATGTCGCGCATCGGTTCGCTGCAGGCTTCGAGTAATGAGCGGGCGCCAAGGTTGATCAGATAGGGCGCCAGCATGTGCACCCGGAACAGTCGCTCGAAGTTGTCGCCGGCCTCGGGGCCGTCGACGTCCGGTGCCCAGTCGCTGGCGTTGTGGACGATGGCGCGCAGCGAGGTGGTCTCGGCGCGCAGTCGCTCGAGAAAATCCTCGATGCCGGCCTGAGTGGAAAAGTCGGCTTGCAGGGTGACGATGCCTCGGCCGCGCAGCGTCTCGAGCTCCTCGCGCTCGCGACGGTAGCTGACGATCACCGGGTGCCCCTCGTCACGCAGCCGCTCGGCGCAGTGGCGGCCCAGCCGCTGGGCGCCGCCGGTGATCAGGATCGGCGAAGCGCTCATGCCCGCGTCTCCCTCACCAGGCTGCCCACCGTAGGCACCAGCGGATCGCGAGGCGCATAGGCGAAGACGTCGGAGAACACCCGTGAGGGCTCGAGCCCCAGCGACGCCAGGACATCGACGCAGGCATAGACCATGCCGGGCGAGCCGGAGAGGTAGACGTCATGGCCGGAGACGTCGACGTCGTCGAGGGCTTCGCCCAGGGCGGCGTCGATGCGGCCGGCATGCCCCTGGATGCGCTCGGCGGCGAAGGCCGGGTCCATGCCCTGCTCGCTGACGCCGTGGAAGGTCACGTTCGGGTGCTGGGCGGCCCACTCCCGCGCCAGGCTCTCCAGGTAGAGCTCGCGGCGCTCCTTGGCCGCCCACCACAGGGAGATCTCGCGCTCGGGGTCGGCATGCAGTGCAGCCTCGACGATGGCCTTCATCTGGGCGAAGCCGGTGCCGGCGGCCACCAGCAGCAGCGGGCGGACGCTGTCCGGATCGAGCACGCAGTCGCCGCCGGGCAGGCGCAGGGTCAGGTGCTGGGCTTCCACCAGCAGCTCGCGCAGCCGCGCCGAGTTGGAGCGCTCGGGCCAGTGCTGGATATGCAGTTCCAGGCGGCCGTCGCCGCCGTGGGCGTTGGCGATGGAGAACGGCACCCAGGTCTCGGGGTCCAGCTGCATCTCCAGGTACTGGCCGGGCGCATGGGCCATGGCTTCGGCGCGGCCCTCCAGGTGAACTCGGAAGACGTCGGGGGTGAGGTCCTCGACCTCGACGACCTGACAGGTCAGGGTCCTTGCCGTCATGAATGCCTCTTGTCGATGTCAGGGGTGTCGATGCCCAGTTCGGCCCAGCGTTCGCTGACGCGGGCCTTGACGGCCGCGTCCATGACGATGGGCGTGCCCCATTCGCGATCGGTTTCACCGGGCCACTTGTCGGTGGCATCCAGGCCCATCTTGGAGCCCAGCCCCGCCACCGGCGAGGCGAAATCCAGATAGTCGATGGGGGTGTTCTCCACCATCACGGTATCCCGCGCGGGGTCCATGCGGGTGGTGATGGCCCAGATCACGTCTTCCCAGCGGCGAGCGTCGACGTCGTCGTCGAGCACCACCACGAACTTCGTGTACATGAACTGGCGCAGGAAGCTCCACACGCCCATCATCACTCGTTTGGCATGGCCGGGGTACTGCTTCTTCATGGTCACCACCGCCATGCGGTAGGAGCAGCCCTCCGGGGGCAGGTAGAAGTCGACGATCTCGGGAAACTGGCGACGCAGGATGGGCACGAAGACCTCGTTGAGCGCCAGGCCCAGGATCGCCGGTTCGTCCGGCGGACGGCCAGTGTAGGTGGAGTGATAGATGGCATCGCGGCGCATGGTCATGCGCGTCACGGTGAACACCGGGAAGGTCTCCACCTCGTTGTAATAGCCGGTGTGGTCGCCGTAGGGGCCTTCCGGGGCGGTATCGTCGGGGTACAGGAAGCCTTCGAGGATGATTTCGGCGGACGCCGGCACCTCGAGGTCGGCGTGGCCGCACTGGACCAGCTCGGTGCGCGAGCCCCTCAGCAGGCCGGCGAAGGCATACTCGGCGAGACTGTCCGGCACTGGCGTCACCGCGCCAAGGATGGTCGCCGGATCGGCGCCCAGCGCCACCGCCACCGGGAAGGGCTCGCCGGGGTGCGCCTGGCACCACTCCTGGAAATCCAGGGCGCCGCCGCGATGCGACAGCCAGCGCATGATCAGGCGATTGCGCGACAGCTTCTGCTGGCGGTAGATCCCCAGATTCTGGCGCTTCTTGTTGGGTCCTCGAGTGACCACCAGCGGCCAGGTCACCAGCGGCGCCGCGTCACCCGGCCAGCAGTGCTGGATGGGCAGGCGGTCAAGATCGACGTCATCGCCTTCCAGCACCACCTCCTGCACCGGCGCACGCTTGAGCCGCTTGGGCCCCATGCTCATGACCTGCTTGTAGACCGGCAGCTTGTCCAAGGCATCGCGGAAGCCCTTGGGCGGCTCCGGCTCCTTGAGGAAAGCCAGCAGCTCGCCGACCTCGCGCAGCGCGCTGACCGAATCCTGGCCCATGCCCATGGCGACTCGCTTCGGCGTGCCGAAGAGGTTGCCGAGCAGCGGCATGTCATGGCCCTTGACGTTCTCGAACAGCAGCGCCGGCCCGCCCGCCTGCAGGGTGCGATCGCAGATCTCGGTAATTTCCAGGTAGGGATCCACCTCGGCAGTGACGCGCTTGAGCTCGCCCTGTGCTTCCAGCGCGGCGATGAACTCGCGCAGGTCCTTGTACTTCATGCGGCCTTCCCGTTTCCCGAACGACACTCACGCAAAAGGGGCAGCATACCATGCTGCCCCTTCGGGATGCTGCGCCTGGCCGCCATGAGCCCGACCTCTGACATGTCGAGCTCGGTTAGCTGGCCATCGACAACGCTCGACTCGAACCTGAGGAAGCGTGGCGAGGGCCGCCGCGCAAGCAAGCATTTCCAGACAACGTGCACCGAGGCGTTGAGAGCTGGCCGTTGCGAGCGAAGACGAGACAAGGCGGAAAACAGCGAAAGTGCGGAGTTTACTCTAGTAAATGAGCCGCTTGACCGAGCTGGCGCACCAGCTGTTTTCCAACGCCGTATCGTCGAGCGCAGCAGGCCAGGATCAACGTCTTTTCATGGCCTCGAAGAACTCGAGGTTGGTCTTGGTATCCTTCAGACGATCGATCAGGAACTCGGTGGCCGCGGTATCGTCCATCGGGTTGAGCAGCTTGCGCAGGATCCACATGCGCTGCATCTCGTCCTCGGAGGCGATCAGGTCCTCGCGGCGGGTGCCGGAGCGGCGGATGTTGAGGGCCGGGTAGACGCGCTTCTCGGCGAGCTTGCGGTCCAGGTGGGCCTCCATGTTGCCGGTGCCCTTGAACTCCTCGAAGATCACCTCGTCCATCTTGGAGCCTGTGTCGACCAGCGCCGTGGCGATGATGGTCAGGCTGCCGCCCTCCTCGATGTTGCGCGCCGCGCCGAAGAAGCGCTTGGGCTTCTCCAGGGCGTGGGCATCGACACCGCCGGTGAGCACCTTGCCGGAGGACGGCACCACGGTGTTGTAGGCACGCGCCAGGCGGGTGATGGAATCGAGCAGGATCACCACGTCCTTCTTGTGCTCGACCAGGCGCTTGGCCTTCTCGATCACCATCTCGGCGACCTGCACATGGCGCGCCGGCGGCTCGTCGAAGGTCGAGGCCACCACTTCGCCACGCACGGTGCGTGACATCTCGGTGACCTCTTCCGGGCGCTCGTCGATCAGCAACACGATCAGGTGGCACTCGGGATTGTTGCGCGTGATGGAGGTCGCGATGTTCTGCAGCATCAGCGTCTTGCCCGCCTTGGGAGGCGAGACGAGCAGGCCGCGCTGGCCCTTGCCGATGGGAGCGGTGAGGTCGATGATCCGTGCCGTGAGGTCCTCGGTGGAGCCGTTGCCGATCTCCATGCGCAGCCGCTCCTGGGGGAACAGCGGCGTGAGGTTCTCGAAGAGGATCTTGTGCTTGGCGTTCTCCGGCTTGTCGAAGTTGATCTCGCTGACCTTCAACAGCGCGAAGTAACGTTCCCCTTCCTTGGGCGGACGAATCTTGCCGGAAATGGAGTCGCCCTTGCGCAGGTTGAAGCGCCGAATCTGAGAGGGCGACACGTAGATGTCATCGGGGCCGGCCATGTAGGAACTGTCGGCACTGCGCAGGAAGCCGAACCCGTCCTGCAGGATCTCCAGCACGCCATCGCCGTAGATGGCCTCGCCGCTCTTGGCGTGCTTCTTGAGGATGGCGAAGATGATGTCCTGCTTGCGGGAACGCGCCAGGTTGTCGATGCCCATCTCGCGGGCAATCTCCAGGAGTTCCGGCACGGGCTTTTGCTTGAGTTCGGTAAGATTCATCGGTGTGTTCAGAAGTTGCTCGTGAAAGCCGGGCAGTCGTGCGCCGTATGGGAAAAGAGGCGAGACGTTAACGCCGCGTGGATGCGTTCAGAGCCCGGACAGGCTGCTTCTCGTCGAATGCGATTCATGGACACCGGCGGGCAACCGAAGGGATGCCGGGCCAGTCTCAAAGCGAGGGAGCAGGTTCGTTTTCGCCTGAATCAGCGCATCGGGCCGAAGGCCTACAGCGTGGGCTGATTGCAGTGGGCTATCTGACGACTTGAAAAGTGACCGGGGCGAGCTCGCCATGCGCGGTCGGAAAGCATTCGGAACAGGCGAACGACTCGATACTAGTCAAGGCCGAAGCGAAACGCAATACCCGGCATGTCCTCTGCCAGAGCGATTGACAAGCCCGATAGGCACCCGCAACCTTTGGCCAGTCACCCTGAAGGACCCGCCATGACAGCGCCCAAGGACCGATTCGCCGCCGATAACGGCACGCCCGACCACGCTCCCCGACGCCTCGCCGCCATTGACCTCGGCTCCAACAGCTTCCATTTGCTGGTGGCCAATTACCAGGACGACCGCCTGCAGGTGGTCGCGCGCCAGGGCGACAAGGTCCAGTTGGCGGCCGGCCTCGGCGATGACGGCCTGCTCGACGAGGCCGCCATGACCCGCGCCCTGGACTGCCTGGCCCGCTTCGCCCCCTTCCTGGAGGGCATCGCGCCGCGAGACCTGCGGGTGGTCGGCACCAACGCCCTGCGCGACGCTGACAACAGCCAGGAATTTATCGACCGCGCCGAAGCGCTGCTCGGCACCCGCATCGAGATCATCGCCGGTCGCGAGGAAGCTCGTCTCATCTACCTGGGCGCCGCCCAGGCGGTAGCCGAGGAGGGCCGGCGCCTGATCGTCGACATCGGCGGCGGCTCCACCGAGTTCATCATCGGCGAAAACTTCGAGCCCCAGGCGCTGGAAAGCCTGAGCATGGGCTGCGTGACCTTCACGCGGCGCTTTTTCGATACCGGCGAGCTCACCGAGAAGCGCATGCGCCGCGCCGAGCTGGCCGCGCTGTCCGAACTCGCCAACATCCAGAAGCCCTTCCAGAAGCTCGGCTGGAGCGATCCGGTCGGCTCCAGCGGCACTATCAAGGCCGCCGCCGCGGCGATTGCCGCCGCCGGCCAGTCCCCCGAAGGCGTTATCACTCGCGCGGGCCTGCAGGATCTGCGCAAGCGGCTGCTCAAGTGCAAGCGCCTGGACAAGGTTGCCATGGACGGCCTCAAGGCCGACCGCGCCAGGGTATTCCCCGCCGGCATCGCCATTCTGGGCGCCATCTTCGAGGCCTTCGAGCTGGAGGAGATGCGCTATTCGGACGGCGCCCTGCGCGAAGGCGTGCTCTACGACATGGCGGGACGCAACAGTCCCGAGGACTCGCGACTCAAGACCCTGGCCAATCTCGAGCGAATCTACGGCGTCGATACCCGGCAGGCCGACAATGTCGCCGCCACGGCCCTGGCCTTGTTCGACCGGGTCCGTGAGGCATGGCAACTGGACGACGACCAGGCGCGCTTTCTCGAGTGGGCAAGCCGGCTCCACGAGATCGGCCTGGCCATTTCCCACAGCCAGTTCCATCGCCACGGCGCCTACCTGCTGGAACACTCCGACCTGGCCGGTTTCTCACGGCCGGAGCAACGGCTGCTGGCCTTCCTGGTCCGCGCCCACCGGCGCAAGTTTCCGGTCAAGGAGTGGCAGGCACTGCCCACGGCCGAGCAATGCCCCCATGGACGGCTGGCCCGCCTGCTGCGTCTGGCGGTGATTCTCAACCACTCTCGGCCCGAGCATCCTCCGGCCCTGCCCGACCTCGAGGTCGACGGCGAAGCGCTGGTCCTGCGCCTGACCATCGAAGAGCCGAGCCTGCTGTTCGCCGACCTGGAACAGGAAATCGCCTATCAGCGGGCCGCCGACCTGAACCTGGCCCTCGCCACCGACTGAGTCCGCTCAGTCGGGGCGCCAACCCTCGGCACAGGCCAGCCAGCCCGAGGGGCGCCCTACTGCGACGACCCGCTCACCGTGCCAGGCCACCAGCAGTCCGGCACGCTCCCACGGTGGCAATGCCCACTCCTGGCATAGCCGCTTGATATCACGATTGCCGCGTCCCTCCAGGCGCAGGCGCTCGCCACCGAGTCGCGGCGCCAGCACCAGCGCCGCCGGCCGCCCGTCCTCGCGAACCAGCTCGGAGACGAGCATTCCCAGCGGCGTGGGAATCGACGCACGACCATCCCACTCGGCGCGCCACTCGGCCGGCAGCGACGCGACCGGCGCCAGCAGATAGAGCGCGCCCCGCCAGACACGCGCCTCGCCGCCTTCCCAGGAGACACGCACCTCGGCGTCACGGCGCGCCTCGAGCTGCTCGAGCAGGGTCGCCAGGCGAGCGGCGGGCGGCGATGGCACTCCCTGCCGACCCAGGCAGTGACGAATCAGCAGCCGCCGGCGCGGCGGCGAAAGGCGCGACAGGGCCGCGACCGGCAAACGCCCGGGATCGCCGGAGAGCCGAGCCAGATCCTCGGCGGCAAACTCTTCGAGCAGGCCGTCGGCTTCGCCGGCAAGCCGAGCGCTGCGCGCCAGCGACGCACCGGCGACCGGCCAGCGCTCGGCCAGCAGCGGCAGCGCCCGATGGCGCAGGAAGTTGCGATCCAGGCGAGTGTCGGCGTTGCTTGGATCCTCGACCCAGCAAAGCCTCAGACGCGAGGACTCGGCCTTCAGCGCCGCGCGAGAGACGTCGAGCAGCGGGCGGACGAGGCAACGTCCCTCGAGGTTTCGCACCGCCGGCATGGCGCCGAGCCCGCGTGGGCCGGCGCCGCGCAGCGCCGCCAGCAGGAAGGTCTCGGCCTGGTCGTCGCGATGCTGGGCCAGCCACAGGGTCTCACCGGCGCCGACGCGGCGGGCGAAGGCCGCATAGCGGGCGACCCGCGCCTCGCCCTCCAACCCCCGCCCCGCCGAGACGTCGACCGCCGCGCGCTCCACGTAGAGAGGCACCCCAAGCCGGGCGCAGAGCCGCCGACAGTGACGCTCGAAATCGTCACCGGCGGCCTGCAGGCCGTGATGCACGTGCAGCGCCCGCAGCGGCCGCGGATAACGCCGGCAGGCATCCGCAGCCAGGGTCAGCAGCAATGCGGAATCGAGCCCGCCGGACAGCGCCACCCAGACACCGCGCCCCGGCGGGGTCTGGGCCAGGGCGCGGTCGATCGTGCGTTGCAGGGGAGAAGACGAGAGGCTCATGGACAGGGAGACCGCTCAGGCATGTTGAAGGGAAAACTTCCCCAAGCCAGATACCGGCAGCGAATGCCCCTCAGAGCCAGCGCCCTCTTCGAGCGAAGGCAAGACAAGGCAAAAATCGGCGAAAAGACGGAGTTTACAAGTTAGTAAATGAGTACTTTGAGCCGATTTTTAACGCCGTATGGCCGAGCGCAGAAAGGGCTTTACACAGGAGCGCCGTAGGACATCAGCCGCTGGTACCGCCGCTCGAGCAGCTCATCGGTCTCCATGCCACCCAACCGGTCGAGGCTCTCCGTCAGGGCGGTGCGGATGCGCTCGGCGGTGCCCCTCGGCTGGCGATGGGCGCCACCGAGCGGCTCGGGGATCAGGGTATCGACGAAGCCCAGCTCCTTGAGGCGCTCGGCGGTGATACCCATGGCCTGGGCGGCATCTGACGCCTTCTCCGCGCTCTTCCACAGGATGGAGGCGCAGCCTTCGGGAGAAATCACCGAATAGGTGGAATACTGCAGCATGGCCAGCTCGTCGCAGACGCCGATGGCCAGCGCGCCGCCGGAGCCGCCCTCGCCCACCACGGTGGCAACGATCGGCGTCTTGAGCCGCGACATCACCGCCAGGTTGTAGGCGATCGCTTCACTCTGGCCGCGCTCCTCGGCGTCGATGCCCGGATAGGCGCCCGGGGTGTCGATGAAGGTCAGCACCGGCATCTTGAAGCGCTCGGCCATCTCCATCAGACGGCAGGCCTTGCGGTAGCCCTCGGGGCGCGGCATGCCGAAGTTGCGGCGCACCTTCTCCTTGACGTCGCGGCCCTTCTGGTGACCGATGACCATCACCGGCTTGTCATCGAGCCTGGCCACGCCACCAACGATGGCGGCGTCATCGGCGAAGTTGCGATCGCCGTGCAGCTCGTCGAAGTCGGTGAAGACGTAGTCCAGATAGTCGAGGGTGTAGGGCCGCTGCGGGTGGCGCGACAGCTGGGACACCTGCCACGGCGTCAGATCCTTGAAGATCGACTCGGTCAGCTTGCGACTCTTCTCCTCGAGCCGGCCGATCTCGTCGCTCAGGTTGACCTGGCTGTCGTTGCCGACCAGGCGCAGTTCCTCGATCTTGGCCTGGAGCTCGGCGATGGGCTGTTCGAAGTCTAGGTAGTTGGGGTTCATGGGCTAGCCTTGTCTCGTCGGCCGGAGAGGCGACCGGGGGGAAGCGTCAAATGCAGTGCATTATCGCACCCTGACACGTCCACGCAAGGCGGGCCAGGGCGGATGCACATTGTCTGTTCTCACGGCCCAGTGTTCTCGCGGTCTCAACGGTAGCGCAGCCGCACGCCGTCCTGGCCCTCGACCTCGCGCAGGGCGATCAGCAGCTCGTCGGAGGGGGTGACCTTCCACTCTTCGGCCAGCTCCAGCCAGCCGCTGGCTTCGGGGTTTCGATAGCGCAGTCGCACCGGCAGCCCGGCGTCGTTGCGATAGGGGGCCAGGCTGTCGCGCAGGCTGTCCACCAGACGGCCGTTGGCCTTCTCGCCATCCAGCGCCAGCTCCACCGCCTGGCCATAGCGGGTGCGCGCCTCGACCATGGGCGTGATCTCCTTGCCGCGCAGGCGCAGCCCCCCCGAATAGTCGTCGCTCTGCACTTCGCCCTCGACGATCAGCACCTGGTCGGTATCGAGCTGTCCGCGCACGGCATCGAACAGCTCGCCGAACAGCGAGGCCTCGATGCGCCCGGTACGATCATCCAGGGTGACGAAGGCCATGGTATCGCCGCGCTTGGACTTCATGGTGCGCATGCCCACCACCAGCCCGGCGACCCGCTGGGGTTCCCGGGACGGCTTGAGATCGGCGATGCGCGTGGAGACGAAGCGCTCCAGTTCCTTCTCGTACTCGTCGATGGGGTGGCCGGTGAGATAGAGCCCCAGGGTATCCTTCTCGCCGGCCAGGCGCTCCTTGTCGGTCCAGTCGCGCACCCGGCGATAGTCGGCATAGACGTCGCTGTCGGCCTCCTCGTCCGAGGCGGCAAAGGCCTCGCCGAACATGTCCATCATGCCCAGGTTCTGGTTGGCCTGGTTCTGGGCCGCGGCCTTGAGGGCAGCCTCCAGCGAGGCGGCCATCACCGCGCGGCTCGGCCCCAGGTTGTCCAGCGCCCCGGAACGGATCAGCGCCTCCAGGGTGCGCTTGTTCATGCGCTTGGGGTCGACCCGCTTGCAGAAATCGAACAGGTCGCGGAAGGCGCCGCCCTCCTGGCGGGCCTCGACGATGGCACCGATCGGGCCTTCGCCGACGCCGCGAATGGCGCCCAGGCCATAGACCACGCGCCCCTCGTCGTCGACGGTGAACTTGTAGCCACCGACGTTGACGTCCGGCGGGGTCACCGTGAGCTTGAGATGGCGACACTCCTCGATCAGCGGCACCACCTTGTCGAGGTTGTCCATCTCGGTGGACATCACCGCCGCCATAAAGGGCCCAGGGTAATGGGCTTTTAACCAAGCGGTTTGATACGACACCAGGCCATAGGCCGCGGAGTGCGACTTGTTGAAGCCGTAGCCGGCGAATTTTTCCACCAGGTCGAAGATATTGCCCGCGAGATCCTTGTCGATACCGTTCTCGGCACAGCCTTCCATGAAGCCGGCCCGCTGCTTGGCCATCTCCTCGGGCTTCTTCTTGCCCATGGCGCGACGCAGCATGTCGGCCTGGCCCAGGCTGTAGCCGGCCATCACCTGAGCGATCTGCATCACCTGCTCCTGGTACAGGATGATGCCGTAGGTGGGCTCGAGCACCGGCTTGAGCAACTCGTGCTGGTAGTCCGGATGGGGATAGGAGATCTCGGCCCGGCCGTGCTTGCGGTTGATGAAGTCGTCGACCATGCCCGACTGCAGCGGCCCGGGGCGGAACAGCGCCACCAGGGCGATCATGTCCTCCAGCGAGTCTGGCAGCAGGCGCTTGATCAGCTCCTTCATGCCGCGGGATTCGAGCTGGAACACCGCCGTGGTCTCGGCCTTCTTGAGCATCTCGAAGGTCGGCTTGTCGTCCAGCGGGATGCCGTCGATGTCGAGCGGCCCCTGCCCTTCCACGGCGCGAACCTTGTCGACCATCTCCAGCGCCCAGTCGATGATGGTCAGGGTGCGCAGGCCCAGGAAGTCGAACTTGACCAGCCCGGCGTCCTCGATGTCGTTCTTGTCGAACTGCACCACCAGCCCGTTACCGTCCTCGTCGCACAGCAGCGGCGAGAAGTCGGTGAGCTTGGTCGGCGCGATCACCACGCCGCCGGCGTGCTTGCCGGTGCCGCGGGTGATGCCCTCGAGTTTCACCGCCATGTCCCAGATTTCCTGGGCTTCCTCGTCGGCCTCGAGGAAGTCCTTGAGCTGGGGTTCGTCCTCGATCGCCTTGGCCAGCGTCATGCCGACTTCGAAGGGAATCAGCTTGGAGAGCTTGTCGCCCAGCGAGTAGGGCTTGCCCTGGGCGCGGGCCACGTCGCGCACTACCGCCTTGGCGGCCATGGTGCCGAAGGTGACGATCTGCGAGACGGCGTCGCGGCCATAGCGCTCGGCCACGTAGTCGATCACCCGGTCGCGCTTCTCCATGCAGAAGTCGACGTCGAAGTCGGGCATCGAGACCCGCTCCGGGTTGAGGAAGCGCTCGAACAGCAGGTCGTACTCAAGCGGATCCAGATCGGTGATCTTCTGGGCGTAGGCCACCAGCGAGCCGGCACCGGACCCCCGTCCCGGGCCCACCGGGACGTCGTTGTCCTTGGCCCACTGGATGAAGTCCATCACGATCAGGAAATAGCCCGGAAAGCCCATCTGCAGGATGATGTCGAGCTCAAAGTCGAGCCGCTTGCGGTAGCGAGCATCGATCTCGGCGTACTCGGCGCCGTCGCGGGGGTAGTTTTCCGCCGGGTAGAGGAAGTCCAGACGCTCGGTCAGACCGTCGTGGGAGATCTTGCGGAAGAACTCCTCCTGGGTCATGCCCTCGGGGATGCCGTACTCCGGCAGGAAGATCTCGCCCAGGCGCACGTCGACGTTGCAGCGCGCGGCGATCATCACGCTGTTTTCCAGCGCTTCGGGGATGTCCGCGAACAGCTCGGCCATTTCCTCGGGGCTCTTGAAGTACTGTTCCTCGGTGTAGCGACGCTCGCGACGCGGGTCGTCCAGGGCCTTGCCCTCGCCGATCGAGACCCGGGTCTCATGGGCCCAGAAGTCCTCGCGTTCGAGGAAGCGCACGTCGTTGGTGGCCACCACCGGAGTGTCGGTCGCCACGGCCAGATCCACCGAGAGGTGTACGCACTCCTCCTCCAGCGCCCGCCCGGTGCGGGTCAGCTCCAGGTAGTAGCGCCCCGGGAAGGCGGCCTGCCATTCCTCGAGCAGGGCCCGCGCCTCGGCGTGATGGTCGGTCAGCAGATGGCGACCGACGTCGCCCTCGCGGCCGCCGGAAAGCGCGATCAGCCCCTCGCTCTGCTCGAGAACCCAGCGCCGCTCCAGCAGCCCCTGGCCATCCTTCTGGCCTTCCATCCAGCCCCGCGAGATCAGCTCGGTGAGATTGCGGTAGCCGACGTCGTTCATCGCCAGCAGCGTCAGCCGGTAAGGGTGCGCCTCGTCGTGGGGATTGGCGAGCCAGAAGTCACCGCCGATGATCGGCTTGAGGCCAGCCCCCTGGGCGCCGGTATAGAACTTGACCAGGGCGAAGAGATTGGCCTCGTCGGTGAGCGCCACCGCCGGCACACCCTGGCTGCCCGCCGCCTTGATCAGCGGCTTGAGACGCACCAGGCCATCGACCAGGGAGAATTCGCTGTGCACACGAAGATGAACGAAGGGAGCGGTCATGAGGGACTCGGAGCGTTGGTGAACAGGAAATCGGGGCGTCGATGCTGGCGCTATCGACCCTAGAGCAGGGCCAGCTGGCGCTTGACCGGCGCGAAGGAGCGTCGATGCTCGGGCAGCGCGCCAAGGCGCGTCAGGGCCGCCAGGTGTTCGGGCGTCGGATAGCCCTTGTGACGGGCGAAGCCGTAATCCGGATGGCGGGCATCCAGCGCCAGCATGCCGGCATCGCGGGCCACCTTGGCCAGGATCGAGGCCGCGGCGATCGCCGGGTGGCGGGCATCGCCCTTGACCACCGCCTGGCCCGGCACATGATGACCCGGCAGGCGATTACCGTCCACCAGCAGGTACTCCGCGGCAGGCGACAGCGCATCGATGGCGCGGCGCATGGCCAGGTGCGTGGCGTGATAGATATTGAGCGTGTCGATCTCGTCGGGGCTGGCCTCGGCCACCGCGAAGGCCAGGGCGCGGGAGCGGATCTCGACATCCAGCGCCTCGCGACGCTTGGCGGACAGCTTCTTGGAATCGGTGAGCCCGTCGATGGGGTCGGCCGGGTCGAGCATCACCGCCGCCGCCACTACCGGCCCTACCAGGGGCCCGCGTCCCACCTCGTCGACGCCGGCCAGCCGCGTGCCGCGATAGTCCACGACCAGCGGCGGAAAGTCCTCGGCCTTCATGCGCCCTCCTGCGCGTCAGGGGCCACCGACGCGGGCAGCGCGCGGCGTGTCACCAGCGCCTCGACGGCGTCCACCGCACGGCGGCTGGCATCGCGCTGCAGCTCGGCATGCATGGCCGCGAAGCGCGTCTCGAGTGCGTGGCGCGTCTCGGCGTCGTCGAGTAGCCCGGCAAGCTCGGCGGCGATGGCCTCGGGGTTCGCCGCGTCCTGGATCAGCTCCGGCACCAGGGTCTCCCGGGCGATCAGGTTGGGCAGCGAGATCCACTCGGTCTTGACCAGTCGCCTGGCCAGCCAGTGGGTCATCGGCGCCATGCGGTAGGCCACCACCATGGCGCGGTGGCAGAGCATGGCCTCCAGCGCCGCGGTGCCGGAGGCCAGCAGCACGGCGTCGGCGGCCACCATGGCCTCCCGGGAGCGACCGTCGACCAGCACCACCCGCTCACGCAGCGCCGCACGGTCCTCGAGCAGCGCCGTGAGCTCGACCCGACGCGCCAGGGTGGCGGCGGGGATGACCACGCGCAGCGTCTCGCGCTCGCGACACAGGCGCTCGGCGGCGTCCAGGAAGGTCGCTCCCAGGAAGCGGATCTCGTTGGCCCGGGAGCCGGGCAACACGGCCAGCAGCGGTGACTCGCCCGGCTGCTCCGAGGCAGGCAGCCCCAGGGCCTTCCGGGCGGCGGCCCGATCATTCACCAGCGGCAGTTCGTCGGCCAGCGGATGGCCGACGAACGCCACCGGCACCCGGTGGCGAGCGTAGAAGGCGGCCTCGAAGGGCAGGAAGGTCAGCATGGCATCCACCGATCGGGCGATGCCCTTGACCCGTCCCTGGCGCCAGGCCCACACGGAGGGGCTGACGTAGTGGGCGGTGGTCAGGCCGGCCTCACGCAGCTGGCGCTCGAGCCCCAGGTTGAAGTCCGGCGCGTCGATGCCGATCACGATGTCGGGCTTCCAGGCCAGGGCGTCCCGGCGCAGCGTTCGACGCACCCGCACCAGGCCGGGCAGGTGCTTGAGCACCTCGACCAGCCCCATCACTGAAAGGGTTTCCAGGGGAAAGCGGCTGTCGATGCCTTCGCCGATCATGCGCGGACCGCCGATACCACGAAAAGCGACGCCGGGATGGCGCGCCTTGAGCTCGCGCATCAGGCCGGCCCCGAGGATATCGCCGGATAGCTCGCCAGCCACCAGATAGACGCGCGCGATGGTCATGACGCTCAGCGCACGATGCCGCGGGTCGAGACCTCGATGGAGGCGGCGAACGTTTCGGTCTCCGGCAGCGCATAGCGCGTGCGGATCTCGGTGAGCGCCTGCTCCACGGTCATGCCCTGACGATAGACCAGCTTGTAGGCTTCGCCCAGGGCGCGGATGGCCTCGTTGGAGAAGCCACGGCGACGCAGGCCGATCAGGTTGAGGCCGTGGGCCGCCGCCGGATTGCCGTTGATCATCACGTAGGCCGGGGTGTCCTTGGTGATGATCGAGCCGCCGCCGGCCATGGCATGTTCACCGAAGTGGCAGAACTGGTGAATGGCCGACAGGCCACCGATGATCGCGAAATCGCCCAGCTTGACGTGGCCGGCCAGGGTCACCTGGTTGGCCAGGATGCAGTCGTCGCCGATCACGCAGTCGTGGCCGACGTGAACATAGGCCATGAACAGGTTGCGTGAACCGATGGTGGTCTCGCCGCGATCCTGGACGGTGCCGCGATGCAGGGTCACGCCCTCGCGCACGACGTTGTCGTCGCCCATCACCAGTCGGGTGGGTTCGCCGGCATACTTCTTGTCCTGGCATTCCTCGCCGACCGAGGCGAACTGGAACACTCGATTGCGCTGACCAAGCACCGTGGGGCCCTGGATCACCGCGTGGGGGCCAATCCGCGATCCGGCACCGATCTCGACGTCGGCGCCGATCACGCTGAAGGGCCCGACCTCGACGTCATCGGCCAGGCGCGCCCCCGGGTCTACGATGGCGGTAGGATGAATCAAGCGACCTTCCTCTCGGCACAGATGATCTCGGCCTCGCAGGCCACCTCGCCGGCCACGCTGGCCTTGCAGCTGAACTTCCAGATGCCGCGCTTCTCGCGGATCACGTCGGCACGCAGTTCCAGCTGGTCACCGGGCATCACCGGACGCTTGAAGCGCACGTTATCGCTACCGACCAGGTAGTAGACATAGCCGTCAGCGGGCAGCTTGTTGACCGTCTTGAAGCCCAGGATACCGCAGGCCTGGGCCAGGGCCTCGATCACCAGCACGCCTGGCATGATCGGGTGGTGCGGGAAATGGCCATTGAAAAACGGCTCGTTGATGCTGACATTCTTGTAGGCAACGATGGATTCGCCAAGGGCAAGCTCCGTCACCCTGTCCACCAGCAGGAAAGGATAGCGGTGGGGCAGATACTCACGAATCTCGTTGATGTCCATTACCATCGTAGCGACCTCTGAAATGACAGGATGCCCGCTCCGCAATGCGGGCACGACCGTCGCCGCCACGCGGCGACGGGCGGGGGATTATACCGCCCCGTTAGGGGGCCTCAAGCGTCGCGCCCGGCTTTTTCCAGGCGCTGCAGGCGACGTGCGATATCGTCGAGCTGCTTGAAGCGCACCGCGTTTCGACGCCACTGGGCGTTCTCCATGGCGCCGGTCCCGGAAGAGTAGATCCCGGGCTCGTGGATCGAGTTGGTGACCAGGCTCATGCCCGTGACCTGGACGCCATCGCAGATCGTCAAGTGGCCGGACAACCCCACGCCGCCGCCCAGCATGCAGTGGCGCCCCACTCGAGTGGAGCCGGCTATGCCCACGCAGCCGGCCAGGGCGCTGTGGTCGCCGATCTGAACGTTGTGGGCGATCTGTACCTGGCTGTCGATCTTGACGTCCTCGCCGATCACGGTGTCGCCCAGCGCGCCGCGATCAATGCTCGAGCAACTGCCCACTTCGACGCCGTCGCCCAGCACTACCCCGCCGAGCTGTGCGATCTTGTGCCATCCGGCACCATCATGGGCGAAGCCAAAACCGTCGCCGCCAATCACACAGCCGCTATGCAGGATGACCCGCGCGCCGATCTCCACCCCATGATAGACGGTGACGTTGGCATGCAGCCGCGAATGGGCGCCGATACGGCTGTCGGCACCGACCACGCTGCCGGGCCCGACGACCACGCCCTCGGCGAGCTCGACACCGGATTCGATCACCGCCTGGGGGCCGATGGAGACGCCTTCTCCCAGCGTTGCGTCTTCGGCGACCACCGCCGAGGGATGGATGCCGTGTACCTCTCGGTTCGCCAGGGGATCGAACAGCCGCGACAGCTCGGCATAGCCCAGATAAGGGTTGTCCAGGGTCAGGCAGGCAGTCGGACACGCCTCGGCATGGCTGGCGTGCAGCAGCACAGCCGCCGCCCGGGTGACGGCGAGGTCCTTGAGGTAGGCGCGATTGGCCAGGAAGGCGATCTGATCGGGCCCGGCGTCACGCAGCGTGGCCAGGCCCCGCACGCGGCGTTCGCCGTCGCCCTGGAGGCCGGCCCCCAGTTGCGCGGCAATCTCGGCCAGCGTCAGGGTAGGAGAATCTTGAGTCATGGGAACCCGGTGTCGGTTGAGAAAACACTCTGCGATGACGGTGTTCGACCCCCGGGCCGTCCGCGATCGCCACGTTCGATAGGGCAGGAGCCTGCCCCGATGGCCCCCCATGGACCACTGATCGGCGTACCCGTTCGGAGATCGCTCGACACCATCCTTGGGCCGCCCCTTCTCAGTCGAGCGAAACGAGGATCACCTCACGCATCTGACCGGGCAGCGACCCCGATGCGCAGGAAACCTCCGGCATCGGCCAAGGCCGCCCGCCGTGCAGGCGTGGCAGCCTCGGCGCCCTGGACAGGCAGCACGCAGGCCGAGACGACCGTCAGCCCACAGCGCCGAGCGTTCTGGCGCAGGCGACACGCCTTCCCATCGTCGGGCCGGGTCAGAAAGACTGCCCCAGCGAGAACTGGAAGAACTGGGTGTCATCGCCTTCCTTCTCGTTGAGCGGCTCGGCGACGCTGAAGGTCAGCGGCCCCACCGGCGTCAGCCAGGAAATCCCCAGCCCCGCACTATAGCGCAGCTCGCCCAGGTCGACGCCCGACTCGCACTGAGCCTGGCCGGCATCCTGATCGAGCACCGGGTAGCAGTCGGTCAGGTAGGTGTTACCGGCATCCAGGAACAGCGACGGCTGCACCGAGCGCTTGTCCTCGACGAACGGCATGGGGAATATCAGCTCCATGCCGCCCTCGACCAGGATATTGCCGCCAAGGGTACGATCCTCGTCGGAGCCGCTGCCCGCCGGTGGCGTGGTCGCAGGCCCCAGGGTATTGCCGGTGAAGCCACGTACAGACCCCAGGCCGCCCGAGAAGAAGTTCTCGTAGAACGGATAAGGGTCGTCGCCGATGCTATCCGCGTAGCCGACCTCGCCGCGCAGCTTGAGCGACCAGGTTTCTTCCTCGTTGAAGGGGAAGAACTGGCGGGCGCGGGCACGCAGCTTGTAATACTCGGCGTCGCTGCCGGGCACCGCGGTCTCCAGTGACAGGCGCTGGTAGTTGCCGGCGGTGGGCATGATGCCGCGGTTGAGATTGTTGCGCGTCCAACTGGCGGTCAACTTCAGCGTCTGGGCATTGTCACCTTGCTCCTGCACGTAGCGCTGGATCTCGGAGGCCGTGTCTCTGTAGGTCTCGATGGTCAGGTCTTCGATGTCGGCGCCGAAGTTGAGCCGGGTCAGCTCGTTGATCGGATAACCGAAATTGATGCCGCCGCCATAGGCATCGGTCGAGTAGGTCGAGATATCGGAATCCTCGTAGTCGGTCTCCCGATAGAACAGGTTGTAGCCGCGGGAGATGCCGTCGAGGGTCCAGTAGGGATCGGTGAAGCCGAAGTTCAGACTGGTGTAGGTGTCGCTGCGCTGGGCGCCGATGTTGACCCGATTGCCGGTGCCCAGGAAGTTGTTCTGCGACAGCGAGGCACCGTAGATGACCCCCGCGCTTTGGGAGAAGCCGATACTCGCCGAGATCGAGCCAGACGGCTGCTCCTCCACGGTATAGGTGACATCGAGCTGATCCTGGGCACCGGGCACCGGCTCGGTCTGAACCTCGACCTGCTTGAAGAAGCCCAGTCGCTCCAGGCGCTGGCGGGACTGGCTGATCGACTCGGTGGAGGCCGGTGCGCCCTCCATCTGGATCATCTCACGGCGCAGCACCTCGTCCTGGGTGGTGGTATTGCCGACGAACTCGATGCGCCTCACGTAGGCCCGGCGACCTGGCTCGACCCGGAAGGTCAGGTCGACGGTGCCGTCCGAGCGCGTTTCGGGGATGCCATCGATGTTGGCGAAGGCGAAACCCTCGGCGCCGAGCCGCGAGCGCAGCGCCTCGGCCGAGGCCGTCACATCGCTGCGCGAGAAGATCTGATCGGACTCGACCTGGAGCAGCCCACGGGCCTCACGCTCGGGAATGCGCAGGTCACCGACGAAATCGATGTCGCCGAGGCGATAGCGCTCGCCCTCGCTGACGTTGATGGTGACGAAGATTTTCGACTTGTCGGGACCGATGGCCACCTGGGTGGAGTCGATATTGAAGTTCACATAGCCGCGATCCAGGTAGTAGGAGCGCAGTCGCTCCAGGTCGCCGGACAGCGCCTGACGGGAATACTGGTCGCTGGAGAACCAGCCGAAGAACCAGCTCGGACGATCCTCCAGCTCGAAGACCTCGCGCAGGGTCTCGTCGTCGAAGGCCTGATTGCCGACGATGTTGATCTGGCGGATCTTGGCCACCGCACCTTCGTCGATGTCGATGTTGACCTGAACGCGCCCCTCGCCGAGCTCTTCGACCTCGGTGCCGATGCTGGCGCTGTAGCGGCCCTGGGCCTGGTAGACCCCGGACAGCTCGCGTTGGATTTCCTCGAGGGTGGAAAGCTGCAGCACCTGCCCCTCGTCGAGACCGGCCTCACGCAGACCGCGACGCAGCTCTTCTTCGGGGATCTGGCTGTTGCCTTCGATGTTGAGGCGGGTAATGGTGGGGCGCTCTTCCACCTCGATGATCAGTACGTTGCCTTCGCGGGCCAGTTGGATGTCCTCGAACAGGCCGGTGGCGAACAGCGCCTTGGCGGCCTCTGCCAGCTCACGCTCGTCGACGCGGTCGGGAGCGTTGACAGGGAAGGCATTGAAGACGGAGGCCGCCGACACACGCTGCAGGCCCTCCACTCGTATGTCCGTTACGTCGAAGGATTCCGCTTGTGCCGTGCCGCTGGCGGCACCGGCGAGCAGCAGCGCCGCCAGTCCGATGGTCTTGATCTTCATGCAGTCGATTCGCTCGCGTTGGTCTGCCTACCTGTCCAGACAGGCACCTTATACATTCGCATGGGTAACTGACAAGCCGCGCCTCGGCCCATCACAGCCGCATCAGGTCGAAATACAGCGCCATCAGCATCAAGGTGCCAACCAGCGCCAGCCCGATTCGCAGGCCCACAGCCTGTACCCGCTCCGATACTGGCCGCCCGCGCACCACCTCGACCAGATAGTAGAGCAGGTGCCCGCCATCAAGCACCGGAATCGGCAGCAAGTTGAGCACCCCGAGGCTGATCGACAGGTAGGCCAGGAAACTGACGAAGCTCTCCAGCCCGGAACGTGCCGAGTCACCGGCGATACGGGCGATGGTGATCGGACCGGAGAGGTTGGACGGCGAGATGAGGCCGACCAGCATCTTGCGGATGGCGTCCAGGGTCAGCACCGTCATCTCGCCGGTGCGCGAGACGGCCTGACCCACGGCGTCCAGCGGCCCATAGCGGATCTCACGCCGGTACTCCTCGGGCCAGCCGACCGACGCGACGCCGGCGCCGACATACCCGATGGTGGTACCGTCATCGAGGGTGTTGGGGCGAGGCGTGAGCGACAGCGAGCGCCGCTCGCCGTCACGCAGCACGGTCAGCGCCAGGGTCTCCCCGGGACGACCCCGTACCAGTTCGACGAAGCGATTCCAGTCGGCCAGTGGCTCATCATCCACCGCCATGACCTCGTCGCCGGACTGGAGCCCGGCAGTCGCTGCAGGCTCACCGTCCACCACCTGATCGATCACCGCCGGCAGCCGCGGCCGCCAGGGCGTGATGCCCAGGCTTGCCAGCGGTTGGGGCGGATCCTGGCGTACCAGCCAGTCCTGCACCGGCAGGCGATGCTCTCGGGCGACGCTGTCGCCCTCGTCACGGGCGCTCACTGTCAGCTCGCCGCTGGCGCCGATCGCCGCCACCAGTTCGAGGTTGATGTCCTGCCAGGAATGCACGGCTTCGTCCCGCACCGCGGTAATCTCCTGGCCGGCGACCAGGCCGCCGCGAGCGGCGGGCGAGTCGGGCGCGACCTCGCCGATCACCGGCACCACGGTGGTGGTGCCGACCACGAACAGCAACCAGTAGGCGACCAGCGCCAGCAGGAAGTTGGCCAGCGGCCCGGCGGCCACGATAGCGATGCGGGACCAGACGCCCTTCTGGTTGAAGGCACGATGGCGCTCTTCTTCCGCTACCGGCCCCTCACGCTCGTCGAGCATCTTCACGTAGCCGCCCAGCGGGATCGCCGCTACGGCGAATTCAGTGCCGTGGCGATCGACGCGCGACCACAGCGGCTTGCCGAAGCCCACCGAAAAGCGCAGCACCTTGACGCCACAGCGACGCGCGACCCAGAAGTGGCCGAACTCATGAAAGGTGATCAGCAGGCCGAGGACCACGATCACGGCCAACACATTCTGGATCAGACCCATGGCAATCTCCCGATGGCGGTCAACAAGGGTTCAGCGGCACGCCAGCCAGGCCCGCGCCTTGCGGCGGGCGCTGTCATCGGCGGCGAGGATACCCTCCAGCTCGTCGGCGGGGGTAACCGGGCAGGCGTCGCGAACCCGGGCTACCAGCTCGCCGATCTCGGCAAAGCCCAGCGTCCCGTCGAGGAAGGCCGATACGGCCACTTCATTGGCGGCATTGAGGATCGCCGGCGCCGTACCGCCGTCGGCCATGGCGTCTCGTGCGAGGCGCAGGCAAGGAAAGGCGGCCTCGTCCGCGGGCTCGAAGTCGAGCCGCGCCACCTGAAACAGATCCAAGGCCTCGACGCCGGCGTCGATGCGCTCCGGCCAGGCCAGCCCGAAGGCGATCGGAGTGCGCATGTCCGGGTTACCCAGCTGCGCCAGCACCGAGCCATCACTGTAGGCGGCCATGGAGTGGATGACGCTCTGGGGGTGCACCACCACCTGGACCTGCTCGGGGCCGGCGTCGAACAGCCAGCATGCCTCGATCAGCTCGAGCCCCTTGTTCATCAGGGTGGCGCTGTCCACCGAGATCTTGCGCCCCATCGACCAGTTGGGATGGGCACAGGCCTGCTCGGGGGTGACCCCCGCCAACGCCTCACGCGACCAGCCTCGGAAGGGGCCACCGGAAGCGGTCAGCAACAGCTGGGTGACGCCGTGACGCGCCAGCCCGCCACGATGCTCGACGGGTAGACACTGATAGATGGCATTATGTTCGGAATCGATCGGCAGCAGGGTCGCCTCACAGTGCCTTACGGCATCCATGAACAGCGCCCCGGACATCACCAGGGCTTCCTTGTTGGCCAACAGCACGCGCTTGCCGGCACGCACCGCGGCCAGCGTCGGCAACAGGCCGGCGGCGCCGACGATGGCCGCCATGACGATCTCCACCTCGGGCGCCTCGCTGACCTCGACCAGCGCGTCGCGACCGACCCGGACCTCGGTGGCGAGCCCCGCCTCGCGCAGCTGCTCGCGCAGCCACACGGCATCTGGCTCGCGGTCGAGCACGGCCAGCGCCGGTGCATGCACCCGGCACTGGGCCAGCAGCGTCTCACGGGAACGATGGGCGGTCAGCGCATGGACCCGATAGCGCTCGGGATGTCGCGCAATGACGTCCAGGGTGCTGGCGCCGATGGAGCCCGTGGCACCCAGTACGGTAACGGCACGGGGTGCACTCATGACCAGAGCCCTGCCGAATGAACGAGCGCGAACAGCGGCGCCGCCGCGGTGAGGCTGTCGATGCGGTCGAGCACACCGCCGTGGCCAGGCAGCAGCTGGCTGGAATCCTTGATCCCGCGATGGCGCTTGAGCATGCTCTCCAGCAGATCACCGACCACCGAGGCCAGAGTGACCACGGCGGTGGTAGCCAGCAGCGCCAGGGTGGCACCCATCGACAACGACTGCCAAGCGGCGAAGGCCAGCGCCAGCAACGCCGTCACCGCCAGGCCTCCGGCCACCCCTTCCCAGGTCTTGCCCGGGCTGACGCGAGGCGCCAGCTTGCGCCGCCCCAGGGACTTGCCGACGAAGTAGGCACCGATGTCGGCACCCCAGACCAGCAACAGTACGAACAGCAGCCAGGCGGCACCGGCGTCGCGCAGCACGTTGAAACCGATCCAGGCGGGCATCAGCACCCACAACCCCATGACAAGGCGCATCGTAGTGCTGCGCCATTGTTCGAGGCGTGCCGGATAGCCGACCACCCAGGTGAAATTGACCAGCCAGCCCACGGCGCCGAGCCACAGCGGCCAGTGCGCGAGCCGCCAGTCAGCCAGATAAAACAGCGCTATCAGCGCTCCGAGGCCGACCACCGGGGCCAGGCGCTTGCCGCCGCGCTCGAGACCGGCCAGGTTGGCCCACTCCCAGGCGCCAAGCAGCACAATGGCCGCGGTGAAGGCCGCGAAGGCACCGCCGGACAGCCCGAACAGGCCGGCCAGCGCCAACGGCAGTAGCCAGGCGGCGGTGAGAATACGTTGCTTAAGCACCCTGGGCCTCGACTTGCTCGTCGGTCATGCCGAAGCGTCGCTTGCGGCCGCTGAAGTCGGCCAACGCCGCATCGAAGGCCTCGGCACCGAAGTCGGGCCACAGCACCGGGGTAAAATAGAGTTCGGCATAGGCCAGTTGCCAGAGCAGGAAATTGGAGATGCGCTGCTCGCCGCTGGTACGAATGCACAGGTCTACCGCCGGCACCAGGCCCAGCTCGGCGTCGAGCGCCTCCTCGTCGATGTCCTCGGCGGAAAACTCACCGTCGGCAACCCGGCGCCCCAGCCGTTGGGCGGCCTGGGCGATATCCCAGCGCCCACCGTAGTTGGCGGCGATCACCAGGTGCAGGCCCCGGTTGTCGACGGTGAGCTCCTCGGCCTGGGCGATGTGCTTCTGGATCGCCTCGGAGAAGCCCTCACGGTCGCCGATCACCGAGAGGCGAATACCATGCTGGTGGAGCTTCTTGACCTCGCGTTTCAGCGCCATCAGGAACAGCTCCATCAGGGCATTGACCTCGACGGCGGGTCGCTTCCAGTTTTCGCTGGAAAAGGCGAACAGCGTCAGGGTCTCTATGCCACGCTCGGCAGCTCGGCGAATGACGGCACGCACCGACTCGACGCCGGCATGATGGCCACGCACGCCGGACATGCCGCGCGCCTTGGCCCAGCGATTGTTGCCGTCCATGATGATGGCCACATGCTGTGGCAGGGCGCCCCCGTCGGCACGGGGCTGTGGAGACTGGGGTGACGTCATGGTCTCTCGCATGGCGGGTGGGACGGTGGCATTCCGTGAACGGCGGCACCCGACGGTGCCGCCGAGCCGTCCTCAGACCTGCATCAGGTCGTGTTCCTTGGATTCCAGCGCCTTGTCGATCTCGCCGACGATCTTGTCGGTGAGCTTCTGGATGGCCTCCTCGGCCTGACGCTGCTCGTCCTCGGTGATGTCCTTTTCCTTGAGCAACGACTTGATGTCACCGTTGGCATCACGCCGCACGTTGCGCACGGCAACCCTGGCGTTCTCGGCCTCCTGGCGAGCCTGCTTGATGTAACCCTTGCGGGTTTCCTCTGTCAGCATCGGCATCGGCACCCGGATGACGTTGCCGGCACTGGCCGGATTGAGGCCCAGCTCGGCGGTCAGGATGGCCTTCTCGACCTTCGGCACCATCTGTTGTTCCCAGGGCACCACGGTCAGGGTCCGGGCGTCCTCGATGTTGACCGAGGCCACCTGGTTGATAGGCACCTGGCCACCGTAGTAATCGACGGTCACCGCATCCAGGATGCTGGGATGCGCCCGGCCGGTGCGGATCTTGTTGAAGTTGTGATGAAGAGCGTCGAGGCTCTTCTTCATGCGGCTTTCTGCGTCCTTCTGGATCTCGTCAATCACGATTTCACCCTCTATCAATCAGCGTGCCTTCCCGGCCGCCCACCACCAGGTTCAGCAGCGCTCCCGGCTTGTTCATGTTGAACACGCGAACCGGCATGTCATGGTCACGCACCAGGCAGATGGCGGTCAAATCCATGACGCCAAGCTTCTGGTCGAGCGCGTCATCATAGGACAGCTGGTCGTACTTGACCGCATCGGCGTGCTTGACCGGATCCTTGTCGTACACCCCATCCACCTTGGTGGCCTTGACCACCACGTCGGCATCGATCTCGATGCCGCGCAGGCAGGCCGCGGAATCCGTGGTGAAGAAGGGGTTACCGGTACCGGCGGAAAACAGCACCACGTCGCCGGAGGTCAGGTAGCGAATCGCCGTCCGGCGATCATAGTGCTCCACCACGCCGCTCATGGGGATCGCCGACATCACCCGAGAGCGGATATTGGAGCGTTCCAGAGCGTCACGCATGGCCAGGGCGTTCATCACCGTGGCCAGCATGCCCATGTGGTCACCGGTGACCCGCTCCATGCCCGCCTCGTGCAGGGCGGCCCCGCGGAACAGGTTGCCGCCGCCGACCACGATGCCGACCTGAACGCCGATGCCGACCAGCTGCCCGATCTCTAGTGCCATGCGATCCAGCACCTTCGGGTCAATGCCGAACTCGGCATCCCCGGTCAGGGCTTCGCCGGAGAGCTTGAGCAGGATGCGCTTGTACTTCGACACCTCGGCACGAGGCTTGTCGGACTTGAGAGGAACGTGCTCGGCACTGCTCATGGCGTGTCTCCCGGAAACTCGAGGAATCTGGATGGCCGGATGCACCGACCGGATACGCGAAGGCGTGCGCTCGCGCGCACGCCATCTTCACTCAGGAACCGACGCCGGCTTAGCTGCGCTTGGCCTGTTCCATGACTTCCTTGGCGAAGTCGACCTCTTCCTTCTCGATGCCCTCGCCCACTTCGAAGCGGGTGAAGCCAACGACCTCGCCACCGGCGGCCTTGACGTACTCGGCAACGCTCTGGTTGGGGTCCTTGACGAAGGGCTGCTCGGTCAGGCTGTTTTCGGCCAGGTACTTCTTGAGGCGACCCTGGACCATCTTCTCGGCAATCTGCTCCGGCTTGCCGGCCATGTCCGGCTGGGCCAGGATGATCGCCTTCTCGGCGTCCAGCTTGTCCTGCGGCATGTCTTCCGGCAGGGCAACGGCCGGGTTGATGGCGGCCACGTGCATGGCGACGTCCTTGGCGGCCTCGGCGGTACCGCCCTTGATGACGGTCAGCACGCCAATGCGGCCACCGTGGACGTAGGCACCCACGCGAGCGCCTTCCGGCGCCTCGACGACGACGCTACGGCGCACGCCGATGTTCTCGCCGATCTTCTGCACCAGCTGCTCGCGAGCGGCCTCCAGATCGCCTGCCATGACGGCAGCGACGTCTTCGCTCTTGGCGGCGAAGAAGGCGTCGGCAACCTGGTCAGCGAAAGCCTTGAAGTTGTCGTCGCGGGCGACGAAGTCGGTCTCGGAGTTGATCTCGACCATCACGCCGTAGCTGCCGTCCTCGGCGATGCGAGTCACAACGGCGCCCTCGGCGGCGGTGCGACCGGCCTTCTTGGCGGCCTTGAGACCGGAGTTCTTGCGAAGGTTCTCGATCGCGGTATCGATGTCACCGCCGGCTTCGGTGAGCGCCTTCTTGCACTCCATCATGCCGAGCCCGGTGCGCTCGCGCAGTTCCTTGACCTGGGAGGCGCTGATAGCTGCCATGGTAGTGTCCTCTGAATGGTTAGAACTGGAATGTTGAAGCCGGGCATGAGCCCGGCACGTCCATTACCCGCCCTGGAGACAGCGAAGGGCCAGCCCCCGGAAGGGGGACGCCGATGCACGGCGCCCCCTCTCGGGCGGGCCGACGATCACTCGGCGGCGGCGTCGCTTTCGTTCTCTTCGGTGACCTCGACGAACTCGTCGGGACGACCTTCCTTCGCGCGAGCGCAGGCGTCTGCCACGGCCTTGACGTAGATCTGGATGGCGCGGATGGAGTCATCGTTGCCCGGAATCACGTAGTCGACGCCGTCCGGGTTGGAGTTGGTGTCCACCACGCCGATAACCGGAATGCCCAGCTTGTTCGCCTCGTTGATGGCGATGCGCTCGTGATCGACGTCGATCACGAACAGCGCGTCGGGCAGGCCGCCCATCTCCTTGATACCGCCGATGGAACGCTCGAGCTTGTCCTGCTCGCGGGTCGCCATCAGGACTTCTTTCTTGGTCAGCTTCTCGAAGGTGCCATCCTCGCGCATGGTCTCGAGGTCGCGCAGGCGCTTGATCGACTGACGGATCGTCTTGTAGTTGGTCAGCATGCCGCCGAGCCAACGATGGTTGACGAACGGCTGACCGACGCGGTTGGCCTCTTCCTTGATGATCTTGCTGGCGCTGCGCTTGGTGCCCACGAACAGGATCTTGTTGTTCGCGGCCGCCATCTTCTCGACCACCTCGATGGCCTCGTTCAGGGCCGGGAGGGTATGCTCGAGGTTGATGATGTGAATCTTGTTACGAGCGCCGAAGATGAACTTGCTCATCTTCGGGTTCCAATAACGGGTCTGGTGACCGAAGTGAGCGCCTGCCTTCAGCAGGTCACGCATATTGACGTGTGCCATGGATGACTCCTGGAAATCGGGTTAGGCCTCCATGCACCCCATGGATCCGACCGGCGGCAAGACCGACGGCACCCGGGACCATGTGCCGGTGCATGTGTGTTTTCAAGGCATTGCGTTGATTGCACCTATCCTGGCAACGGAATCGGCGGGCCGCGAGCGGCACCAGGGATCGGCGATTGCAGGAAGGCGCGCAGCTTTATACCATGGATCACCTTCGAGATGAAGTCGCCCGACGCCCTCCCCCGTTAATCCGGCGACACCACCCCTGATACCGAGATTCCATGAACGTACCCATCAAGACGTCCGACGAGATCGAGAAGATGCGCGAGGCGGGTCGCCAGGCCGCCAGCGTGCTGGAGATGATCGCCCCCCATATCGAGGCCGGCGTCACCACCGGCGAGATCGATCGCCGCTGTCACGACTATATCGTGCGCGAACTGGGCTCGACGCCCGCGCCTCTCAACTACCACGGCTTCCCCAAGTCGGTCTGCACCTCGATCAATCACGTGGTGTGCCATGGCATTCCCGATGATGGCAAGAAGCTCAAGAAGGGCGACATCATGAACCTGGACGTCACGGTGAAGACCGTCGACGGCTACCACGGCGACTCCAGCGTGATGTTCATCGTCGGCGAGAGCATCCAGGGCAGCCGCCTGTGCCGGGTCACTCAGGAGTGCCTCTACAAGAGCATCGCCCTGGTACGCCCTGGCGCGCGCCTTTCCGAGCTTGCGCGCGTCATCCAGCAGCATGCCGAAGCCAACGGCTACGCGGTGGTACGCGATTTCTGCGGCCACGGCATCGGTGCCGGCTTCCACGAGGATCCGCAGGTGCTCCACTACGACGGCTATGCGCCGGAGGCGGACATCGCGCTTAAGGCAGGAATGTGCTTCACCATCGAACCGATGATCAATGTCGGCGACCATCGCACCAAGGTACTGCGTGACGGCTGGACCGCCGTGACCAAGGACAAGAGCCTCAGCGCCCAGTGGGAACACACCCTGCTGGTCACCGACAACGGGGTGGAGGTGCTCACCGCGCGCAGCGACGAAGACCTTTCATTCCTCTCTCGCTGAGCCGGCCGCCATGCTGCTCCACCACTACGCCTTCACGCCAGACGAGAGCCTGTTCGACGTCGAGGCCTTCCGCTCCGAGCTGACCGGCAGCCGTTCGCCGATCGCCCCGTTCAAGGCGGCGCTGGCCGAGATCCAGACCCGGCTGGAGGCTCGCTTCCATGCCGGCAGCGACATCCGCGACCTGATACATGGCCGCGCCTGGTGCCTGGACCGACTGCTGGCACTCGCCTGGGAGCAGCATGACTGGCCCGAGGGCATCGCCCTGCTCGCCGTGGGCGGCTACGGTCGCGGCGAGCTGCATCCCCACTCCGACGTCGACCTGCTGCTGCTGCTCGAGGGGGATGATGACCACCCCTATCGCGAGTCACTATCGGCCTTTATCACCTTCCTGTGGGACATCGGCCTGGAGATCGGCCACAGCGTACGCTCGCTCGGCGACTGCGAGCGCGAGGCGGCCGCCGACGTCACGGTGATCACCAACCTGCTCGAGTCGCGCACCCTGGCCGGCCCCGAGCGGCTGCGAGAGGCCATGCAGGCGCGCATCGCCACCGACCGACTGTGGCCGGCGGACTACTTCTTCGAGGCCAAGTGGCAGGAGCAGATCGCCCGCCACTATCGCTTCAACAACTCCGAGTACCACCTCGAACCCAACATCAAGAGCTCGCCCGGCGGGCTGCGCGACATCCAGATGATCGGCTGGGTCGCCAAGCGCCACTTCGGCACCCAGCGCTACGAGGACATCGTCGACATCGGCTTCATGAACGACGCCGAGCTTCGCATCCTGAGCCAGGGCCAGGCCTTCCTGTGGCAGGTGCGCTATGCCCTGCACATGCTCACCGGGCGCGCCGAGGATCGCCTGCTGTTCGATCACCAACGCACCATCGCCGAGCTGTTCGGCTACCAGGACACGCCCGAGCGCCTCGCCGTCGAGCAGTTCATGAAGCGTTATTATCGCCACGTCACCGCCCTGGCCGGACTCAACGACATGCTGCTGCAGCACTTCGACGAGGCCATCCTGCGCGGCGGCGAGGCACTGGAGACGGTGTCGATCAACGCCCGCTTCGAGATCACCGGCGGCTATATCCAGGCGCGCTCTCGGGCGGTGTTCCGAGAATCGCCCTCGGCGCTGCTCGAGCTGTTCCTGCTGATGGCCGAACACCCGGAGATCGAAGGCGTTCGCGCCGACACCATCCGCCTGATCCGCGACCATCGCCACCTCATCGACGATCGCTACCGCGAAGATCCACGCCACCAGCGGCTGTTCATGGCCCTGCTGCGCTCCAGCGGCAACGTCGCCCGCCAGCTGCGGCGCATGAATCGCTACGGTGTGCTCGGCAAGTACCTGCCCGCCTTCGGCCAGGCGATAGGGCTGATGCAGCACGACCTCTTCCACATCTACACCGTGGACGCCCACACACTGCGGCTGCTGAAATGCATCCACGGCTTCCGCAAGGCCGAGGCCCGGGAGACCTATCCGGTGGCCGCCAACCTCGTGCAACAGCTACCCAAGCTGGAGCTGCTGTGGATCGCCGGGCTGTTCCACGACATCGGCAAGGGCCGCGGCGGCGACCACTCGCTGATCGGCGCCCGGGACGTGGAAGCCTTTGCCGCGCTGCACGGCCTGTCGAGCCGCGATACCCGTCTGGTGGCCTGGCTGGTGGAACATCACCTGCTGATGTCGATGGTCGCCCAGAAGCGCGATATCAGCGATCCGGAGGTGATCAGCGAATTCGCCCGCGAGGTCGGCGACGAAACCCGCCTCGACTACCTCTACGTGCTGACCGTGGCCGACATCACCGCCACCAACCCCACGCTGTGGAACGGCTGGCGGGCCTCGCTGCTGCGCCAGCTCCATGCCCAGACCAAGCGCGCCCTGCGCCGCGGCCTGGAGAACCCGCTGGAGCGCGACGACTCGGTGCGCGAGACCCGCGACGAGGCCCACTCCCTGCTGGCCACCGTGGGCGCCGACATGACTCGCGTCGACCGGCTGTGGGAATCCCTCGGCGAAGACTACTTCCTGCAGTATGCGCCCAGCGAGATCGCCTGGCAGACTCAGGGCATCCTCGCTCACCAGGGCAGCGAGCTGCCGCTGGTGATGATCAGCGCACCCACCGACGACATGGCCGAGGGCGGCACCAAGGTGTTCATCCACACCCGCTCGGTGGACGACCTGTTCGCCGCCACCTCGGCGGCCATGGAACAGCTCGGGCTGTCGATCCACGATGCCCGCATCGCCACCTCCAGCAACGACTGGACGCTCAACACCTTCATCGTCCTCGACGACCTCAACCGCGCCATCCGCGAGCCGGCACGCCTGGAGGAGATCCGCCGCCACCTGGTGGAGGAGCTCGACGACCCGGACGACTACCCGCAGATCGTCACCCGTCACACCCCGCGCCAGCTCAAGCATTTCCGGGTACCCACCGAGGTCGCCATCGAGCAGGACACCGCAGGCGGACGCACCCTGCTGGAACTCACTGCGCCGGACCGCCCCGGCCTGCTGGCTCGAGTCGGGCGCATCTTCATGGAGCAGGACATCGCGCTCTCGGCGGCCAAGATCGCCACCCTCGGCGAGCGGGTCGAGGACGTGTTCTTCATCACCGACAAGGCCGGCGAACCGATCACCGACCCTGAGCGCCAGCAGCGCCTGCGCGAAAGGCTCATCGAGGTGCTCGATATTCGCGGCTGAGCGGGCCGGCCACGGATGGCCAGCACCGGACCTGCAAGCGGAGCAGGGCCAAAGGAAGCGCCCAGGGACGGGCTCATCGCGCCTCGGAGGGCCGGCCCCGCTCGAAGACTTGTCGACGGATCAGCCTGCGCAGTGTCTGGCGTTTGAGGCCCCACTGGGGGTTCCCTATAATCGGCGTCTTGCCACGAGACATCATAACGACGCCGACCACGGCCAGACTGGACACCCATGAACCCCGATCTCGACGCTCTCCAGCCTTACCCCTTCGAGAAGCTCGCCGCCCTCAAGGCCGGCACGACACCGCCCGAGGGTCTGGCCCACATACCGCTGACCATCGGTGAGCCGCGCCACGCCCCCTATGCCGGCGCCCTGGAGGCGCTGACGGCCCACCTCGGCGACATGGCACGCTACCCGGCCACCAACGGCACGCCCGAGCTGCGCGGCGCCATCGCCGACTGGACCCGGCGGCGCTTCGCCCTCGAAGGACTGGACGCCACGCATCAGGTACTGCCGGTCAACGGCACCCGAGAGGCGATCTTCGCCTTCGTCCAGGCAGCCCTTGATCGCACTCGCCCGGCCCGGGTCGCCGTGCCCAACCCCTTCTACCAGATCTACGAGGGCGCCGCCCTGCTGGCCGGCGGCACACCGCTCTACCTGGACTGCCGCGCCGAGCACGGCTTCCGCCCCGACCTCGACGCGGTGCCGGCCGAGACCTGGCGCGACGTGCAGATCGTCTTCACCTGCTCGCCGGGCAACCCCACCGGTGCAGTGACGCCCCTCGGCGAGCTCAAGAAGCTGATCGCGCTGGCCGACGAATTCGACTTCATCGTTGCCGCCGACGAGTGCTACTCGGAGCTCTACCTGGACGAGCAGGCCCCGCCGCCGGGCCTGCTGCAGGCCTGCGCCGAACTTGGCCGCCACGATTATCGGCGCTGCCTGGTGTTCCACTCGCTGTCCAAGCGCTCCAACCTGCCGGGGCTCCGCTCGGGCTTCGTGGCCGGCGACGCCGACCTGATAGCGGCCTTCCGCCGCTACCGCACCTATCACGGCTGTGCCATGTCGCTGCCGCTGCAGCACGCCTCGATCGCCGCCTGGCACGACGAGACCCACGTGCGCGCCAACCGTGACGCCTACCGCGAGAAGTTCGCCGCGGTGACCGAGATCCTCACCCCGGTGATGGATTTCCCCACCCCCGAGGCCAGCTTCTACCTGTGGCCGGCGGTGCCCGGCGGCAACGACGAAGACTTCGCCCGAACGCTGTTCGCCGAACAGCACGTCAGCGTGCTGCCCGGCAGCTACATGGGCCGCCCGGGGGCCGACGCCACCAACCCAGGCGCTGGCCGTCTCCGTCTGGCGCTGGTGGACGAGCTCGATGCCACCGCCGAAGCCGCCCGCCGGCTGCGCCGCCACGTCGAACGCCACGCATGACCAGGAGGTCAACGCCATGATGACGCTGTTCGGGATCAAGAACTGCGATACCTGTCGCAAGGCGCGCAAGGCTCTGGATGGCAAGGGCCAACCCTTCCAGTTCCACGATCTGCGCGAGGACGGCCTGTCCGCCGCCTTGCTCGAGCATATCCTCGAGCAGGTGCCGGTGCTGACTCTGCTCAACAAACGCAGCACCACCTGGCGGCAGCTGCCCGACGAAGACAAGGCAGAGGTCGATGCCAACAAGGCCCGCGAGCTGATGCTGGCCAACCCCACCCTGCTCAAGCGCCCGCTGCTGGATACCGGCGACGAGATCCGCGTCGGCTTCCGCGACGGCGACTACGACGACCTATAGACGGGCCAAGGCCCATCCCTTACGACGACGCCAACGACTTACGCGAGAGGACACCCTCAATGCTCAGCTTTGCACTCGGAATCGGCTCCCAGAACACCCAGGGCGACTGGCTGGAAATCTACTACCCGGCACCGCTGCTGAACCCTGACGCCGCCCTCGTCGAGGCCGCCGCCAAGGTGCTCGACGCCCCCGCTGGCAACGCCGCCATCAGCTTCCTGCCGGAGCAGTGCGCCGAACTCGCCGCGGCCCTCAAGGCCGCCGGCCACGCCGCCCAGGCCGAGCTCGCCGAGACCATGGCGTCCAGCCAGCGGCCGCTGGTGGCAACCTTCATCGCCGAGGACCTGCCGCCGCAGAGCGCCCCGGAGGTCTACCTCAAGCTGCACCTGCTGTCGCATCGCCTGGTCAAACCCCACGGCGTCGACCTGACCGGCATGTTCGGCCTGCTGCGCAACATCGCCTGGTCCAGCGAAGGCCCGATCGACATCGAGGAGCTGCCGGCACGGCGTCTCAAGGCGCGCCTGGAAGGCCGCACCCTGTCGGTGGATTGCGTCGACAAGTTCCCCAAGATGACCGACTACGTGGTCCCCGCCGGCGTGCGCATTGGCGACACCGCCCGGGTGCGCCTGGGCGCCTACCTCGGCGAAGGCACCACCGTGATGCACGAGGGTTTCGTCAACTTCAACGCCGGCACCGAAGGCCCGGGCATGATCGAAGGCCGCATCTCTGCCGGCGTGATGGTCGGCAAGGGCTCCGACCTGGGCGGCGGTTGTTCCACCATGGGCACCCTGTCCGGCGGCGGCAACATCGTGATCAAGGTCGGTGAGGGCTGCCTGATCGGCGCCAACGCCGGCATCGGCATCCCGCTGGGCGATCGCTGCACCGTGGAGGCCGGCCTCTACATTACCGCCGGCGCCAAGGTTGCCGTGCTCGACGACCAGGGCCAGGAAGCCGAGGTGGTGGCGGCCCGCGAGCTGGCCGGCCAGGACGACCTGCTGCTGCGCCGCAACTCCCAGAACGGCCGCATCGAGTGCCTGACCAACAAGAGCGCCATCGCCCTCAACGAAGCCCTGCACGCCCACAACTGAGCCTCGCCCCGGCGCTCTCGGGCGCCGGGGTTCGGCCCGCCGGAACCCCGAATGACCTCGACCACTTCCGATTCCTCGCTATCCCCGACCCTCGAACTCGCCATGGCGCTGATGCGCCGCCCATCCGTGACGCCCGACGACCTGGGCTGCCAGGACCTGATGATCGAGCGCCTTGAACGCCTCGGCTTCAACATCGAGCGCCTGCCCTTCGGCGATGTCGAGAACTTCTGGGCGGTGCGCGGCCACCACGGACCGGTGCTGGCCTTCGCCGGCCATACCGACGTGGTGCCCAGCGGCCCGGACGTGCACTGGGAGTATCCTCCCTTCGAGCCACGCATCGATGACGACGGCATGCTGTGCGGGCGCGGTGCCGCCGACATGAAGGGCAGCCTGGCCGCCATGATCACCGCCGTGGAACGCTTCGTGGCCGCCCACCCCGACCACTCGGGTCGCCTCGCCTTCCTGATCACCTCCGACGAGGAAGGCCCAGCGGTGGACGGCACCCGCGCCGTGGTCGAGCACCTGCGCGAGGCCCACGATCGCCTCGACTACTGCATCGTCGGCGAGCCCTCCTCCACCGAGCGACTCGGCGACGTGATCAAGAACGGCCGCCGCGGCTCGCTGGGCGGCGTGCTGCACATCAAGGGCGTGCAGGGCCATGTGGCCTATCCGCACCTGGCGCGCAACCCCATCCACCAGGCCGCCCCGGCGCTGGATGCCCTGGTGCGCGAACACTGGGACGGCGGCAACGACTTCTTCCCGGCGACCAGCTTCCAGATTTCCAACATCCGCTCGGGCACCGGCGCCACCAACGTCATTCCCGGCGACGTGGAGGTGGTGTTCAACTTCCGCTACTCCACCGCCCTGACCCACGAAACGCTGCGCGCGCGCACCGAGGCGATCCTCGAGGCCCACGGCCTGGACTTCCACATCGACTGGACCCTCAACGGCGAGCCTTTCCTGACCTCGGAGGGCGAACTGGTGGACGCCGCGGTCGGCGGCGTCGAAGACGTGCTCGGCCGTCGGCCCGAGCTGTCCACCGCCGGGGGCACCTCCGACGGCCGCTTCATCGCCACCCTGGGCAGCCAGGTGGTCGAACTCGGCCCGCGCAACGACACCATTCACAAGGTCAACGAACGGGTGCGTGCCGCCGACCTGGACGATCTCAGCCGGGTCTATGAAGCCATCCTGACGCGGCTGTTCGTCGACGGCACGTCACGCCCCTGAGGACGTCATGGAACGCTATCCCGATATCGAGATCTACCTGGCGCGCGTCGAACCCGAGGCACTGAATGCCTGGCTCGGCGAGGCACTCGACGCCGCGCCCCTGGCGCCGGCCGGCAAGCACCGCTGGCGCACCCGCGGCCACCACGGAGATGCAGAGATACCGGTACTGCTGGTGGACAAGGCCGCCGACGGCTTCGCCAGCCTGTGGCTGGACAGCGCCGAGTCGCCCTGGCCCACCGACACCGACCTGGCGCGTGCGGCCGCCAAGCGGCTCGGCTGCGAGGTACGCTGCTCGCTGGGCGGCTGGCAGCCCGGCGACGATCCGGACCGCTTCCTGCAGGTGCTGCCGGACGGCGCCGAAGCCACCATCGACTGGCCCGACTCGGGGCAGTAACCCAATACGACATCGCCCCGCAAGAATGCGGGGCGATGTCGTTGCATGGCAGCAAGGAAAAACGGCGCCGAGCGAAGATCAGACAAGGCGGAAGGTCGCCGAGAGAGCGGAGTTTACTTTAGTAAATGAGCATCTCGAGACGACCTTCCAACGCAGTATGATCGAGCGCAGGCCAGTTTTCAGGTGATGACGGTGACGTCATCGGCCTGCAATCCTCTGTCATTGCGCGAGACGTGATACTTCACCTTCTGCCCCTCGGCCAGGGTGCGATGACCACGGCCGCGGATGGCGCGGAAGTGGACGAAGACGTCCTCGCCGCTGTCGCGGGTGATGAAGCCATAGCCCTTGTTGACGTTGAACCACTTCACCTCGCCGATCTCGCGACCGTCTTCCTCGACCTCGGCGATGTTGGACAGCTGAGGCGTCAGGGCGTTGATCGCCAGGGTGGCCACCAGCAACAGCAGGAAGACCGCCAGGGCTGCGGCGACATAGACCACCGACAGACCACCGACCTCGAGGCTGGCAAACAGCTCACGGGACAGCTCTCCCCCGGTGAGCTGAATGAACAGGGCGATCAGCAACGGCGCCGGCGCGGCGAGCAACAGACTGACGACACTACAACGAAACACGATCTTTCGATTCATAAACCTCGGATACTCTCTTATCGTTGGGAACGGATGTGATGGGATCGAGGCACCGAACGGCCAGCGGACCGCCCCCGATCCGATTGCATGGACTTGGTCTGACAGATCAGCGCGACAAGGCGAGACAAGGCCCATTCCATACGGACCTACGCCCTTTCCGCTACCACGTGGGTCGCCAGGCGAAGAACCGGCGGGGATACCCCATCCAAGCTCGAGCCGGCCGGCTATCGATGAACGTACGGACCGGACGTATGCAAGAGCCGATGTTCGACGCTGAATCACCAAACGCAGACACTTGTCAGAGACGACCAAGACAAGCCGCGCCATGACGAGCATTGACGCGACATAAGGAGTCTATCATGCACGACGACGACACGCCCTCCGACCAGGCGGCACGACTAGAGGCCCTGGAGAGTCGCCTCGCCCACCAGGAACACTGGCTGGACACCCTGGACCAGGCAATAGCCACCCAGGAACGGCGCCTGATGCAGCTGGAACGCCTCAACGCGCTGATGCAGCAGAAACTGCGCGAGCAGCAGCAGGCGCTACAGGAAGCCGATGCGACGACACCCGGTCCGGAAGACGAGGTGCCGCCGCATTACTAGCCGCTTCGCGGCAGCTGGAAGCTGGAAGCTGGAAGACAGCCTGATCCGGCCATGTAGTGAGCTTTTACTCAAAGCTTCCAGCTTAAGCCCGCGAAGCGGGCGTTCTTCCAGCTCCGGGCGAAGCCCGGTTACAGCTCGTCCAGATACCGCTCGGCGTCCAGCGCCGCCATGCAGCCGGTACCGGCGGACGTCACCGCCTGGCGGTAGACGTGGTCCATGACGTCGCCGGCGGCGAACACGCCGGGCACGCTGGTGGCGGTGGCGTTGCCCTCGAGGCCGGACTGCACCTTGATGTAGCCGCCGGCCATGTCCAACTGGCCCTCGAAGATGCCGGTGTTGGGGCTATGGCCGATGGCGATGAACACGCCAGGCGCATTGATCTCGCGGGTGCTGCCATCCTCGGTAGACTTCAGCCGCGCGCCGGTGACGCCGGTATTGTCGCCCAGCACTTCGTCCAGGGTATGGTTCCATACCAGCTCGACGTTGCCGTTCTCGGCTTTCTCGAACAGCTTGTCCTGAAGAATCTTCTCGGCACGCAGGCTGTCGCGGCGATGCACCAGGGTGACCTTGGAGGCGATGTTGGAGAGATACAGCGCCTCCTCCACCGCAGTGTTGCCACCGCCGACCACCACGACCTCCTGGTTGCGGTAGAAGAAACCGTCACAGGTCGCGCACGCCGACACGCCCTGGCCCATGAACCGCTGCTCGGACTCCAGGCCAAGATAACGGGCGCTGGCGCCGGTGGCGATGATCAGCGCGTCGCAGGTGTAGGTGCCGTTGTCACCCTTGAGGGTGTAGGGCTTGCCGCGCAGCTCGACCTCATGGATATGGTCGAACAGCACTTCGGTGTCGAAGCGCTCGGCATGGCGCTTCATGCGCTCCATCAGCTCGGGGCCCTGCACGCCGGTGTCGTCACCCGGCCAGTTGTCCACGTCCGTAGTGGTGGTCAGCTGGCCGCCGGCCTGGATGCCGGTGATCAACAGCGGCTTCAGGTTGGCGCGGGCCGCATAGACCGCCGCGGTATAGCCGGCCGGACCGGACCCGAGGATGATCAGGCGTTCGTGGCGCGCTTCGCTCATGGGGGAACCTCGCAATTCTCGAAAGGATGGAGCAACGGGCTTGGCGATGGCGGCGAGCCGTCGGCATCGCGAAGGCCGCTGTCGGGGACGCAAGGGGCGGCCCGAAGGCCGCCCCTGGAGACATCACGCGGGCTTAGAGAGCGCCGGCGTGGTTGCCCAGGTAGCTCGCGACACCTTCGGCGGTGTCCTTCATGCCTTCCTGGCCTTCGTCCCAGCCGGCCGGGCAGACTTCGCCGTTCTTCTGGTGGAACTGCAGGGCCTTGACCATGCGCAGCATCTCGTCGACGTTGCGGCCCAGCGGCAGGTTGTTGACGACCTGGTGCTGGACGACACCGTCCTCGTCGATCAGGAAGGAGCCGCGCATGGCGACGCCGGCGTCCGGATGCTCAATGCCGTAAGCCTGGGTGATCTCGTGCTTGACGTCGGCCACGATCGGGAAGCCGACCTCACCGATGCCGCCCTTCTCCGGCGCGGTCAGGCGCCAGGCGTGGTGGGTGAACTGGGAGTCGATGGACACGCCGATCACCTCGACGCCGAGCTCCTTGAACTGGGCCAGGCGGTTGTCGTGGGCGATGATCTCGGACGGGCACACGAAGGTGAAGTCCAGCGGCCAGAAGAACAGCACGCGCAGCTTGCCGTTGCTGTCGGAGAGCTTGAAGTTCTCGACGATCTCGCCATTGCCCAGGACAGCGGCGGCTTCGAAATCGGGGGCTTGACGTCCAACCAGTACGCTCATGCAAAACTCCTTGCAGTCGTGAATGACACTCAGGGTGAGTGAATGCGAAATGCCTACGCTAGGTCAGGCATTCTCGCGGCGCCATTAGGTCAGATCAATGGCATTGATAGACAATGGCTATGTATTCGTATTCCGCTGCGACTCGCCCAGGCAGGGACGCCCGGACTCACAGCACGTCGTCGTCGCGGCCCAGGCTGAGAGATTCGAGTTCACCACTGACGAGTGACACCTCGATACGCAGCTGTATCGGCGCACAGCAGCGTGGACAGTCTTCCCAGGTCGCATGGCTGCCTTGCGATGCATCGACCTGCAGCTCGAAGGCCGTATCGCAATAGGGACAGCGAACAGCATGGCTGTCGAGCGCTTCCTCGTGCACGAAACCTCCCTCGGCGTGAGTCGCCGCAGCGTATATGGGGGTCGGGGGCAGCATTTCAAGGGGCGAGCTCATCGACGCGCCGCTTGAAAAGGCCATCTATCATGACCATGTCATACTGAAAGGACCAGGATGGTTCGATAACTTCCCCGTGACAGGAGGACAGCATGAGCACCTCGTCCCTACCGGAGACCCTGCAGCCCCTGAAGGCCGCCGGCATCACCTATCACTATCATAGCCTGCCGAAGGCGGCCGAGGCGCTGGGCGACATCGACCGCCTGCCGATGACGCTGAAGATCCTGCTGGAAAATCAGCTGCGCTTCGCCGGCCAGGAAGGCGTCAGCCAGGAGGACATGCAGGCGCTGGTCGACTGGCAGAAGACGGCCTCGTCCGATCGCGAGATCGGCTATCGGCCGGCCCGAGTGCTGATGCAGGACTTCACCGGCGTGCCCGGTGTAGTCGACCTGGCCTCGATGCGTGCCGCCGTCGAGACTCTCGGCGAGGAGCCCTCGCGCATCAACCCGCTATCGCCGGTGGACCTGGTCATCGACCACTCTGTGATGGTCGACCACTTCGGCGATCCCAGCGCCTTCAAGGACAACGTCGCCATCGAGATGGAGCGTAACCGCGAGCGCTACGAGTTCCTGCGCTGGGGCCAGCAGGCCTTCGACAACTTCCGCGTGGTACCGCCGGGCACGGGCATCTGCCACCAGGTCAACCTGGAGTACCTCGGCAAGACGGTGTGGACCAAGGAGGAGGACGGCAAGACGCTCGCCTACCCCGACACACTGGTCGGCACCGACTCCCACACCACCATGATCAACGGCCTGGGCGTGCTGGGCTGGGGCGTCGGCGGCATCGAGGCCGAGGCCGCCATGCTCGGACAGCCGGTGTCGATGCTGATCCCCGAGGTGGTGGGCTTCAAGCTCACCGGCAAGCTGCGCGAGGGCATCACCGCCACCGACCTGGTGCTGACGGTGACCCAGATGCTGCGTGAGCGCGGCGTGGTCGGCAAGTTCGTCGAGTTCTACGGCGACGGCCTCAAGGACCTGCCGCTGGCCGACCGTGCCACCATCGCCAACATGGCCCCCGAATACGGCGCCACCTGCGGCTTCTTCCCGGTGGACGACGAGACGCTGCACTATATGCGCCTGACCGGCCGCGACGACGAGCAGGTCGCCCTGGTCGAGGCCTACTGCAAGGCCCAGGGCCTGTGGCGAGAGCCCGGCGCCGAGCCGATCTTCAGCGACATGCTGGCGCTGGACATGGGCGAAGTGGAAGCCAGCCTGGCCGGTCCCAAACGCCCGCAGGACCGGGTCGAGCTCAAGGACATGCCCCGCGCCTTCGCCAAGGTCATGGAAGACGACGGCAAGCAGCCCGCGTCCTCGACCGAGAACGGCAAGCTGATGTCCGAGGGCGGCCAGACCGCGGTGGGCGTGGAGGAAAGCTACGAGCACCACGACAGCCAGGAGGTCGACCTCGACGGCGAGGCCTTCCGCCTCGACCCCGGCGCGGTGGTGATCGCCGCCATCACCTCCTGCACCAACACCTCCAACCCCAGCGTGATGATGGCCGCCGGCCTGCTGGCCCGCAACGCCCGGGCGCGCGGGCTCGACACCAAGCCCTGGGTCAAGACCTCGCTGGCGCCCGGCTCCAAGGTGGTCACCGACTACCTGGCCGCCGGCGGCGTGCAGGACGACTTGGACGCCCTGGGCTTCAACCTGGTGGGCTATGGCTGCACCACCTGCATCGGCAACTCCGGCCCGCTGCCCGAGCCCATCGAGCAGGCGATCACCGACGGCGACCTGGCGGTGGCCTCGGTGCTGTCCGGCAACCGCAACTTCGAGGGCCGCGTCCATCCGCTGGTCAAGACCAACTGGCTGGCCTCGCCGCCCCTGGTGGTGGCCTATGCGCTGGCCGGCAACGTCCAGATGGACCTGGTCAACGACGCCCTCGGCGTCGACACCCACGGCAAGCCGGTCTACCTCAAGGACCTCTGGCCCTCCCAGGCCGAGATCGCCGAGGCGGTCGAGCAGGTACGCACCGAGATGTACCGCAAGGAATACGCCGAGGTGTTCGAGGGCGACGAGGTCTGGCAGGCCATCGACGTGCCCGAGAGCCAGGTCTACCAGTGGGACGAGGCCTCGACCTACATCCAGCATCCGCCGTTCTTCGACGGCATGGGGCGCGAGCCCGCCGCCACCGAGGACGTCGAACGCGCCCACGTGCTGGCCCTGCTCGGCGACTCGGTGACCACCGACCACATCTCGCCAGCCGGCGCCATCAAGCCCGACAGCCCGGCGGGCCGCTACCTGCAGGAGCGCGGGGTCAAGCCGGTGGACTTCAACTCCTACGGCTCGCGGCGCGGCAACCACGAGATCATGATGCGCGGCACCTTCGCCAACGTGCGCATCAGAAACGAGATGCTCGACGGGGTGGTGGGCGGCGAGACACGCCATGTGCCGTCCGGCAAGCAGATGGCCATCTACGACGCGGCCATGCAGTATCAGCAGGAAGGCACGCCGCTGGTGGTGATCGCCGGCAAGGAATACGGCACCGGTTCCAGCCGCGACTGGGCCGCCAAGGGCACCCGGCTGCTCGGCGTGCGTGCGGTACTGGCCGAGTCCTTCGAGCGCATCCACCGCTCCAACCTGATCGGCATGGGCGTGGTGCCGCTGCAGTTCCCCGAAGGCGAGACCCGCCAGACCCTCGGCCTGACCGGCGACGAGCGAGTCTCCGTCAAGGGGCTCGGCGAGCTCACCCCGGGCGGCACGGTCGAGGTGACCATCGAGAGCGACAAGGGAGAGGAGACCCTCGAGGCGCTGTGCCGCATCGACACCGCCAACGAACTGGAGTACTACCGCCACGGCGGCATCCTGCACTACGTGCTGCGCAAGATGATCGGGTCGGCCTGATCGAACGGCCCTCAGTGTCCTGAAAGTGACAGGCCCCGCCGGCTATCCGGCGGGGCCTGTTTCGTTTCGGGCCTCGAGCAGTCTCCATCGCATCGGGCTGGCAACCAACCGCTCGTAGCTCGTGGCCCTTAGCCCGCAGCTCCCTTAACCCGCAGCCCTCAGCCAGACGTCAGAACGAGCGGCGACGATAGCGGCGATATGCCGGCGTCCAGAAATTGCGTTCGATGGCGTCACGCAGGGTCTGGGCATCGGACTGAAGCGCCACGCCTTCATGCTGGGCCTGGGCCGCCACCTCGAAGGCGATGGCCTTGGACAGCTCGCGAATGTCGGACAGTGCCGGCAGCACCGCCCCCTCACCGGTCTTGGCCACCGGCGCCTCGCGGGCCAGGGCCCGGGAGGCGGACATCAGCATGGCGTCGGTGATGCGCCCGGCCTTGGCGGCGAGCACCCCAAGGCCGATGCCCGGGAAGATATAGGCGTTGTTACACTGGGCAATCGGATAGCGCTTTCCCTTGTATTCCACCGGCGGGAAGGGGCTGCCGGTAGCCACCATGGCATGGCCGTCGGTCCAGCGAATCACGTCCTCGGGCACCGCCTCGACGCGCGAGGTGGGATTGGACAGCGGCATCACCAGCGGCGAAGCGCAGCCGGCGTGCATGGTGCGGATTACCTCTTCGGTGAACAGGCCCTGCTGGCCACAGACCCCGAGCAGCACGGTCGGCTTGACCTGCTTGACCACCTCCAGCAGCGACTGGCCGTCCCAGTCGGCGACCAGCGCCGGGTCCTGGGCCAGGCGACGCTGGAAGCCGCGCAGCCACTCCTGATTCCCGGTCACCAGGCCCTCGCGGTCGACCATGAAGATGCGCCGTCGCGCCTCGGCCTCGGTGAGCCCCTCGGCCTGCATCGCCACCACGATCTGCTCGGCAATGCCGCAGCCGGCCGAGCCGGCCCCGACGACCACCACCCGCTGATCGCCGACGCCCTCCTCTCGGGCCTGGCAGGCCGCCATCAGGGTCCCCACACAGACTGCGGCGGTGCCCTGGATGTCGTCGTTGAAGCAGCACAGCTCGTCGCGATAGCGCTCGAGCAGCGGCAGGGCGTTGGTCTGGGCGAAGTCCTCGAACTGCAGCAGCACATTCGGCCAGCGACGCTTCACGGCGCTGATGAAATCGGCCATGAAGGCGTCGTAGTCTTCCTGGGCGATACGCGGATGGCGCCAGCCCATGTACATGGGATCGGCCAGCAGCGCCTCGTTGTTGGTGCCCACGTCGAGCTGGATCGGCAGGGTGTAGGCCGGGCTGATGCCGCCGCAGGCGGTGTACAGCGACAGCTTGCCGATGGGAATGCCCATACCGCCGATGCCCTGGTCGCCCAGACCAAGAATGCGCTCACCATCGGTGACCACGATCACCTTCACCTGGTCCTTGGTGGCGCTGCGCAGGATGTCATCCATGCGGTCGCGATCGGGGTAGGAGATGAACAGCCCGCGGTGGTTGCGATAGATGTTGGAGAATTCCTCGCAGGCCTGCCCCACCGTAGGCGTATAGATGATCGGCAGCATCTCCTCGAGATGCTCGGACACCAGGCGAAAATAGAGCGTCTCGTTGTCGTCCTGAATCCCGCGCAGGTAGATGTGGCGGTCCAGATCTGTCTGACACTGGCGGTACTGGCGATAGGCCCGCTCGGCCTGCTCCTCGATGGTCTCGACGTTCTGGGGCAGCAGCCCGATAAGATTGAACTCGAACCGTTCCTCACGGGTAAAGGCGCTCCCCTTGTTGAGCAGGGGCATCTCGAGCAAGGGAGGGCCGGCGTAGGGCACATAGAGGGGGCGCTTGGCTTCGCTGGTCATCAAGTTCGTCTCATGCTGTGTCGGGAATGCGGGCCGTGACGCTCTGGCCATGTCCGGGGAAGTGTCTACACTCTCCAATGTTTCGAACACGGCTCGGCGGCGTCTTGCTCGCTACTCTATCATGCCGGTCCCTCGGCCATGGACCATGACACCGGCGCAGGCAAAAACGTGCGACTCTCAGGCTAGACGAATCGGCCCAACCCGACCGCCTGGCGTAGGCGATCCATGAAGGGAGCGGCTTCGGCACGGGCACGCTCGGCCCCCTGGCGCAGCACCGTCTCTATGTGAGCGGGATCTTCCAGCAGCGCCTGGTAGCGCTCGCGGGGCTCGCGCAAGTGGGCGTTGAGGTACTCGAAGACCCGGTTCTTGGCCTCGCCCCAGCCGATGCCGTTCTCGTACTCGGTGCGCATGGCCGCGGTCTCCTCGGCGCTGGCGAACGCCGAGTAGATCTGGAACAGAGTGCAGGTGTCGGGGTCCTTGGGCTCGCCGGGCTCCAGCGAGTTGGTCTTGATCTTGCGCACCAGCTTCTGCAGTTTCTTCTCGGAGACGAACAGCGGAATGGTGTTCTCGTAGCTCTTGGACATCTTGCGGCCGTCCAGGCCGTTGAGCACCTGAACGCGCTCGTCCACCACCGCCTCGGGCTGGGTGAAGAACTGGTCCTTGAACAGATGGTTGAAGCGCCCGCCCATGTCCCGGGCCATCTCGATATGCTGGATCTGATCGCGCCCCACCGGCACCCGGTGGGCGTTGAACATCAGGATATCCGCCGCCATCAGCACCGGATAGCCGAACAGCCCCATGGTGACGCCGCGGTCGGGGTCGGGGCTGCCCGATTCCTCGTTGTCGGCCACCGCCGCCTTGTAGGCATGGGCACGGTTCATCAGCCCCTTGGCACAGACACAGGACAGCATCCAGGTCAGCTCGGGAATCTCGGGGATGTCCGACTGGCGGTAGAAGATGGCGTTGTCGGTATCCAGGCCGAGCGCCAGCCAGGTGGCGGCGATCTCCAGGCGCGACTGCTGGACGCGCTTGGGGTCCTGACACTTGATCAGCGCATGCAAGTCGGCGAGGAAATAGTAGGACTGAACGCTGGGGTCCTGGCTCGCCGCGATGGCGGGTTTGATGGCCCCGACATAGTTGCCGAGGTGAGGCGTGCCGGTGGTGGTGATGCCCGTCAGCACACGGGTCTTGTCGGAAGGTGCGGTCATGAATGCGGAACTCAGCTGGCTCTCGAATGCCCGCTATGGTAACGCGGCGCCCCGGTCAAGGCGACCTGCCGGACGGCATACCGCAAAGGGCCGGGCTCCCTCACGGGAGTCCCGGCCCTCCGGTCCGCACGCGTGACGGCCTCAGCCAATCAGCCGCGCGGTCTCCACGTACTCGAGCCCGAAGGCTTCGGCCACGGCCCGGTAGGTCAGCTGTCCCTCATGGACGTTGAGCCCCTGGGCGAAGTGGGCGTCATCGGCCAGCGCCTGTTTCCAGCCCTTGTCGGCCAGGGCGACGACGAACGGCAGGGTGGCATTGGTCAGCGCCTGAGTGGAGGTGCGCGCCACCGCGCCCGGCATGTTGGCCACGCAGTAGTGCACCACGCCGTCGACCACGTAGGTCGGCTCGGCATGGGTCGTCGGCTTGCTGGTCTCGAAGCAGCCGCCCTGATCGATGGCCACGTCCACCAGCACGCTGCCCGGCTTCATGTCGGCCAGCATCGCCCGGTTGATCAGCTTGGGCGCGGCGGCCCCGGGCACCAGCACGGCACCGATGATCAGGTCGGACTCGCGAACCGCCTCTTCCAGGCTGTCGGCGGTGGAGAAGACGGTCTTCATGCGGCCCTGGTAGCGATCGTCCAGGGTCTCCAGGCGCGGGATGGACTTGTCCAGCACCGTCACCTCGGCGCCCAATCCCAGCGCCATGCGCGCGGCGTTCTCGCCGACCACGCCGCCGCCGATCACGGTCACCTTGGCCGGCGCCACGCCCGGCACGCCCGGCAGCAGGATGCCGGCACCGCCCTGGGCCTTCTCCAGGCTGTGGGCGCCCGCCTGCACGGCCATGCGCCCGGCCACGGTGCTCATCGGCGCCAGCAGCGGCAGGCCGCCCTGGGCCGCGGTGATGGTCTCGTAGGCGATGCAGGTAGCGCCGCTCTCCATCAGGCCGCGGGTCAGCGGCTCCTCGGCGGCCAGGTGCAGGTAGGTGAACAGCGTCTGGCCGCGAGACAGGCGTGCCACCTCCTCGGGCTGGGGCTCCTTGACCTTGAGGATCAGCTCGGCCTCGGACCACACCTTGGCCACGTCAGCCTCAAGCCGCGCCCCGGCCGCCTCGTAGTCGGCGTCGGGGAAACCGGCGCCCTCGCCGGCACCGGCCTGGACGGTCACCGTGTGACCACGGCCAACCAGTTCACGGGCGCCGCTGGGGGTCAGGGCGACGCGATATTCATGATTCTTGATTTCCTTGGGGACGGCGATCTGCATGGGGAGGTCCTCCGGTGCCGAGTCGTTGAACGACATATTGTTGGATGAGGTGACTCACCGCTTCATTACAGCACAGCAGGACAATCACGAAGAGATCACGCAATAAAAAGACAAAAAATCCAGGAAGAGGCCGCCTCGCTCAGAACATATATCCAACAGCGAGACAGAAATCAGAAAATCCCTTCAAGAGTGATCACTCTTTCACCAGCGCGCGTCCATAGCCGGCCAGGAAGGCCTCGGGCAGGCGACGGGGGCGGCCGCTGGACAGCGCGATACAGGCAAAACGCGTGCGCGCTCGCAGCAGGGTACGGCCATCGGCGGGACGATAGAGCTGGAAGCGGCGGGTCAGGGTCAGGCGGCCGTCGCAGGCGACGATCCAGGTGGCCAGCCGCAGGCCATCGCCCTCGAACGCCGGCGCCAGGTAATCCAGCTCGTGACGCTGCACTGCCATGGCGCGGTCGAGTTCTCGATAGCGTGCGAGGGTCAGGCCGAGGGACGCCGAATGCGCCCAGCTCGACTGCTCCACCCAGCGCAGATACTCGGCATTATTGGCATGGCCGAAGGCATCGATGGCCGACCCCTCGACCTCCAGATCGATCACGAAGGGCTCGGGTAAATCCCAGCACATGGCAGGCACTCCTTGCGCGGCTCAGGGCTTAGGGCGACCGCAGTTCCAGCAGGCCTCGAACACGCCTTCCAGGCGCTCGCCACAGCCGGAACAGGTCCAGGCCGGCCGGTCGTCCGTGCCGGACAGGGCGTCATGAATCAGTGCCTCGGCCCGATCACGGTTATGAGGCGCCACCCAGACCTCCGGCTCGCACTCCGCCGGTGGAAGCTCGCCGGCGCCACCGCCCAGCGTCTGATTACGACGCTCGACGGGGATGCCGGCGACCTCCAGCAGGTTGGCCACATGGCCGACCAGCAGCGGATTCGAGTGGGCAAAGACGCAGATGAAGGCAAAGTCGTTCATGGGCGCTCGTGGGGAAGGAAGACGGAGCCCGCCGGACGGCGCGCCCCGTTCTTCAGAGACGCGATCAGTCGCGGAAGACGCGCACGCCCAGCGCCTTCAGGTACGCCGTCTCGGGAATCGCCGGATGCACCGGATGATCCGGCCCCTGGTGGCCCTGGAACAGGAGCTGGGCATGGCGGTCCTGATGGCGGGCCGCCCCGCGCACCACGTCCACCAGGCGCTCCGGCGCCAGATGCATCGAGCAGGAGGCCGAGAGCAGCAGGCCGTCGCGCCCCAGCAGACGCATGGCCTCGCGATTGAGCTTGCCGTAGGCGCGCTCGCCGGCGGGGATGTCCTTGCGCTTCTTGATGAAGGCGGGCGGGTCGAGGATCACCACGTCGAACTGCTCGCCGTCGGCCTTGAGCGCGGCCAGGGCCTCGAAGGCGTCGCCCTCGCCCACCGCCACCTGCTCGTGGAGGCCGTTGAGGGCGGCGTTGTCGGCGACCCGCTCCAGCGCCGGAGCACTGGCGTCCACGCACAGCACCTCGCTGGCGCCGCTGGCGGCGGCCTGCACGCCCCAGCCACCGACATAGCTGAACAGGTCGAGCACGCGCTTGCCGGCCACCTGCTGGTTGAGCCAGGCGCGGTTGACGCGGTGGTCATAGAACCAGCCGGTCTTCTGGCCGTCGAGCACCGGGGCGACGAAGCGCACACCGTTTTCCTCGAGCTCCACCGCCTCCGGCAGCGTGCCCTTGACCACCTCGACCTGGCTCTCGAGGCCTTCCTGGCGGCGCCCGGAGGTGTCGTTGCGCAGCACCACGACGCTCGGAGAGACGACCTTGTCCAGGGCGTCGAGCAGTGGCTCGAGCTGCGCCTGCATGCCGGCGGTATTGAGCTGCACCACCAGCACGTCGCCGTAGCGGTCGACGATCAGCCCCGGCAGCAGGTCGCCCTCGCCGTGCACCAGGCGATAGAACGGCTTGTCGAACATGCGCTGGCGCAGGGCCAGCGCCTGGTTCAGGCGGTGGACCAGCAGCGAGCGGTCGAGCAGCATGCCCGGATCACGGGACACCAGGCGCGCGCAGATCAGTGAGTGGGCGTTGACGTAGGCCACGCCCAGCGCCTTGCCGTTGGCGGCCTCGACCTGGGCCTGCTCGCCGGGAGCGAAATCCTTGAGCGGCGTGGCCTTGGTGTCGATTTCGTTGGAGTACAGCCAGAGATGCCCCGCCTTGAGGCGGCGATCGGCATTCTTCTTCAGGCGCAGGGAGCGTAGGGCGGTCATGTCGTGGCTCTCATCGTGGGCGTCATGGGACGTTCAGGGAATGCCGGCCGTGGGCCGGAGCATCGAATCGAATAACGGCGGTGCTCAGGTCTGGCACTCGCCGCAGAATACGCTGGCTCGCTGGCCCAGGGTGACCAGGCGCAGCTCGGCGCCGCAGCGCCGGCAGGGCTCGCCGTCACGGCCGTAGACGTTGAGCCGCTGGGCGAAGTAACCCGGCTCGCCGGTGCCGCTGACGAAATCGCGCAGGGTGGTGCCACCCTGGGTGATCGCCGCGGCCAGCACCTCGCGCACCGCAGCCCCCAGACGATCGTAGCGCTCCCGAGAGATGCGCCCGGCGGCGCGACGGGGATCGATGCCGGCCAGGAACAGCGCCTCGGCGGCGTAGATGTTGCCGACGCCGACGACCACGGCATTGTCCATCAGGAAGGGCTTCACGGCCATGCGCCGCCGGCGCGACAGCTCGTACAGCCGCCCGCCGTCGAAGGCCTCGGAGAGCGGCTCCGGGCCCAGCTTCGCGAGGCGCGAGTCGTGCTCGGCGTCGCCGGCCAGCCAGTCGACGAACCCGAAGCGCCGCGGGTCGTGATAGCGCAGCACCGCGCCGTCGTCGAGCACCAGGTCGACGTGGTCGTGCTTCTTGGGCAGCTCGCCGAGCCGGGCGATGCGCAGGCTGCCGGACATGCCGAGATGCCACAGCAGCGTGCCGCCGTCGCCCTCCACGGGGATCAGCAGGTACTTGGCGCGACGCCCCAGCGGGCCGATGCGCGCGCCCACCAGGCGGTCGATCAGGTCTTCCGGCACCGGCACCCGCAGGCGGGACTGGCGCACGATCACCTCGGTGATCTCGCGGCCCTCCACGTGCGGGGCAATGCCGCGCCGGGTGGTCTCGACTTCGGGCAACTCGGGCATGGGGCGACCTGCTATGGGCGGCGTGCGGCGATCATACGCAAGAACCCGACCATCGGGCCGGGTTCTTGAGGACAGGCCGAGGCCTGCGGCGGAAGCGATCTCGGGAACCGCGGGGATCCCGAATTACTTGATCTTGGCTTCCTTGTACATCACGTGCTTGCGAACCACCGGATCGAACTTCTTCATTTCCATCTTGTCCGGGGTGTTCCGCTTGTTCTTGTCGGTGGTGTAGAAGTGGCCGGTACCGGCGCTGGACACCAGACGAATCTTGTCACGCATGAGTCTTCTCCCTGATGGAAACGCTTAGACGGCTTCGCCGCGCTTGCGAATGTCGCTGAGCACCGCTTCGATGCCCTTCTTGTCGATGATGCGCATGCCTTTGGAGGAGACGCGCAGCCGGACGAAGCGCTTCTCGGACTCCACCCAGAAACGGTGGCTGTGCAGGTTCGGCACGAAACGACGACGCGTCTTGCGCTGGGAGTGTGAGACGTTGTTACCAGTCACCGGGCGCTTGCCGGTAACCTGACATACTTTGGACATGAGAGCCTCCAACCGCTTGGCCAGGTAGGAATACCTGATTGTTCAAAACCTGTCGGGCAAAACCGGGACGACCCCGCTGTCATTTGACCCAAGGGAATTCAAAGGCTGCACTTTATACCAGAGTCAACGCTGCCAGACAAGCGACGTACAGAATTATACAGCGCCACCGCCCATCGACATGCCCCCTGGGGTCTATCTCGGACGAACGCGACTGCGACTGCTGTTTTGATCGCGGCGGATTATAGCAGCCCTCGCTCGGCGAAGGACACCACCTCACCATCGCCGACCACGAAATGGTCCAGCACCCGGATCTCGAACAAGCCCAGCGCCTCCTTGAGCCGCTCGGTGATGCGTTGGTCGGCGTCGCTGGGCTCGGCCACCCCGGAGGGATGATTGTGGGCAAAGATGATCGCGCCGGCTCCCAGCTCCAGGGCGCGGCGCACCACCTCACGTGGATAGACCGAGGCGCTGTCGAGCGTGCCGCGGAACAGCGACTCGAAGCGAATCACCCGGTGCTGGCTGTCCAGGAACAGGGCGGCAAACTCCTCGTGGCCGAGATGGCGCAGCTTTGAGGCAAGATAGGCCCGTACCAGCGCCGGAGAGGTAAGCGCCCCTTCGCGCGCCAGACGGCTGGCCAGGTGGCGCCGCGAAAGTTCCAGCGTGGCCTGTAGCTGGACGAACTTGGCCTCGCCCAGGCCTCGCTCGGCGCAGAAGCGCGTGCGATCGGCTTCGAGCAGCGGACGCAGGCCGCCGAAGGCCGACAGCAGGTCCCGAGCCAGGTCCACCGCCGAACGTCCGGTCACGCCAACGCGCAGGAAGATCGCCAGCAGTTCGGCATCCGAGAGCGCCTCGGCCCCCAGTGCCAGCAGCTTCTCCCGAGGGCGTTCGCCCTCGGGCCAGTCACGAATCGACATCCGGGCCTCCTTGCCATGCTGGCGTCCTGACACCAGTGTAGCCTCGCCCCCGACGGGACGCGGCTACGCAAGGGTGCGGCCGGATGATAAGGTAGGCGATCGGATTCTCGCTCGGATATCGCCATGTCGACACCCTCCGGCTCCCGGGGCCCCGCCCCACGACGCATCCTGCTCGGCATCAGCGCCGGCATTGCCGCCTACAAGAGCGCGCAGCTCGCCCGGCTGCTCAAGCAGGCGGGCCATGAGGTCCGTGTGGTGATGACCGAGGGCGCCCAGGCTTTCATCACTCCGCTGACCCTACAGGCACTGACCGGCGAGCCGGTACGCACCTCGCTGCTCGACCCGGAAGCCGAGGCCGGCATGGGCCACATCGAGCTGGCCCGCTGGGCCGACCTGATCCTGATCGCTCCGGCCACCGCCGACCTGATGGCGCGGTTGGCCCACGGCCACGCCGACGACCTGCTCACCACCCTGTGCCTGGCCAGCGACGCCGAGAAGGCGATGGCGCCCGCCATGAACCAGGCCATGTGGCGTCAGCCGGCCACCGCCCGTAACGCCCGCCGACTGGCCGAAGATGGATGGCGACTGCTGGGGCCTGACAGCGGCGATCAGGCCTGCGGCGACGTCGGTCCCGGCCGAATGCTGGAGCCAGAGGCCATCCTGGCCGCCCTGTCGGCTCCCGTCGAGCAGCCCGCCGAGGGGGTCCGCGTGGTGATTACCGCCGGTCCCACCCGCGAGCCGCTGGACCCGGTGCGCTACCTCTCCAACCATAGCTCCGGCAAGATGGGCTTCGCCCTGGCTTCTGCCGCCGCGGCTCTTGGCGCTCGAGTGCAGCTGATCAGCGGACCGGTAGCACTGCCCACCCCGGCCGGCGTGGAGCGCTTCGATGTGGAAAGCGCACAAGAGATGCATGACGCCGCCCAGCGTCTGGCGGGGGAATGTGACCTGTTCATCGGCTGCGCCGCGGTGGCGGACTTTCGCGCCGAGACGCCGGCCGAGCACAAGCTCAAGAAACGCGAGGGCGAGGACACTCTGACCCTGCGTCTGATCAAGAATCCCGACATCATCGCCGCCATCGCCGCGCGCGCCGACCGTCCCTACGTGGTGGGCTTCGCCGCCGAGACCCGGGACCTGGCGACCTACGCCCGGGACAAGCTCGAGCGCAAGGGCCTCGACATGGTAGTGGCCAACGACGTCTCCCGGGCCGGACTCGGGTTCGGCGCCGACGACAACGCCGCCCTGCTGCTGTGGCGCGACGGCGATGCCACCGGCCAGGCCGAACTGCCGCCCCAACCCAAGATCGCGCTGGCCGAGACCGTCATCCGCCAGGCCCTGGCGCAACTGGCCGACGACGCCGACTGACACCCCCGATTTCGTCCTTACTCCCTGGAAGACATTCGATGCCGACCTTTCCCGACCGCCCCCGTCTCGCCGTCAAGCTGCTCGACGAGCGGATGCGCGACCACCTCCCCCACTACGCCACTCAAGGCTCCGCCGGCATGGACCTGCGCGCCCTGCTCGACGCCCCACTGGTGCTCGAGCCCGGCGACTGCGAGCTGGTTCGCACCGGGCTGGCCATTCACATCGCCGACCCGAGCCTCGCCGGAATGATCCTGCCCCGCTCGGGTCTGGGCCACAAGCACGGCATCGTGCTCGGCAACCTGGTGGGCCTGATCGACTCCGACTACCAGGGCGAGCTGATGGTCTCGGTGTGGAACCGCGGCAACACCCCCTTCACCCTGGAACCCTTCGAGCGCCTGGCCCAGTACGTGCTGGTGCCGGTGGTACAGGCCGAGCTCGAGGTGGTCGACGACTTCGACGCCAGCGCCCGCGGCGATGGCGGCTTCGGCAGCTCAGGGCGCCACTAACGTTTCTGGCCGTCACTGACGCCGACCACCCCATGCACAAGGACGACGACATGAACCACAGCAGCACGAGCCCGGCCCCGGCCTCGATCTTTCGTGCCTACGATATCCGCGGCATCGTCGACGACACCCTCACCGAGGCCGGCGTCGAGGCTATCGGCCAGGCCATCGGCAGCGCCGCCCTCGCCCGCGGCGAATCCCGAGTGGTCGTCGCCCGCGACGGACGGCTCTCCGGCCCCCGGCTGCAAGCGGCCTTGACCCGCGGCTTGACCGCCAGCGGCTGCGACGTCATCGATGTCGGCATGGTGCCGACTCCGGTGCTCTACTTCGCCACCCACGAACTGGAGAACACCGCCTCCGGGGTGATGGTCACCGGCAGCCACAACCCGCCGGACTACAACGGCTTCAAGATCGTGCTCGACGGCGAGACCCTGTCCGGCGAGTCGATCACCGACCTGCACCGCCGGATCGAGGAAAGCGACCTGGCCGAGGGTGCCGGCGAGGTGCACGAGCAGGACGTGCGTGAGGCCTATCTCGACCGCATTCTCGGCGACGTGTCCCTGGCCCGCCCGCTCAAGGCGGTGGTGGACTGCGGCAACGGTGTGGCCGGCGAGCTCGGCCCTGCACTTATCGAGCGCCTGGGCGCCGAGACGGTCCCGCTGTTCGCCGAGATCGACGGCACCTTTCCCAACCACCACCCGGACCCGGGCAAGCCCGAGAACCTCGAGGACCTGATCCGCGCCGTGCGCGAGCACGATGCCGACATCGGCCTGGCCTTCGATGGCGACGGCGATCGCCTGGGCGTGATCACGCCCCAGGGCCAGCTGATCTACCCCGATCACCTGATGATGGCCTTCGCCGAGGACATGCTCGAGCGCAACCCCGGCGCGCGGGTGATCTTCGACGTCAAGTGCACCGGCAATCTTGCGCGCGTCATCGATGAGGCCGGCGGCACCCCGGAGATGTGGCGCACCGGCCACTCGCTGATCAAGGCCCGCATGAAGGAGACCGGCGCCCAACTGGCCGGCGAAATGAGCGGCCATATCTTCTTCAAGGAACGCTGGTACGGCTTCGATGACGGCCTGTACGGCGCCGCCCGGCTGCTGGAGGTGCTGTCGCGGCAAAGGGAGGACGCCGACGCCTTCTTCGCCCGCTATCCCCAGGATATCGGCACCCCCGAGATCAACGTCGCGGTAACGGACGACGCCAAGTTCGACCTGGTGGATCGGCTGGCCCGGGAGGGTGACTTCGGCGAGGATGGCATCAAGACGACCCTGGACGGCATTCGCGTCGACTATCCGGACGGCTGGGGGCTGTGCCGCGCCTCCAACACCACGCCGATGCTGGTACTTCGCTTCGAGGGCAAGAGCGACGCAGCGCTGGCGCGCATCCGCAATCGTTTCGCCGACGCTCTAGCCCAGGCGGCACCGGATCTGAAACTGCCGCAGTGAACCGGCTCAACAGACACCATCAGGACAGGACGAGATGACCGAACAGACCCGCGACCCCCGCCAGGTAGTGGAGGTGCTCTCCGAGGCACTGCCCTACATCCAGCGCTTTTCCGGCAAGACCGTGGTGGTCAAGTACGGCGGCAACGCCATGACCGAGGACACCCTGATCGACTCCTTCGCCCGTGACATGGTGCTGATGAAGGAAGTCGGCATCAATCCGGTGGTGGTTCACGGCGGCGGCCCGCAGATCGGCGAACTGCTCGAGAAACTCAAGATCGAGTCACGCTTCGTCAACGGCATGCGGGTCACCGACGCCGAGACCATGGACGTGGTCGAGATGGTACTCGGCGGCCTGGTCAACAAGGGCATCGTCAACCTGATCAACCAGTGCGGCGGCAAGGCCATCGGCCTGACCGGCAAGGACGGCGCCCAGATTCGCGCCCGGCAGCTCAAGGTCGAGCACAAGACGCCCGACATGGCCGCCTCCGAGATCATCGACATCGGTCACGTCGGCGAGGTGGAACACATCTCCACCGACCTGATCGAGATGCTCGCCGCCCGCGACTTCATCCCGGTGATCGCCCCCATCGGCGTCGACGAGGCCGGGCGCAGCTACAATATCAACGCCGACTTGGTGGCCGGCAAGGTCGCCGAGGCCCTGGACGCCGAGAAGCTGATGCTGCTGACCAACGTCGCCGGCCTGATGAACGCCGAGGGAGAAGTGCTCACCGGCCTGACCACCGCCCAGGTCGACGCCCTGATCGGCGATGGCACCATCCATGGCGGCATGCTGCCGAAGATCCGCTGCGCCCTGGACGCGGTCAAGGGTGGCGTGGCCAGCGCCCACATCGTCGACGGCCGGGTGCCTCACGCCACCCTGCTCGAAATCTTCACCAACGCCGGAGTAGGCACCCTGATCACCAACACGACACGATGACGCCAAGGCCGGCTGAGACCGGCCGATTCTCAAGGACCGACAAGAAAATAACGCTATGACGCAGGCAAACCCCACCCCCAGTCGCCGGGAGCAGATCCTCCAAGGTCTGGCCCTGATGCTGGAGGAAGACAGCGGCAAGCGCATCACCATCGCCGCCCTGGCTCGCCAGGTCGGCGTCTCCGAGGCCGCGCTCTACCGCCACTTCCCCAGCAAGGCACGAATGTTCGAAGGGCTCATCGAGTTCATCGAACAGACGCTGTTCGAACGCATCGCCCGCATCCTCGAGGACGTTCCCGAGGCACTGCCCCGCTGTGGCCAGATCCTCACCCTGGTACTGGCCTTCGCCGAGAAGAACCCCGGGCTGTCGCGACTGCTCGGCGGCGACGTGCTGACCGGCGAGACGGCCAGGCTACGACAGCGCATCCACCAGCTCTTCGAGCGCCTGGAGACCCAGCTCAAGCAGGTGCTGCGCGAGGCCGAGCTCCGCGAGGGGCTTCGCCCCACCCTGCCGATTCCGGCCGCCGCCAATCTGCTGGTCGCCCAGGCTGAGGGGCGTATCGCCCAGTACGTACGCAGCGACTTCCGCCGACGGCCCACCGAGCACTGGGATGACCAGTGGCCGGCGCTGTCGGCGAGGTTGATGCGCGAGGCGGTGCAGACGGCCTAGCTGAAAGCCCGAAGCCGCTCTTGAAGGTTCACCGAAGCCCGAAGCCCGAAGCCCGAAGCCCGAAGCCCGAAGCCCGAAGCCCGAAGCCCGAAGCCCGAAGCCCGAAGCCCGAAGCCCACAACGCTAGAGGGTGCCGAGCAAAACAAAACCCCAAAGGCCTTGGCCCTCGGGGTTTTGTTCGTGCGGCGCCTGTGCCCGCGGCATCAGGCGGCCAGGGTATCGCCGAGCTGCTGCTTGATCTTCTTCATGGCGTTCTTCTCGAGCTGCCGGATACGCTCGGCGGACACACCGTAAACGTCGGCCAGCTCGTGAAGGGTCGACTTGTCGTCGCTCAGCCAGCGCTGCTGCAGGATGTCTCGGGAGCGCTCGTCCAGCCCCTCGAGGGCCACCTGCAGGCGCCGGGTGGCGTCGGCTTCCCAGTCGCTGTCCTCGAGCTGGGTGGCGGGATCCTGGCTGGCGTCGTCCAGATAATGGACCGGCGCCTGGTAGGCGGTCTCCTCGTCTTCCCCCGGCGCGGCATCGAACCCTGCGTCGTGGGCCGACAGGCGGCCTTCCATCTCGCGCACCACCTCGGGCTTGACGTCGAGGTCCTTGGCAATCGCCTCGACCTCGTCCGTGTTCAACCAGGCCAGGCGCTTCTTGGCGCTGCGCAGGTTGAAGAACAGCTTACGCTGCGCCTTGGTGGTGGCAATCTTGACGATCCGCCAGTTACGCAGCACGAATTCGTGAATCTCGGCCTTGATCCAGTGCACGGCGAAGGAGACCAGCCGCACGCCCTGATTGGGGTCGAAACGCTTCACGGCCTTCATCAGGCCGACGTTGCCCTCCTGGATCAGGTCGGCCTGGGCCAACCCGTAGCCGGCATAGCTGCGCGCAATGTGCACCACGAAGCGAAGGTGCGACATTACCAGGCGGCGTGCCGCCTCGAGATCGCCTTCGTCGTGCAGGCGGTAGGCCAGCTCACGTTCTTCATCGACGGTCAGCATGGGAATGCCGTTCACCGCCTGGATATAACCGTTGAGGTCGTGGCCCGGGGAAAGGTGGCCCACCGGCAGAAGACTGGTGCTCATGTGCAGGGTGTCTCCATCGAAGCCCGTGTGTGGAATCCCGTGACTGGAATCCCTATAGTCGCCGCCTTTGACGGCGAGCTCTCGATTTGGTTCCCGCGATCTTCGCGTCGAGAGACCGCGTTTTCTAACGGGGGCGGATCTGCGCCAGATGGCGGCTTACGGCGATCCACGCCCCCAACCAGCCCAACAGTGTACTACAGCCCAACAGCATTGCCGACCCTGCAAGACCCAGGCCGGGAAGCGCAAAGCTGGCACCGTAGCTGGCCGCCAGGGCCGCTATCGGCGCAGCCAACCAGTCGCCGCCGAGCGTCAGCAATCCCCAGGCCAGAAGGCCGCCGCCGAGCCCGTACCAGGCGCCGCTGTAGAGGAACGGGCGGCGCACGAAGGCATGGGTGGCACCGATCAGGGTCACCACCTCGATCTCCTGACGACGATTCTCCACCGCCAGACGAATGGTATTGCCCACCACCAGCAGCACCCCGAGCCCGAACAGGACGGCGAGCCCCAGACCGACCCGACGCCCCAGCTCGGCCAGGTGGCGCAGCCGTTCCAACCAGGCCAGGTCAAGGCGAACTTCCTCGACCCCGGCCACCGTCTCGAGGCCGTCCGCCAGGCCCTGCACTGCTGCCGGGGCAGGATCCTGCGGGTGGATCACTACGCTGGCCGGCAAGGGGTTGTCGGGCAGTCGTGCCAAGGCATCCTCCAGCCCCAACGCCTGCTGGAACTCAGCCATGCCCTCGGCGGCAGTGATCAGCCGCGTGCTCGCCACGCCCTCGCGCGCCACCAGCGCCTGCTCGATGCGCCCCGCCTCATCGGCCCCGACATCCTTCTCCAGGTAGACGGTGAGGGTCGCGCTCTCGTCCAGCTCGGCATCGAGCAATCGAGCCCCATCCAGGGTCAGCCACAGCCCGGCGGGAAGGACCAGGGCGATGGCGATCGCCAGCATGGTGAGCAGACTGCCGACAGGATGACGCAGTAGCCGGCTCGCGCTGTCCAGCGACATGGCGCGATGGTGGCGCAGCCAGCTGCGCCAGCGGCCACCGGCAGTGGCCCGCTGGGCTCGGGCCCCGCGACGAGATGGCGTCTCTCGGCTCATGCGACCTCCTCGTCGGCCACCAAGCGCCCTTCCTGAAGGCGCAAGGTGCGGTGACGAAGCCGGGCAATCAGCGCCAGATCGTGACTGGCCACCATGACCGTGGTGCCGATGCGATGGAAATCCTCGAACAGCGCCATGATGTCCGCCGACAGCTGGGGATCCAGGTTACCGGTAGGCTCGTCGGCGAGCAGCAGGGCCGGCTTGTTGACCACCGCCCGAGCGATGCCCACGCGCTGCTGCTCGCCGCCGGACAGCTCGATGGGCAAGGCCTTCTCGCGGTGCAGTAGCCCCACCTTGTCCAGCGCCGCCCGTACCCGGCGTGCCGCTTCGCGAGGCTCGGCGCCCTGGATCTCAAGCGGCAGCGCCACGTTGTGGTAGATCGAGCGATCGAAAAGCAGCTGGTGGTCCTGGAAGACCACGCCGATCTGGCGCCGGTAGAACGGCACCTGGCTGGCGTGCAGGCGATCGATGTCGTGGCCGGCGACCAGGATACGGCCGCGGCTGGGTCGCTCCAGGCGCATCAACAGGCGCAGCAGCGAACTCTTGCCGGCACCGGAGTGGCCGGTGAGAAACACCATCTCGCCGCGACGCACGCGGAAGTCGAGGTTGGCGAGCGCATCAAAGCGCCCGCCGTAGCGCTTGCCGACGTGCTCGAAGGCGATCATGCCGAGGCGTCGTCGCGGTCGAACAGGGCGTCGACGAACTCCCGGGCATCGAAGGGCCGCAGGTCATCCAGGGTCTCGCCGACGCCGATGAAGCGGATTGGCGTGCCCAATTGCTGGGCCAAGGCGAAGATGACGCCGCCCTTGGCGGTGCCATCGAGCTTGGTCAGGGTGATGCCGGAGACCGGCACCGCCTCGTTGAAGGTGGCCGCCTGGGACAGCGCGTTCTGGCCGGTGCCGGCATCGAGCACCAGCATCACTTCGTGGGGCGCCTCGGCATCGAGCTTGCCCATCACCCGGCGCACCTTCTTGAGCTCCTCCATCAGGTGCGCCTTGTTGTGCAGCCGGCCAGCGGTATCGGCGATCAGTACGTCGACGCCGCGGGCGCGGGCCGCCGCCAGGGCGTCATAGACGACCGAGGCGCTATCGGCGCCGGTGTGCTGGGCCACCACCGGCACCGAGTTGCGCTCGCCCCAGACCTTTAGCTGCTCCACGGCGGCGGCACGGAAGGTATCGCCGGCAGCCAGCATTACGCTGCGCCCCTCGCGCTGGAAGCGCTGGGTGAGCTTGCCGATAGTGGTGGTCTTGCCGACGCCGTTGACGCCGACCACCAGGATCACGAACGGGCCCTCCCCCTTGGGCGGCAGCGCCAACGGCGCGGTGACACCCTCGAGCAGAGTCGCGAGCTCATCCTGCAAGGCCTTGTAGAGCGCCTCGGGATCCTTGAGCTCCTTGCGCGATACCCGCTCGGTGAGCCGGTCGATGATCTGGGTGGTGGCCTCGATGCCCACGTCCGCCAGCAGCAGCTGGGTCTCGAGCTCCTCCATCAGATCGTCGTCGATCTGCTTGCGCCCGAGGAAGAGACCGGCGAGCCCCTCGGTCAGGTTGGAGCGAGTCTTGCCCAGCCCCTCGCGCATGCGTGCGAACCAGCCCTTCTTCTCGCTCTTGGGCTTCTCGCGAAGCTGGGCCTTAGGCTTATCGCGGGGCTCGGTCCTGGGCGACTCCTCGGGTGCCGAGACGGGCTCGGGCTCAGGTGCGGGCTCGGCGGCCGACTCAGGCTGCGCAGCGGCGGCCGGCTCGGGGTCAGACTCGGCCGCGGGCACCGCATCGGTCTCGTCAACAGGCTCGGCGCCTGATTCCGACACCTCGGGTTCCGCCCTGGACGCGTCCGATGCCACGGCGGGTTCCGGCTCGACATCGGCGACGGGAGGCTCGGGCTCATCAGCGGGCTCGGGCTCCGGGACCGCGACGGGCTCTGCATCGCTCTCGGCGGCGGGCTGTGACTCGCTCGCCGGCGCCGAGGCGGACTCCGGCTCGCGCGGCGACTCGGCCGGCGCGCCGTCAGGTCCCTCCTGCTCGACCTCGCCGGAGGCCTCCGGCGTCGCCTTGGGATCCTGCTGCTCTTCCTGCTTCTTCTTGCGCTTGAGAAAACCGAACATGTAGAGATTCAGCCTCGCGGATGAACGAATCGCCACATCCTACCATCGCGCACCATGACTGTGGACACGACGCCCGCTACAATCGGCGCCCATGAGCCGACGACGCCCCTCCCCCCGCCACTCGAAACCTTCCCGCTCCAGCAAGGGCGCAGCCCCGCGACCCGCCGGCCAGCTGCGCATCATCGGCGGTGAGCACCGCCGTCGCCGGCTCCCGGTGCTGGATAGCCCCGGGCTGCGCCCGACGCCGGACCGCGTCCGCGAAACGCTGTTCAACTGGCTTGGCATGGCCACCCCCGGCGCCCGGGTACTGGATCTTTTCGCCGGCACCGGCGCACTGGGGCTCGAAGCGCTGTCTCGCGGAGCCGCGCAGGCGGTGCTGGTGGAGCGCGATCCGCGGGTCGCCCGGGCGCTGAGCGATAACCTGGCGACCCTGGGCATCGCCCGCGCCGAGGTCGCGGTCGCCGATGCCCTGGCGTTTCTCGCCGGCACGCCCCGAGCGGTAACGCTGGCCTTCATCGATCCCCCCTTTCGCCAGGGCCTCGCGGCCCCCTGCTGTGACGCCCTGGAAGACGGCTGGCTGGAGACGGAGGCCTGGGTCTACCTGGAGACGGAGTCGGAGCTCGAGCCCACGGTTCCAGGCACCTGGAAGCTGCACAGGGAGGTTCGCGCCGGAGACAGCACCGGGCGGCTCTATCACCGAACTGAAGAAACCGAGAAGTCGCACACAGGCGACGCTTGCTGAGCCCCGCGCACGGGGTTACGCTGCCGCTGCAGGACGCCCACTGGCCGCCTGACGGATTTAGCGATCGTCACGGGAACTCCGGTCTTGGCGTCAAGATGATCGATCGCGGCCGATAGCTCGCCACTGATCGACATGGATCGGACAGCGCTGGCCGAGAGGCCTGGGTCCACACAAGATACGCATTAAATCCGCCAGGCTGCCTGCCCCACGGACATCGTCAGGAGAAACGGATGAGCATCGAACTCTTCAATCAGCTCGAACAGAAAGTCGCCAGCGCCGTGGAGGCCCTGGAATTGATGAAGATGGAAGCCGAGGAGCTGCGCGAGGAGAACACGCGCCTCAAACAAGAGCGCGAAGATTGGGAGCGTCGCCTGTCCGCGCTGCTGGGCAAGTTCGACGACGTCGAGACCGACAGCACTGCCGAGCAGCAAGCCGGCTGAGACACGCTCACCCCTCGGTCAGGGGGCGAGACATCAGCAGAGCGTCCTCCCGGCGGGCGCCGGCCAGCGGCGGATAATAGCCGCGCCGTCGCCCGTCTTCCTCGAACCCCGCTCGCCGATACAAGGCAATCGCCGGGGCGTTACCCGCCCTGACCTCCAGCAGCAGCCTTTCGGCTTCCCATTCGCAGGCGCGCGCGAGCACCGCCGCCAGCAACCGCGTGGCCAGGCCCTCGCCGCGCCGCGCCGGCGACACCAGGATCGCCTCGAGTTCGGCATCGAAGGGCTGGCGCGCCAGCACCGCATGGCCGATCAATCCCGTCGCGTCCTCCAATCCCAGTACGGCATGCTGCGCCGAGACCAGCACGGCCTCGAACCGCTCTGTGGGCCAGGGCTGAACCTGCCCGGCTTCCTCCAGTGCCGCCAGCGCCGCCAGGTCTGCGACCGCAAGCTCACGCAGTCGCGGCTCAACCATCGTCGGCCTCGCTGCACCAGTCTCGATGCCAGCGGGCGAGCCGCGGCCACAGCTGGCGCTTGAGCTCAGCGCTGCCCGCCATGGCATCCAATGAGGGACCCTGCCAGGCCGGCAAGTCGAGCGCCGTCGAGCGCTCGGCCTCGATGGCCAGCACCGTCGCGAGAATGGCGTCCTCGCCGAATACCAGCAGCCGCTCCGGTGCCCAGCCACGACGCGCCCGACCGGCCAGGAAGGCCGCAAGCCCCTGACGGGCCTCGTCCAAGGGCGCCTGCACTGGCATCCCCTCGATCTGGGGCCAGTGGAAGGATTCGAAGGCCGGCGGCTGTTCCGGCGTGACACCGGCGGCACGCAGCAGATTGGCCAGCAGCCGCTGGGCTACCGGCGAGGGTGCCGCCTCACCGGGCAGCACCACCAGCCAACGACCATCCAGACAAGCCACCTGAAGGGCAAACCGCAGCGCCTCCTGCGGTGCAGCCTCTTCGGCCGCATCGGTCCCGGCATCCGCTGCCGGCGCTTCATCGACCGTCGCCGCCTCGGGCACCACGCCGCCGAGCAGGGCTCGCGCCTTGCGCGGCCCTGCGGGCCTTTCATGCGGCTCGGCCTGGGGCGCGGCGGGCGCCGGAGCGGGCTTCGCCGGCGTCTCGAGGAGCGCCTGGAGGCGCTCGGCTGGCGCCTGGCGAACCGCATCGTCGGGCGTCGGCAGCTCCCACTCGCAGGCTTCGGTCGGCCGGGCATTGGGCAGCAGATAACGGGCCGTCCAGGCCGTCAGGCCCATGGCCTCAAGGTATTGCAGCCGCTGGGGCTCGGTGGTCACGAGTGCCCGCCGCCCCGGCAGTCGGGGGAATCCGGCCGCGCCTCGCCGCGGGCCTGCCACTCCTCGGGGGTATAGGGGTGCAAGGCCAGGGCATGCACGGGACCCGCCAGCTCATCGGCCAGCAGGGCATAGATCTGCTGGTGGCGCTTCACCGGCATCATGCCGGCGAAGCGGGGCGACACCAGGGTCACCTTGAAGTGGGTCTCGGAATTGGCGGGCACGTTGTGCTTGTGGCTCTCGTTCTCCACCGACAAGTAAGTGGGCTCGAGGGCCTGGAGCTTGTGCTCGATGGTCGACTGGATGCTCATCTCGGCGTTCCGCTGGTGAGTGTCGGGGATCATGTATCGGGGATCATTGTACGCGTTCGGCCGCAGCGCGACGACGGGCACGCTGCGCTTCGCCAGCCATCGAGACGCGCCCGAGGCTGGCCAGTAGCGACAATCCGGTGGTCGCCATACCGGCCCAGAGCGTCGTCTGTATCGGGGCTCCGGCGGCCAGGCAAGCGCCGACCAGGGCCACGCCCAGCGACTGCCCCACGGTCCGGGTGGTGCTCATCACACCCGAGGCGTTGGCGCTCTTCTCCGCCGGCACGCTACCCATCAGCTCGCGATTGTTGGGCGGCTGGAAGAAGCCGAAGCCAAGCCCGCACAGCGCCGTGCGCCACAGGCAGTCGACCACGTCGGCATCGGCCTCGAGCAGCGCCAGGCTGCCCAGGCCGGCCATCAGCAGCAGCAGGCCCACCGAGCTCAGCAGGCTGGGATTGAAGCGGTCGGCCAGACGCCCGGCGAGCGGCCCCGCCACCATGATGGTCAGCGGCCAGGGCGTGAACAGCCAGGCGGTTTCCAGCGGCGTGAAGCCCATCTCCTGTTGATACAGGAAGGACAGCGCAACGAAGGCCAGCCCCTGGCCGACGAAGGCCAGCCCCTGGGAGGAAAGGGCCAGGCTGAAGCGCCGCTCGGCAAACATCGAGAGCGCCATCAGCGGATAGGGCGCGCGGCGCTGGCGGGCCAGGAAGGCGGCTCCGGCGATCACGCCGAGAGCGAGCCAGCCCAGCGTCTCTAGCCCGGGCAGCTCGGCGCCGTTGCCGTCCATGGCCACGAAGAAGCAGCCCAGCGTGGCCATCGCCAGCAGCGCCCCCCAGACGTCGAAGCCACCGCGGCGGCGCGGCTCCCTAGGCAGTGCCCGCCAGGCCAGCGCAGCGGCACCCAGCGCCGGCAGCGCCGGCAACGCGAACAGCCAGGGCCAACCGGCCACCGAGAGGATCGAACCGCCAAGCGCCGGCCCGGCGGCGTAGCCGATGCCCACCACCAGCGAACTCAATCCCAGGGCGCTACCCAGCAGTCGTGAGGGGAAGATGACGCGATACAGCGAGGGGCCGATCGACAGCGTCGCCGCCGCCGCCACGCCCTGCAGGGCGCGAAACGCCAGCAGCGATTCCAGGCTGCGCGACAGCGCACAGCCCAGCGCGGCCACGGCGAACAGCGCCAACCCGCCCATATAGATACGACGCCGGCCGACCAGCTCGCTCAAGGCGGCGAAGACCAGCAGAAAGCCCGCACAGGTCACCTGGAAGAGGTTGGTCACCCACACCGCATCGGCCGAGGCCACCTCGAGATCGGCGGCGATGGACGGCAGCGCCAGGTTGACCATGGAATTGTCCATCACCGCCATGGTAGTGCCGAGGATCAGCGCCAGCACAGCAATACGGCGTTCGGAACCCGGCAGGCCATCGTCGCCGGGGCGGTTCGAGAAGAGTCGACTCATGTTTGATCGTCGCTGACAAGAAAACCGGCCGCAGCCGGTTCTGAAACACTCATGAAACGCCGAGACCAACAGGCATCGAGCACGTCACGAGCGTCAACAAGCGGGGCGCCTAGCCAGGCCAGGTTCTTTCCCGACGAGCCAGCGCGCGCCCCATTTTCATGCGGGTCGTCGCGCGCAGCAGTGCATCGCTGTCTTGCTAGTCCTGATCCGTTTCCAGCAGCAGATTATCGTCCACTTCGGCCACTTCGAGTGCCGCCTCGTCGTCGAGGTCGATGGCCAGATAGCTGTACTCGAAGTGCAGGAAGCGTTGGAACAGCGCCCAGTCGAGCGTCTCGGGCCACTGGCGCTCGTCTTCTTCCCAGGCGCGCAGTTCGGTCTCGAGGATCTCGAGGTAGCGCTCACGCACGAAGGCCTCGAGAGCCTCGGGGGTATCCATCTCCGGGATCAGATAGACGGTGCTTTCCCTTTCGACGTCGCCGAGCGAGAGGTCATCGTCGCCTTGGGTCGGCTCCAGGTCATTGATCCAGTCAACGAAGTGCTGGGTCGGCCTGACGCTCAGGGCGGAACGGTTGAGCAGTTTCATCGCGGTCTCCTCGACGTCGAAACGCTGCCATTATGGGCGCCAGAGGCGCTCGTTACCAACACTTCCCGACCGAACCATCTTATGCGGGCATACGCGGCCCCACCGGAACACGCGGAAGGCGGCGAGCTAGGGCCAGGCTAGGCGCGCGGGGGGGCGCTGGCGGAATGTACGAGTTTGTACATGAGCAAAGCGAAACCCCGCGCAACGCCGCCTGGCCGACGCGCAGCGCCTTCAATCCCCTGAAGGGCGCATGGCCGGGAACAGCAGCACATCCCGGATCGAAGCGCTGTCGGTCAGCAGCATCACCAGCCGATCGATGCCGATGCCCTGGCCGGCGGTCGGCGGCAGGCCGTACTCCAGCGCGCGTACGTAGTCGGCGTCGTAGTACATGGCCTCGTCGTCGCCGGCCTCCTTCTCGGCCACCTGGGCGGCGAAGCGCTCGGCCTGGTCCTCGGCGTCGTTGAGCTCCGAGAAACCGTTGGCGATCTCGCGGCCACCGACGAAGAACTCGAAGCGCTCGGTGACGAAGGGATCGCTGTCCTTGCGACGCGCCAGCGGGCTGACCTCGGTCGGATAGTCGGTGATGAAGGTCGGCTGCTGGAGGCGATGCTCGACGGTCTTCTCGAAGATCTCGATCTGCACCTTGCCGAGCCCCCAGCCGTCCTTGACGTCGATGTCCAGACGCTCGGCGATCTGGCGCGCGGCGGTTTCGTCGGCCAGCGACTCGGCGTGGATGTCCGGGTTGTACTCGAGGATGGCGTCGAACACGCTGAGCCGACGCAGCGGCCGGCCGAAGTCATACTCGTAGGTCTCCAGCACCTCGCCCTCGGCGTCACGCACCGTGTTGGTGACGACGGTGGTGCCCAGCACCCGCTGGGTGACCTCGCGCAGCATGGCTTCGGTGAGGTCCATCAGGTCCTGGTAGTCGGCGTAGGCCTGATAGAACTCGATCATGGTGAACTCGGGGTTGTGCCGGGTCGACAGCCCCTCGTTGCGGAAGTTGCGGTTGATCTCGAAGACCCGCTCGAAGCCGCCCACCACCAGGCGCTTGAGGTAAAGCTCCGGGGCGATGCGCAGGTACATGTCGATGTCCAGCGCGTTGTGATGGGTGATGAAGGGCCGAGCCGTGGCGCCGCCGGGGATCGGCTGCAGCATCGGCGTCTCGACCTCCATGAAGCCGTGATCCTCGAAGAAGCGGCGCATGGCGCTGATCACCCCGGCGCGGGTCTTGAAGACCTCGCGAGAGTCGGTATTCATGATCAGGTCCACGTAGCGCTGGCGATAGCGGGCTTCCATGTCGGTCAGGCCGTGGAACTTGTCGGGCAGCGGGCGCAGGCTCTTGGTCAGCAGCCGCGCTTCCTCCATCATCACGTAGAGGTCGCCCTTGCCCGACTTGTGCACCGGACCGCGCCCGGCGACGATGTCGCCGATGTCCCAGCCCTTGATGTCCTCGAGCACGTCCGCCGGCAGCCCCTTCTTGTCGACATAGAGCTGGATCTGGCCGCTGGCGTCCTGGATGACGATGAACGGCCCGCGCTTGCGCATGATCCGTCCGGCCACGGCGGCGGGGCGCGCCAGCGCCTCGAGCTCGGGCTTGTCCTTGTCGCCCAGCTCGGCGGCGAGCTCAGCGGCGGTGCTGTCGCGACGGAAGTCGTTGGGGAAGGCACTGCCGCCGTCGGTGGCGGCGCGCTCGCGGCGCTCGGCCAGCTTTCCGCGGCGCTCCGCGATCAGGTGGTTCTCGTCCTGGGAAGTGTCCTGGTTAGCCATGTCGCTACCTGTAAAGAATGGGCTACGGGCTACGAGCAACGGGCCGCGAGCGATGGAAGCTGGTTGCCCGCTGCTCGCGACCCGTCACCCGACGCTAAGGGCTATAGGCCTTGTTTGAGGCTCGCCTCGATGAACTGGTCCAGATCGCCGTCCAGCACCTTGTCGCAGTTGCTGGACTGCACGCCGGTGCGCAGATCCTTGATGCGCTGGTCGTCCAGCACGTAGGAGCGGATCTGGCTGCCCCAGCCGATGTCGGCCTTGGAGTCCTCGGCCGCCTGCTTGGCGGCGTTGCGCTTCTCCATCTCGTGTTCCCACAGCTTCGCCTTGAGCTGCTTCATGGCGAAGTCGCGGTTGGCGTGCTGGCTGCGCTGGTTCTGGCAGGCCACCACGATGCCGGTCGGCTCGTGGGTGATCCGCACCGCCGAGTCGGTGGTGTTGACGTGCTGGCCGCCGGCGCCGCTGGAGCGGTAGGTGTCGACGCGCAGATCCGAGGGATTGATGTCGATCTCGAAGCTGTCGTCCACTTCCGGCGACAGAAACACCGAGGCGAAGGAGGTATGGCGACGACCGCCGGAGTCGAACGGACTCTTGCGCACCAGACGATGCACGCCGGTCTCGGTACGCAGCCAGCCGAAGGCGTACTCGCCCTGAATATGCACGGAGGCCGACTTGATACCCGCCACCTCGCCGGCGGAGAGCTCGATGATCTCGGCCTTGAAGCCGTGATGCTCGGCCCAGCGCAGGTACATGCGCAGCAGCATGTTGGCCCAGTCCTGGGCCTCGGTGCCGCCGGAGCCCGCCTGGATGTCGAGATAGGCGTTGTTCTCGTCCATCTCGCCGGCGAACATGCGCCGGAACTCGAGCTTCTCGAGGCTGGCCTGCAGCCCCTCCAGCTCGCGTTGTACCTCCTCGACGGTGCCCTCGTCCTCCTCCATCTCGGCCAGTTCCAGCAGGTCGGCGCTGTCGGCCAGGCCCTGATCCAGCTCGTCGATGGTGGACACGATCGCCTCTAGGGTCGCCCGTTCCTTGCCCAGTTTCTGGGCATAGTCCGGATCGCTCCAGACATTGGGGTCCTCGAGTTCGCGGGTGACTTCCTCTAGCCGATCCTTCTTCTCGGCATAGTCAAAGATACCCCCTCAGGACATCTGTCCGCTCAGACAGGTCCTTGATGAGGTGGTTGATCGGGTTGGTTTCCAGCATGGGGGTCGCCTGAATCCAAGAGAGATGAGGCGCGCGCCGACGGCATGGCGTCGGCGGCGGAGAAAAGACGCACATTGTAGCGAAATGCGCCGCCTCCGACCATCCCGCCGCGGGCGTCACGGCGGGGATATCGAATTCTTGGATAAGCCCATGCGCAATTTCAAATGGACCCCGTTCGGGGTCTCGGCGAAGGTGAGGAACAGCCATTTAGCACTCGAACGACTCCAACAACCACAAACCAAGGAGTGACCCATGCGCAAGACGCGCCTTTTCGCCGGCAGCCTGTTGCTGGCTTCGACCTGCCTTTCTGCGTCCGCCTTCGCCGAGACCCTCGACATCGGCGTCACCGGCGAGCTCGCCTCCTTCGACACCTCCCAGGTCTCGGGTGGCATCTGGGAGTCCCAGATCCTGATGGACGTCTACGAGGGGCTGGTCAAGAAATCCCCCGACGGCGAACTTCTGCCCGGCATGGCCGAATCCTGGGAGATATCCGAGGACGGACTGACCTATACCTTCCACCTCCGCGAGGACGCGGCCTGGTCCGACGGCGAGCCGGTCACCGCCGAGGACTTCGTGTTCGGCTGGCGCCACCTTCTCGACCCGGCCAACGCTTCCAAGTACGCCTACATGCTCTACCCGGTGGCGGGGGCGGAGGCAGTCAGCACCGGCGAGCAGCCGCCCGAGGCGCTGGGCGTGGCCTCTCTAGACGACGGCCGCACCTTTCAGGTCACACTCGATGCGCCGACGCCCTACTTCCTCCAGCAGTTGACCCACTACACCGCCTATCCGGCGCCCAAGCACACCCACGAGCAGTACGGCGACGACTGGGTCAAGCTGGATCACATCGTCACCAACGGCGCCTTTACCCCCGTGGAGTGGGTCTCCCAGTCGCATATCGACGTGCGCCCCAACCCCGAGTACTACGACGCCGAGGACGTGACGCTGGACGGCGTGACCTACCACACCATCGAGGACCGCAACGCCGGGGTCTCGCGCTTCCGCGCCGGCGAACTCGACATCATGCGCGAGTACTCTTCGAGCATGTACGGCCTGCTCAAGGACGAACTGCCCGAGGCCACTCACATGAGCACCTACCTCGGCAGCTACTACTACGTCTTCAACCACCGCGAGGGACACCCCACCACCGATCCTCGCGTGCGCGAGGCGCTCAACTTGGCGGCCCGCCGCAATGTGATTTCCGAGCAAATCATGGGCGGCACCTTCCAGCCGGCGCTGTCCTTCGTGCCCGACGGCATCGCCCACTACGACGTCCAGGAAATGGCCCTCGAGGGCGACATGGACGCCCGCCTGGCCCGCGCCCGAGAGCTGCTCGAGGAGGCCGGCTACGGCCCCGACAACCCGCTGCACCTGCGCCTGCGCTACAACACCACCGACGAGCACAAGAAGATCGCCGTGGCCATGGCGGCCATGTGGCGTCCGCTGGGCGTCGAGATCGAGATGATCAACGCCGAGGCCACGGTGCACTACCAGACCATCCAGCAAGGCGACTTCGACATCGCCCGGGCCGGCTGGATCGCCGACTACAACGACGCCGAGAACTTCCTCACCCTGCTGCACACCGGGGTCGGCAACAACTACGGCGCCTACTCCAACCCAGACTACGACGCCCTGCTCGACCGAGCCGCCGAGACATTGGACCTGGACGAGCGCCAGCAACTCCTGGAGCAGGCCGAAGCCCTGGCACTGGAGGACGATGCGCTGCTCCCGATGCTGTATTACGTCTCGCGCAACCTGGTGAATCCGAGCCTGGCGGGCTGGGAGGACAACATCGAGGACGACCATCCCTCGCGCTGGGTCCACTTCGCCGACTAGCCCCCTTCGCCGACTAGTCTCATTCCGCCGGGGACGGCCCTGCCGCCCCCGGCCTGAATTCCCCCTGGCCCCGCATACCCTGTGACGTCCGCCGCAGGAGGAGACGCCCCATGCCCGTTCGACCCCGACACCGCTCCCGGAGCCTGCCGCCATGCTGAGCTACACCCTCAAGCGCCTGCTGCAGGCCATCCCGACGATGCTGATCGTCATCACCATCGCCTTCTTCCTGATGCGGGTGGCCCCCGGCGGCCCCTTCGACGGCGAGCGCGCCCTGCCGCCGGAGATCGAGGCCAACCTGATGGCCGCCTACCACCTTGACGAGCCGCTGCCCCAGCAATACCTGCGCTATCTCGGCAACCTGCTGCAGGGCGACTTCGGCCCTTCCTTCAAGTACAAGGACTTCAGCGTCACCGAGCTGATCCTGCAGGGCTTTCCGGTCAGCCTGGAAATCGGCGGCCTGGCGATCCTGCTGGCGCTGGCGCTCGGCCTGCCGCTGGGCATCGCCGCCGCGCTCAAGCGCAACAGCGCCATCGACTACGCGGTGATGGGCACCGCCCTGGCCGGCATCGCGGTCCCCAACTTCGTGGTCGCCCCGCTGCTGGCGCTGGTCTTCGGGGTGCTGCTCGGCTGGCTGCCCGCCGGCGGCTGGAACGACGGCGCCCTGCCCAACCTGGTGCTGCCGGTGGTGGCGCTGTCGATCCAGCAGATCGCCTACATCGCCCGCATGATGCGCGCCAGCATGATCGAGGTGCTGGGCAGCCACTACATCCGCACCGCCCGGGCCAAGGGCCTCAGCGAGCGTCTGGTGGTGTGGCGCCACGCCATCCGACCGGCGCTGCTGCCGGTGGTCTCCTACCTGGGCCCGGCGATCGCCGGGATCATCACCGGCTCGGTGGTGATCGAGCAGATCTTCGGCATCCCCGGCATCGGCCGCTACTTCGTCCAGGGCGCGCTCAACCGCGACTACACCCTGGTGATGGGCACGGTGGTGTTCTACGGCGCCCTGATTGTGCTGCTCAACCTGGTCGTCGACCTGATCTATTCCGCCCTCGACCCGCAGATTCGCTATGACGACTGATGCCATGACTTCACGTTCACTGACTCCCGATGCCGATGCCGGCATGGCCGGCGACAGCCTGGGCCGCGAGGCCTGGCGCCGGCTCAAGCAGAACAAGGCCGCCATGGCCAGCCTGTGGCTGCTCGCCACCATCACCCTGGTCTGCGTGGCCGGCCCCTGGCTGACGCCCTGGGGGCTGGCCGACGTCGACTGGAACGCCTTCGGCGTTGCTCCGACCCTCGAAGGCGGCCACTGGCTGGGCACCGACGCCAACGGCCGCGACCTGCTCACCCGCACGCTCTACGGCGGCCGCGTCTCGCTGTCCGTAGCGCTGGTGGCAACCCTGGTCAGCCTGGCGATCGGTGTGCTCTACGGCGCCGTCTCCGGTTACCTGGGCGGGCGCGTCGACAACCTGATGATGCGCTTCGTCGACATCATGTACTCGCTGCCGTTCATGTTCCTGGTGATCCTGCTGATGGTGGTGTTCGGCCGTAACATCCTGCTGATCTACGCCGCCATCGGTGCCGTGGAGTGGCTGGACATGGCGCGCATCGTGCGCGGCCAGACGCTGGCGCTCAAGCGACGCGAGTTCATCGAGGCCGCCCACGCCCTGGGCGTCAAGGATCGCAAGATCGTCACCCGCCACCTGATTCCCAACGCCATCGGCCCGGTGATCGTCTACGTCACCCTCACCGTGCCCAAGGTGATCCTGCTGGAGAGCTTCCTGTCGTTCCTGGGGCTCGGCGTGCAGGAGCCGCTGACCAGTTGGGGGGTGCTGATCAGCGAAGGCACCGACATGATGCAGACGGCCCCCTGGATGCTACTGGTGCCGTCGGTGTTCCTGGCGCTGACGCTGTTCTGCCTCAACTTTCTGGGCGATGGGCTGAGAGATGCCCTGGACCCCAAGACACGCTGATGGAAGCACCGATTTATTGCTGCGCTCGAGATCTTGGCCCCCGGCGGTGCTCACAATCCTCATTGAGCACACTGTCAACTCCGGTTGCTGCGCGCCGGCGGTAACCAACCTCTCTTCGCTCGCGACATAAATCGGCACTCCCATGTCACGCACATGAGCGATACCAGGAGTGAAAGATGACAACCCCATTGCTCGAGGTCGACGAACTTTGCGTCGACTTCGCCCTGCCCCACGGCACCGTGTCTGCCGTCCGGCACGTCAGCTACCACATCGAGGCGGGCGAGACCCTGGCCCTGGTCGGCGAGTCCGGCTCCGGCAAGTCGGTGTCCTCCACCGCCGCCATGGGCCTGCTCCCGGACCTGGCCCGCACCCGCGGGGCCATCCGCTTCGAGGGCGAGGACCTGCTGGCCGCGACGCCGAAGCGCCTGCGCCGGCTGCGCGGCAACGACATCGCGATGATCTTCCAGGAGCCGATGACCTCGCTCAATCCCCTGCATCGCATCGGTCGCCAGATTGCCGAGGTGCTCGAGCGTCACCGCGGCCTGAAGGGACGCGTCGCCCGCGAACGGGTGCGGGAGCTGCTCGAGCAGGTCGGCATTCCCGAGCCCGAGCGACGCCTCGACAGCTATCCCCACGAACTGTCCGGCGGCCAGCGCCAGCGGGTGATGATCGCCATGGCGCTCGCCTGCGAGCCCAAGCTGCTGATCGCCGACGAACCGACCACGGCGCTCGACGTCACCGTTCAGGCGCAGATCCTGGCCCTGCTCAAGGACCTGCAGCAACGCTATGGCATGGCCATCCTGTTCATCACCCATGACCTGGGCATCGTGCGCCACTTCGCCGACCGAGTGTGCGTGATGCGCCAGGGCGAGCTGGTGGAAAGCGGCGAGACCCGGGCGCTGTTCGACGCCCCCCGGCATGACTACACGCGGATGCTGATCGACGCTGAGCCGCGGGGCCGCAAGACGCCGGTTACCGAGGACGCCCCGATGCTGCTCGAGGCGCATGGCGTGCGGGTACGCTTCCCGCTCAAGAAACGGCTCTTTCGCCCCTCGACATATTTCGAGGCGGTACGCGGCATCGACCTGGCGATTCGCCGAGGACAGACGGTAGGCATCGTCGGTGAATCCGGCTCCGGAAAGTCGACGCTGGGACGCGCCCTGCTGCGGCTGCTCGACAGCCGCGGCGACATCCGCTTCGAGGACACCGCCCTGGACGGCCTCGACAGCGCCGCCATGCGACCGCTGCGCTCGCGGATGCAGGTGGTCTTCCAGGATCCCTTCGGCTCATTGTCGCCGCGCATGACGGTGGGCGAGATCGTCGGCGAAGGCCTGCGAGTGCACGCTCCGGAACTCACCGCCCGGGAGCGCGATGCCCGAGTCCAGGAGGCGCTGGGCGAGGTGGCCCTCGACCCGGCGATGCGTCGGCGCTATCCCCACGAGTTCTCCGGAGGCCAGCGCCAACGCATCGCCATCGCCCGTGCGCTGGTGCTAAAACCCGAGTTCCTGCTGCTCGACGAGCCCACCTCGGCGCTGGATCGCTCGGTGCAGGCCACGGTGATCGAGCTGCTCCGCGACCTGCAGCGCCGGCACGGCCTGACCTATCTGTTCATCAGCCACGACCTGGCCGTGGTGCGCGCCCTGGCCGATACCGTAATGGTGATGAAACAGGGCGAAGTGGTCGAACAGGGCGACACCCAGGCACTGTTCGAGGCGCCGCGAGAAGCCTATACCCGCGAACTGATGCGCGCGGCCTTCCTCGACGTCGAGGCCGCCTGAGCGAACTCCGCGCATGAAAAACCCCGGCCGAGGGCCGGGGTGCAGGACATCGCGAGGCGAACCGTCGTTAGAAACGATAATCCATCGACAGCGCGAAGACGTCGGCCTCGACCTCGTAGTTGCCCGAGAGGTTGCCGCGAGAGGCGTTCTCGTTGGTCGGGGTTGCGTCCTGATCCATGTCGACGTCGTCACCGAAGATGTGCAGATAGCCGGCGGTGATGCCCAGGTTCTGGGTCGGCTGGTAGGTGGCACCCAGCGAAGCCCAGCGGCGATCGGAATCCGGCACCCGCGGGGTGCGGTGCTGGGCGTCCGGCACCGGCGTCTGGTCGATGCCCAGGCCGCCGCGCAGGGTCCACTGCTGGTTCAGCGCGTAGTTCGCCCCCACCGAGAAGGCCCAGGTGTCGTCCCAGTTCTCGGTGGTGGTGCTGTTGGAGCCGTCCTCGAACTCCACCACCAGCTCATCGAAGCTGCTCCACTCGGTCCACTCGGCGTTGGCCATGACCGTCAAACGATCGGTCAACTGGTGGTTGACCCCAAGATTCAGGCTGGCCGGGGTGGTTAGATCGGCGGAGCCCCCCATATCGGACACCTGCCCCGCGGCGATGGCCCCATCGGAGACTGGATCGGTGCCCGAGACATCGAGGTCGCCCTCCAGCGTCAGGTCGACCTCGGAGCGATAGCTGACGCCGAAGCGGGTGCGCTCGGTGGCCTGAAACAGCGCCCCGAGGGTATAGCCATAGCCCCAGTCGTCGCCGGTCAGCTCACCGATGACATCATTCTGCCCCGGGGTCGCCAGCGGGCTCCCCATCTGCGCCGCCGCGGCGCCGAAGTCGATGGCGTTGGACAGCGTCGCGTCGGCATATTGCGCGCGCAGGCCGACCGCCAGGTCGAGGCGATCGGTGGCCCGATAGTTGAGCGTGGGCTGGATGTCGATCGTCTTCAGCTCGGTTTCGATGGCGTGATAGCGACCGATCCAGTCCTCGTCGTACTTGGTTGACAGGCCATAGGGCGAGTAGATCGCCAGCCCCAGGTCCCAGCGGTCATTCAACTGGGTCTTGGCGGCGAAGCTCGGCACCACGGCCGCCTCCCCCCCTTCTCCCGAGGCATCAGAGGCATAGGGCATGCCGAGCACGTTGGACGCCTCGGCATCCTGCAGTTCGAAGGTGGCATCGATATAAGACACGCCACCGGCCACCTGACTGCCATCGATGTTGCCGATGGCAGCCGGGTTGTAGGCCATGAAGCTGGCGTCCTCGGCGCCGGCGGTGGCATTGGAGAAGGCATTGGCCAGGGTCTTGGCACTCTGTTCCCGAACCTGGAAGCCGGAGGCAGCGGCCTGGCCGGCTGCCAGGGTCGCGGAGGCCAGAGCGATGGCGACGGTGAGCGTACGGGGCGTGATCTGCATGGCGCTGGGCATCCTTTTCGATGGCTGTCGTTGTGACTGTTGTTGTGGCGGTCTTGGTGACTGTCGTTGTGGCGGTCTTGGTGACTGTCGTTGTGGCGGTCTTGGTGACTGTCGTTGTCACTGTTGTTGTGATGATTCGGGTGATGACTCAGGTGCTGACGACAGTGTTTGCAGAATCCCCCCAAGGGTTCAAGGCCAAACGTTCGTTTTAATCCCTAATTCGCTAATACTTTGGTAGGACAGCCGTTTCATACCCTGACACATCAGAGAGTTAGCCATGACACCGGAAGAAGCCTCGGCGCGAACCGACGGGCGCTTGACCTTTGTGTAACCCAAGGGTTTTACACTTCATTCATCCCATGACCCAGGAGCCGATGGCATGAAGGTCAGCGAACTCGCCCGCCGGGCCGGCGTTACCGCCGAGACCGTACGCCATTACACCCGTGAAGGGCTGCTGTCCCCCGAGCGCGATCCAGACAACGGTTACCAGCTCTACGACGATGACGATCTGCGCCGGCTGCGCTTCATCCAACGGGCCCGCACCCTGGGCTTCGGCGTCGCCGAGATCCGCGAGATCCTCGAGCAGTCCGATCGCGGCGATTCCCCCTGCCCACTGGTCCGCGACCTGCTGGCCCAACGCCTGCCGGAGATCCGCGAGCGCATCCGCGAGCTCGAGGCCCTGGCCGGACGCATGGAGGAGGCGCTGGCTGCCTGGGAGCACCTCCCGGACGGCACGCCCGACGGCCACAGCCTGTGCCGGCTGATCGAGAGCTTCCCCGAGCCGCTGGAGTCGTCGCCGCGAGAAGTATCACCGCGAGAAGCATCGCCCAGGGAGGCATCGTCATGAGTACCTCGTCCATGCGACGCGAACGCGACATTCCCGCCATGAGCTGCCAGGGCTGCGTCAAGCGCATGCGCGAGGCCATCCAGGCCCAGGACGCCGAGGCCGACGTCATCGGCACGCCCGCCGAGCATCGCCTCGAGGTCGTGAGCACACTGAGCGACGCCGAGCTGGACCGGGTGCTGGCGGACGCCGGCTACCCGCCCGAGACATCGTCCCTCGAGCCGGACGCCGCAACCGAGCCCGCGCCGGAAACCACGCCGGCGCCGCACGCCAACAGCCATAGCGAGGGTGACGACGATGGCGTCACCACCCAGCGCCTGTCGATCACCGGCATGACCTGCGCTGGCTGCGTGAAGAGCGTGCAGCAGGCGCTGGCGCGCACGCCGGGCGTCGAATCGGCCACGGTCAATCTCGGCAACCACACCGCCCAGGTGCTCGGCAGCGCCGACACCCAGGCGCTGATCGACGCCGTGGATGCGGCCGGCTACGGCGCCGAACCGATCCTCGACCTGCGCGAAGCCGAGCGGGTACGCGCCGAGCGCGACGCCGTCGAGTATCGGCGCCGACTTCGCGGCAGCGCCCTGTCGCTGGCGCTGGCCGTGCCGCTGATGATCAGCATGTTCGTCTATCACCCCCAACCGCTCGGCGCCGGCCGATGGTTCTGGCTGGTGGTGGGCCTGCTGACCCTGGCCGTGATGGCCGGCCCCGGCCGGCACTTCTTTCGCAACGCCTGGAAGAACCTGCGCCATCACCAGGCCAACATGGACACCCTGATCGCCATGGGCACCGGCACCGCCTGGCTCTACTCCATGGCGGTAGTGGCCTTCGCCGAGGCCCTGCCCGAGATGGCCCGCAGCCTCTACTTCGAGGCCTCGGCGATGGTGATCGGCCTGGTGCTGCTGGGCAACGCCCTGGAATTGAAGGCCAAGGGCCGCACCAGCGACGCCCTGCGCCGTCTGCTCGACCTGCAGAGTCGCACCGCCCGGGTGATCCGTGACGGCCAGGAGTTCGAGGTCGACATCGACGAAGTACGCGAGGGCGACCGGCTGCGCGTGCGCCCCGGCGAGCGCCTGCCGGTGGACGGCGAAGTCCTCGAGGGCGAGAGCCACCTCGACGAGTCCATGCTCACCGGCGAGCCCGCCCCGGTGGCCAAGGCGGCCGGTGACGAGGTCAGCGCCGGCACCGTCAACGGCCAGGGCGGGCTAGTCTACCGTGCCACCCGCGTGGGCGCCGACACCCGTCTCGGCCGTATCACCGAGCAGGTGGCCCGCGCCCAGGCCTCGCGGCCGCCCATCGGCCGGCTCGCCGACACCATCTCCGGCATCTTCGTACCGTCGGTGATGATCATCGCCGTGATTACCGCGCTGGTCTGGTTCAACGTCGGCGCCGAGCCGCGCGTGCTGCATATGCTTGTCACCGCCAGCACGGTGCTGATCATCGCCTGCCCCTGTGCGCTGGGCCTGGCCACGCCGATCTCCACCATGATCGGCGTCGGCAAGGCCGCCGAATATGGCGTGCTGGTGAGAAGCGGCGAGGCGCTGCAGACCGCCAGCCGTCTCACCACCCTGGTGGTGGACAAGACCGGCACCCTCACCGAAGGCAAGCCGCGCCTCACCGAGGCCGAGATTCTCAAGGGTGACGAACAGGAAGCGCTCGGCTGGGTGGTGGCGTTGGAGCGCGGCTCCGAGCACCCGCTGGCCAGCGCCCTGCTCGCCCACGCCGAGGCACAGGGCGCCGACGCCGCCGAGATCCGCGACTTCACCAGCGTGACCGGCGGCGGCGTGCGCGCCAGCACGCCCGACGGCCGGACACTGCTGCTCGGCAACGCCCGCCTGCTCGAGGAGGCCGGCGTCGAACTCACCCCGGGCAAGGAGCGCGTCGACGAGCTCGAAGGCCAGGCACGCACCGTGGTTCAACTGGCCGTCGACGGCCAGCTCGTCGCCCTGTTTGGCGTCAGCGACCCGCTGCGTGCCGATGCCCGGGAGGCCGTCGCGCGCCTGCGAGACGAAGGGCTGACCATCGTGATGCTGACCGGCGACAACGCGCACACCGCCCGCGCCATCGCCGACGAGGTCGGCATCGATGAGGTCCGCGCCGGGCTGCTGCCCGAGGACAAGCACGCCGAGATCGAGCGGCGTCAGGCCAACGGCGAGACGGTCGGCATGGTCGGCGACGGCATCAACGACGCCCCGGCGCTGGCCCGCGCCGATGTCGGCTTCGCCATCGGCCAGGGCACCGACGTGGCGATCGAGAGCGCCGGCATCACCCTGATGCGCGACTCTCTGCACGGCGTGGCCGACGCCATCGCCATCAGCCGCGCGACGCTGACCAATATCAAGCAGAACCTGGTGGGCGCCTTCGGCTACAACGTGCTCGGCATCCCCATCGCCGCCGGCGCGCTCTATCCGCTGACCGGCAGCCTGCTGTCGCCGGTCATCGCCGGCGCCGCCATGTCGGCCTCCTCGATCACCGTGGTCGGCAACGCCAGCCGCCTGCGCGCCTTCCGCCCCAGGAATGCCGGCGCGTCATCCACCGGAACACCAGCCGCTCACCAACAGGAGGTCTCCACATGAGCTGGATCGTCAATCTCGCCGGCCTGGCGCTGATCGTCCTGATCGCCTGGTGGTTCTGGGGGCCGACTCGCTGAAGCCTGCCCGACGAGGCCGCCCGCGGCCTCAGCCACGGGACTGCTAGGCTGATAACCAGGCGGCCACAGGGAGCAAGCCGAATGCCCGAACTCAACGGGGTACTGGAGACGGCCCTCTACGTAGAGGACATGGCACGGGCCCAGACCTTCTTCGAAGGCGTGATGGGCCTCACCCCCTTCACCGCGGACCATCGTTTCACCGCCTTCGACGCCGGGGCGGGGTCGGTATTGCTGCTGTTCCTGCGCGGCGAGACTCTGGAGACGGTGGTCCTCCCCGGCGACATGGGGACCATTCCGCCCCACGACGGCAGCGGCCGGGTACACATGGCCTTTGCCATCGCCGCCAGCGATCTGGCGCCCTGGGAGGCCCAACTACGCGACCATGGCGTCGCCATCGAAGGTCGCACCCACTGGCCGCGGGGCGGAGAAAGCCTGTATTTCCGCGATCCCGACGGGCACCTGCTGGAACTCGCCACCCCCGGGGTATGGCCGAGCTACTGAGGCCGCTCTCGGGAGAGCCTGCTCTCTACCCGACCGCGATCCCGACGGGCACCTGCTGGAACTCGCCACCCCCGGGGTATGGCCGAGTTACTGAGGCCGCTCTCGGGAGAGCCTGCTCTCTATCCGACCGCGATCCCGACGGGCACCTGCTGGAACTCGCCACTCCTGGGGTATGGCCGAGCTACTGAGAATGCTCTCGGGAGAGCCTGCTCTCTATCCGACCGCGGTCCCGACGGGCACCTGCTGGAACTCGCCACCCCTGGGGTATGGCCGAGCTACTGAGACCGCTCTCGATCAACTTCCGATGCAGGACGCTGAATTCCGCCGGGCAAGATCTTGCCCGCTGGGCAACTTTTTGCTCGATCTGGGCAAGATCTTGCCTAAACCAACTTAATCATTGTGGTGAGTATTTTTTCAATTTATTGATTTTTAAATGAAATGTGCCTATTGGCACAGGGCGTGCTCCTTTTAGGGTGTCCCTCGGACATTATCATTCAACGTCAAGGAGCAGACCCATGCCCACGCCGTGTTATATCAGCATCGAAGGCCAGACCCAGGGCAACATCACCGCCGGAGCCTTCACCCCCGAGTCCGTCGGCAACATCTACGTCGAGGGCCACGAGGACGAGATGCTGGTGCAGGAGTTCAAGCACATCGTCACCGTGCCGACCGACCCGCAGTCCGGCCAGCCCGCCGGCCAGCGCGCCCACAAGCCGTTCATCTTCACCGTGGCCCTGAACAAGGCCGTACCGCTGATGTACAACGCCCTGGCCTCCGGCGAGATGCTGCCCAACGTCGAGCTGAAGTGGTATCGCACCTCCGTGGAGGGCAAGCAGGAGCACTTCTTCACCACCTCGCTGACCGACGCCACCATCGTCGACATCAACCTGCGCATGCCCCACGCCCAGGATTCCAACAGCGCTGAATTCACCCAACTGATGGACGTGTCCCTGGCCTACCGCAAGATCGACTGGGAGCACACCGTCGCCGGCACCTCCGGCTCCGACGACTGGCGCGCCCCGATCGAGGCCTAAGGCCTCCTGAGCCCCACGCCATGTGGGGCTTCGTACCGCACATGGACGTTACTGGTGCCAGGAGATCCACTTTCATGTCCTCTCAACATCGTTGGCAGTTCACGCTGAAGATCGCGAGCCATTCCGACACCGATATCGCGGTCGTCGAGTTCACGCTTCACGAAATGATGTCCACGCCCTTCGAGGTCAATATTGCGTTCGCCAGCCGCGACGATGGCCTCGAGCCTGATTCACTGCTCGACCAGTACGCGACGCTCACCATCTGGGAACATGGTGTTCCGCAACGCCGCGTGCATGGTGTCGTGACCGAGTTCGCCCGCGGAGACCGCGGCCATCGTCGCACGCGCTATGACGTGGTGATCCGCCCGGCACTTTGGCGGCTGGCGCTTCGCCAGGATTCACGCATCTTCCAGAAGATCTCGCCTAACACCATCCTGACCCAGCTGTGCGAGGACATGGGCATCACCGATGTCGCCTTCGCCACGCGGCGCCAGCCATCCGAACGCGAGTATTGCGTGCAATACCGGGAAAGCCACCTGGCCTTTTTCGAACGGCTGGCCGCCGAGGAAGGGATCTTCTACTTCCACGAGTTCGAGGACGTGGAGGGCGGCATGCATCGCCTCGTGCTCGCCGACTCCCCGCAGGTTCTGATCAGCCTGGGAGAGCTGCCCTACCACCATCGGGCCGGCGGCACCGCCCCCCATGCGCACGTGCGCAGGCTGCGCCAGGTCGCGCGGCTACGTTCGAATGCCGGCACGCTCAAGGACTACACCTTCAAGAACCCCGCCTACGGCCTGCAGCACGCTCACCAGACCGGCGACGGTGGCCACTATGAGCACTACGACGCCCCGGGGCGTTACAAGGCCGATGCCTCCGGGGCGTCCTTCGCCCGCATCCGCCTCGAGCACCTGCGAGGCGATGCGGCAACGGCCGAAGCCGAAAGCGACATTCCGGCCCTGGCACCCGGCCATCGCTTCACCCTCACTCAGCACGAGACCCGCAGCCTCAATCGCGGCTGGCAAGTCATCGCGGTAACGCATCACGGCCAGCAGCCGCAGTCCCTCGAGGAAGACGCCGCCGACGCCAGCGGAATGACCCGCTATCACAACACCCTGAGCCTGGTGCCCGACGATCGCACCTGGCGGCCTAAACCCAACCCGCGCCCCCGGGTCGACGGCCCGCAAATGGCCTTCGTGGTCGGGCCGCCCGGTGAAGAGATCTATTGCGACGAGCACGGCCGCGTCAAGGTGCGCTTTCCGTGGGACCGCAACGCCCCCGGCGACGAGAAAAGCAGCGCCTGGCTGCGCGTCTCCCAGGGTTGGGCCGGCCCCGGCTACGGCGCCATGGCCATTCCGCGCATCGGCCATGAAGTCATTGTCTCCTTTCTCGAAGGAGACCCCGACCAGCCCATCATCACCGGCCGTACCTACCATGCGGTCAACACGCCGACGGACGCGCTACCCGCCAACAAGACGCGTACCAGCATCCGCACCCAGACCCACAAGGGCGACGGTTTCAACGAACTGCGCTTCGAGGACGAAAAAGACCGGGAACAGGTCTGGCTGCACGCCCAGAAAGACTTCGACCTGCTGACCCTCAACGACCGCACCGAGGACATCAAGCGCGATAACACCCTGCACGTCTATCGCGACCGCACCACCGACATCGACCGCGACGAGACCCACCTCGTCCACCGCCATGAAGTGCACACCGTGGACGGCAACGAAACCCATACCGTGCACCAGAACCGCCGCAAGACGGTCGACGGCAACGAAACCAATACCATCGGCAAGAACCAGTCGACCCAAGTGGGCAAGAACGCCTCCACCCGCATCGGCAAGAACAAGACCGAAACCGTCAACATGGCCTACATGCAAAACGTCGGCATGGGGCGCATGGAGAACGTCGGGCTCGGCTACAGCCTGAATGTGGGGGCGCTGATGAACACTTTCGTCGGGCTCAGCCAGACCAGCCAGGTCGGCCTCAATCACTCTCTCAACGTCGGTCGCAACATCACCCTCGAGGCCGGCAACCAGTTGACCCTGCAGGTCGGCAACAGCCGGTTGGTGCTCACCGAGGACGCGATCTACCTCGACGCCGGCGAAATCCACGTCAAGGCCGGCACCACAGTGCATGTCGACGGCCCCGATGACGTCTTGCTCAACACCGGCACCGCCCAGCCCGCACCGGGCAGCGAAGAGGAAAGCGATGGCCCTGAACCAAGCGACGTTAAGTCGCCGGGGTGGTAGCGTGGCGAAAATCATTAACCCAACATCGTTTCCCCATGCGCTGTATCGCAAGCTCGGCCCCGGCGACCAAGAGTATGACGTGGTGGTGGTACGCGCCACCTACCGCTTCACCGAAGACAACTGGCCACTGTTCGAAGCCAGCCAGCAGCAGCCGATTCGCTGGCAGCCCACGCTAGAGGGCGACAGCGACAACCTGTATGCCCAAGTCATCACCGACGACCGCGACGTGTTGCTCGGCAAACTCAGCACCGAAGTACACGTGCATGGCACCCTGCGCTCGCCCACTGGGCAACCGCGCAGCGCCTGGCAAGTCAGGGTACAGGTAGGCCCGGTGGACAAACGCCTGATTGTACGCGGGCCACGGGAGTTCCGCTGGCAGTTGCTTGGCGGTTGGCGGGTGACGCAAGCCGAACCGGTCAGCGAAGTGCCGCTGGACTACCGCTATGCCTTCGGCGGCCACTACAGCCTGCCCGACGAGGACGCCCTCACCAACACCCTCTACTATCCCGACAACCCCGTAGGGCGGGGTTGGCTACCGAAACGTGCCGACTATAAGCAGGTACCGGGCGAGGTCGCCCGGTACCTAAAATCCGACCTCAACGCCGTCACACGGCTACCCGCGCCTCAACTGGAAGACCCCGACTGGCTGGTCACCTCGCCCTTTGACCGCCCGGCCCCGGCAGGCTTTGGCCCCATCGCCCCCTGGTGGGCGCCCCGGGTCAGCTATCAAGGCACCTTCGACGACCACTGGAAAACCCAGCGGTTACCCTACTGGCCAGAAGACTTCGACGATCGCTTTCACCACAGCGCCCCGGCGGATCTGGTCGCCCCCGACTACCTGCGCGGCGACGAACTGATGATTCTCACCAACTGCCTGCCCAATAGCCGGGCGATCATGCTGGGAGACCGCCAACATTTTCGCCACCGCACCCGGTTGCCGGGCATCGCCCTGCACGCCCTTACCGACCATGCCAGCGGCCAGCGCGGCAATACCCCGCTAGCCCTCGACAGCGTGGTGATCGACCTGGATCGCGAAGACATCAGCCTCACCTGGCGGGCACTGTTCCCGCTCGATGACCCGCTCAAACAGGTACGTATCCGGCGCACACCACTGGCGGCGTTATCATCCACCGGAGGGGCACGCCATGTCGGATAACGCGCACGAACTGCCCCCGATGTGTGTCACCCCCGACGGCTTGTGCGAAGAGGGCGACGGCCCACCCGGTGCTGACAGCAGCACCCCACGCGATACCCAGGGAACGTCACCCCAGGGCGACGCCCTTACCGGGCAGGCCCGCCACGCTGGTAATGCGGATGCTCAATGGACAGCGTTGACCAGCTTTCCTGATTTTTGTCAGGTGGGTGACAAAATCATTGGCTTTGAGTCCAGAGCGACGCTCGGCAACCCTGTGAACTACTCGCCTAACGTGATCATCGCCGGGCAGCGCACCTACCGGGTCGGCGACCTGTGCCAAGGCACCGAGGGCAACGATGGGGCGGGGGTAGGCTCCGGCACCTCCCAGGGCAGTGGACACGTACTGTTCTTAACCGGGCAAGACAACGTCAAAGCCAACGGGCAACCGGTCGTCCGCGACGGCAGCGAATGCATGATCAACTGCAACGCTGGCGGGGTAGGCGGCGCCAAGGGCTATGTCCACACCAACACCGAGAGCGTCAACAGCCAGCCCGAAGAGCCCCGCGAACTCAGCGAAGCGGAGCGATTACAGCAACAGGCACAAGCCAACCTAGAACGTGCAGGTGAACTGCGCGAGGCGCTCAACAACAACCCCAACGGCAAAACCGCCGCCGAGGCCGAAGCGCTCTATGGCGAGGTGCAGCAATTAGCCAGCGAGACCCGCGCTCAACAAGACGCCCTGATGGATGCGCTAAGGGAAGGGCGTATCAGTAGTGACGACTATATCGAGAGCAGTCTTGAGGTCGACGAAGCGGCGAATCGTGCCGCCGGCATGCAGCAAGAAGCCGAACGGCAGGTGCGTTACACCTCCTCATCCGGCCGGTCGACCCGCGCAGCGGGCGAGTTTGCGGCCGAAATGGCGACGCCGTATGGCACGGCTGTGGATATCAAAGATACAGCGCAACTATGGAGCGAGGGCCGCTATCTCGCCGCGTCAGGAATGACCCTGCTAACGGCGGTATCGGTTATTCCGGGCGTCAGGCTGCTACGTAAGGCGGATGACGTCGCGGACGTTGCCCGGAGTACTGATAGGGCAGAAGATGCGGCGGGAAGTGCCAATCGCGGCGGGACGTCGGGAGATAGCGACGGGCTGCAGGTTAGCGCGAAGCAAGGAGGGGAAATTGTTCACCGGTTTGATAACGTTACGGATTTCAATCGGGCGGCTAACAATCCTCAGCCAAATGCGCGTTATGAATATGGTACATATGCTTGGGAAACTGATAATCTAGGTCGAGTCACGGAAGCTTCCGGAACAGTCCGGTTGGATGCGCTGGATGGCCGAGCAGGCACGGACGGCATTAGCACTAGCGTTATTGGAAAGGAAGGACGGCCAGGAGATGTAGGCTTCCACCTTATTGGTGATCAGTTCGGTGGGCCTACAAATAGATTGAATGTGGTTCCGGGTAATGGTGCGCGAGCAGATCCCAGCGGCCCGCCGAATTTGAACCAGGGCCAATATGGGAAATTTGAGCTCTCTATGAAGCGAGCTGCTCAAGATCCAGTAAATGCTGGGAGGAATATTGAAGTTAAAATTACCCCTCAGTATGCCAAAGGCAATGCCACTAATAGACCGGATGCTTTTGTTGCATCCTACCGCATTGAAGGCAAGAGACCTCGAAAATTTCGATTTAAGAATCAACAGGGTGGTTAAATGAGCACTGAGTTACAGAAAAAAATTGTACAAGAGATTGCAAGAAGCGCCCCCCCCGTATGGGATAAGCTAACTGTTAACATGGAAATTGATGACATTGATGGCGAAATAGTCAGCAGTGAAGAAAGCGATCTTTGGGTTAATGGAGAATCTAAAGAGCTTGATCTTACATTTGAAGCCTCTGAGTATTTTGAAAAGCTTCGTGAGATCATGACTCAGAACGATAGGGAAAACCGTGCTTGGACGATCTGTGATCTTGAAATCCAGAATAATGGTCAATTCAAATTTACGTTCTCATATGATGAACCGCCTAGACTGGCTACTTTGAAGGAGTGACAAAGAGAGCACTTAATATGCTGTGTCAGCTAGCTCACAGGTTGTACAGTGATGGTTATCACCTGACACATGCCCCCGTGGGTTCTCTATAGTTAAGCAGTGTTTTCTGTCGTTTTCCTGGGCTCCTTTTTCGTCGCCTTGGGGAGTCCCTTCTTGAAGACGGCATAGGGCGTCGCCCCCTTCATGTTGCGGCCCTGATGCGGCCGTTTCGTGTTGTAGATGACCAGATAATCGTCCAGGTCCTGCTGCATCTCTTCCAGGGCCTCGTACCACTTGGTGCGCCCCTGGATGCGGAAGTGCTCGTCCAGCAGGGTGCGGTGCAGAGCGCCCCCGGCCAGGCCGGCGCCGCGAGCGACAGCGAGCCGAGCTGGAACGCCGGCCAGGAAGCCGGCCGAGTCATCAGCGACAAGTGGGAAAGCGCCAAGTCGGCGGCCCGAACCGCCTGGGAGGCGCTGCCCTTCAGCGGCGATGCCGCCACCACCGCGGCTGCGCGGGAACGGGTGGTGCAAGGCGCCGTCGACACCTACCGAGGCCTGGACACCCTCACCGGCCCAAGCCCCCTGGATCTGCTCGACAGCGGCATCGGCCTGGCCACCGGTGACGCCGAGCGCGCCGCACGATACGGTGAGGAGTGGCAACGCACCGCGGACGCCTACGGCGGCATCAAGGACGCCGTGGTGGACGCCTGGCAAGAGGCCCGCGAGCGCAATGGCACCCTGGGCGCGATCGAGATGAGCGCCACGGTGTTTGCGTTCGAGCTTGTGGGCCCCAAGGGCAGCGGCGCGGCCAAGTCGGCCGCCGACCTAGCCGAGGCCGCGGGGGATGTTGGTCGGCATGCCCCCAAAAGACCGTCAGACGTTGCAACGGATGATGGGGTTCATATATCTTCTAATGCAGATATAAATCCGGACAAAAAAATCAATGGTCGAAAAACAATAAACTCCGAACCGCCTGAAAAGACTGTAGAAACCGCTGGAGGCATTGTTCAGTTCGACAAAGATGGTTTTCCTGATTTTACCCCCTACTCCCAAAAAACAGTTCGGGTTGAGGGTCTAAATGGAAGCATGGTCAACGATGTCCCCCTTGCCATGGAAAGGGCAGGAATCACATCTTATAATAAGAGCAAGTATGTATGGCACCACCACCAAGATGGCAAGACCATGATGCTGGTCCCAAAAAGCGTCCACTCGGTCAGAAATGGTGGGGTTGCACACACTGGTGGCAGAGCCGTCATCCAACATAACGCAAACAACCCTGACAGCTTGTTAACCTATCCATCACCGGATGAAATTTTCTGAAAGGATCTTAGAATGAAACAGCCCTCAAACATTACAACCATGGCAAGAAAGATATGGAAAGAGCCACTACACACAGAGCTTTCAAAAAAATATATAGACGTCTCTTTTTACAGAGAGCTAAAAAATAACATACCAGACTCAGCCATCGCCTTGGAAGAGGTATTCCCCATGAGCGAGCTTGAAGAAATATGGGAAAATTTCAAACCCTACTTAGAGCCGCATAAAATATTCCCCCTAATTGGAACCTTAGGCGAAACCGTTATATGCATTGGCTACGGCAAAGAGAATAGAGAAAAAATTTATTATTTCGACTTCGACTTCGGAAAAATTCCATTAAACAACGACAACCTAGATGACTTCATCGAAAAACTAAAAACCAAATAAAAATATGAGATCTTCAACCATGAAACTGAACATCAATACTCTGACAGCAGTCGCCACTGGCTTGGTAAAGCCTCTTTCGCCGTTCCCCTTTCTGCTCAGCCACCAGTAGATACATAGCATCGCTTTTCGAAAATCAAAAAGACGGCGGTTTCAATGACCAAATGCAACACATGACCCATCAGGCCGGTGTTGCCATGACCCATTGCTATCGCCATTTCCCTGCTGCAGGCCGAACCACCATCAGCAAGCGGTGATGGGAGCGACCTGAGACCAACTCCGCAGCGGCGATGAGCTGATCGACGTGATGGCGGACACCGATGTAGCCGCCAACCGCACCTAGGACTTACGCCCCGGACGTCATCGCGGCCGGGCGCGAACTCTATCGTGTCGGCGACCTGATCTGCGGCGTCCAGGGCGATGCCGGGTCCGGCATCGTCTCCGGCACCTCGCTGGGCAGCGGTCATGTGCTGATCACCGATGGCCAGGATAACGTCAAGGTCAACGGCCTGCCGATGGCACGCCACGACAGCGCCTGCCTGATCAACTGCAACGCCTCGGGCGTCGGCGGTGCTCCGGGCTATCTGACCACGCTGCGCCAGACGGTGCAGAGCGCCCCCGGCCAAGCCGGCGCCGCGAGCGACAGCGAGCCGAGCTGGAACGCCGGCCAGGAAGCCGGCCGAGTCATCAGCGACAAGTGGGAAAGCGCCAAGTCGGCGGCCCGAACCGCCTGGGAGGCGCTGCCCTTCAGCAGCGATGCCGCCACCACCGCGGCTGCGCGGGAACGGGTGGTGCAAGGCGCCGTCGACACCTACCGAGGCCTGGACACCCTCACCGGCCCAAGCCCCCTGGATCTGCTCGACAGCGGCATCGGCCTGGCCACCGGTGACGCCGAGCGCGCCGCACGATACGGTGAAGAGTGGCAGCGCACCGCGGACGCCTACGGCGGCATCAAGGACGCCGTGGTGGACGCCTGGCAAGAGGCCCGCGAGCGCAATGGCACCTTGGGCGCGATCGAGATGAGCGCCACGGTGTTTGCGTTCGAGCTCGTGGGCCCCAAGGGCAGCGGCGCGGCCAAGTCGGCCGCCGACCTGGCCGAGGCCGCGGGGGATGTCTCGCGACGCACACCGGACACCCCCTCACGGGCCCCCGAGGGCGATGGCGTTCATATCTCGAGAAACGCCACCAACCATCAGAAGGGGGCCTTCGGCGAGGCACGGGCCCACGAGACGATGACCCGAAACGGCATGACGCCGGTGGGCCGCACAGACGGCAAGTATGTCCCTGGACAAACCGGCATCGACGGCCTTTACCGCCATCCCGACCCGCCGCCGGACTTCGTGGTCACCGAGGCCAAGTTCGGTCGGGCTCGCCTGGGTAAACTGGCCGATGGCACCAAGCAGATGGATGATTTCTGGGTGGAGGAAAGGCTTGCTGATGCAGTAGACCCCAAAGCCAACCCAGCCCTATACGACGAGCTTATGGAGTCTTGGGAAACAGGGCGTGTCGACAAGTACCTGGTGCGGGTGAAGCATAACGGCAGCGCCCGGGTAAGGCAGCTCGATGAGCGGGCCCGAGTCATCGGCACCCCAAAGGGATTTTAACCTTCAAGGAGTCAATACCATGCTACGCGAGACCACGCGTCGGAAAGAAGACCTCGACGAATATATTCGGTTCTTCTCGGAGAGCACCCGCAAGCGTAAAGAGCGACGCGATCGACCGGAGCAACTGCCGCCGGAAGGCAAAGTGAAGGCAGCCTCCGGCGTATTCTCGCAGACGCTCGATCTCATGGTCGCCCGTTATTCGCGCGGCGACGATCTGGCCAGTCTTTGCGACGACCTGCCCGGCCTGCTCGAGCAGCGCGAAGCGCTACTGCACTACCTCGATGCCTTGCCCGAGGAGAATCAAGAGTACCGCGTTCAGTATGAGCGTTTAAGTCAGTCAAGGTATATTCACTATTGCCGCTGGCTGACCTTTGCCGCCTGCCTCGGCGCCGATCAGGCGCATATCGACCGCGCCCTGGCACTGATCGACAACGCCGGCGTCGATGCGCTGTTCGATCGCATCGCCATCGCCCTGGGCGATCGTGAGCGTCCGGTGGCCGACGGCCTGCTGTATCCCAAACCTTATGCGCCACTTTTTGAGGCGTTGGATGCAGCCCCCGTTCAGCAGGGCAAGCTGATCACAAAATTCCTCGATGGTTATGCCAAGACTATTTATAAATGGGGCCTAGGGTTCATGACGATGCCCGATGATGATGGTCCCTATCATCCCGGTGACTGGTGCTTCGAGGCCGCCCTCGTGGTCAAGCTGTTTGGCATCGACGATAGCGATTTCCGCGAGCATCCCCTCTATCCCGCCGCCCTGGTGCATGGAGACCCTGCATGAGTGCCGATGCTTTGATGCGCGACACCCGCAAGTCGCCTGCCTACTTCAGCGCCTTGCTGAGCGAGCTCGAGGTCGGCCTGCAAGGCGAGCCCACCGATCCGGTCAACCGCCTGCCCGATGACCGGGTGCGAAGCGCCTGGCAGCTCTTCGAGGGCAGCCTGTATGGCCTCATCGCCCGCTACTCGCAGGGCGATCCCCTGGAGAGCCTGCGCCCCCGGCTGGACGAGGTGCTCAGACGCCGCGAACAGCTCGCCGAGTTCGGCGACAAGCTCCCGGAACGCCAGCAGGTCATGCGACGCTCGCTGGAGCAGTTCGACAGCCGCTTCGAGACCTTCGACACCTACCTGTATCATCTTTGGTGGTGGTCGCTGGCCGTCTGCCTGGATGTCGGCGAGGATTACCGTCGGCGCATGCTGGCCGTGACCGGCAACGTCGGTCAGGACGCACTGTTCGATCGGCTGGCCCAGGCGCTGGGCGATCGCGACCGCCCGCAGGCGGATCGCCTGAACTATCCCCACCTTCATGCGCCACTGCTCGAAGCGATCGAGGCGCCCGCCACGCTGCGCCCTCACGCCCTCAAGCGCTTCCTCGATGGCTGGTATGCCGGATGTGAAGCCGCCGCCTGGTACGACAACCACCTCAAGGAGGATGACGAGTTCGAGCTGACGGATTTCTACGTGGGCTACTGGTGCTTTGAAGCCGCGCTGGTCGTCGCACTCTACGAAGTGGACGACACCGAACTGTGCCATCACCCCTGCTACCCGGCCGACCTGGCGGCGCAATATCGGGCATCGACCAACAGGCGTTGATCCGCCGGGAGCGGCCATATCGCTGGCCCAACGGCCGGCGATGCCCTTTGTCGCTCCTCGCCCCTCAAGAATGGGCGGACTGTGTCTCGTATCACGGCAATAAAACCGGTGGTGGTGACAATCCCTGGACAAACCGGCATCGACGGCCTCTATCGCACCCCTCCGCACAAGCGGCCGCCGGACTTCGTGGTCACCGAGGCCAAGTTCGGTCGGGCTCGCCTGGGTAAACTGGCCGATGGTACCAAGCAGATGGATAACCGCTGGGTAGAGCGTAATCTTGCTAAGGCCGTGGACGATGATCCAGTGCTCTTGGATGAAGTTCAAGCGTCTTGGGATGCTGGCCGCATCGATAAGTATCTGGTGCGTGTCAAACCTGACGGCTCATCCCGGGTAAGGTTGCTAGATGACAATGCTAGAGTAATAGGCGATGCCCCGGATTTTTAAGTAAGAGGGAGATAAACGTATGCTGCGCGAAACTTCACGTAAAAAAGAAGATCTGGACGAGTACATTCGGTTTTGGACTGAAAGCAACCAAAAGCGGAAAGATAGGCGTGATCACCCAGAACAATTACCGCCAGAAGGCAAGGTAAAGGCAGCTTCAGGAGCATTTTCACAAACGCTCGACCTAATTGTCGCCCGTTATTCACGTGGGGACGATCTGGTGGCTCTCCGTGACGACCTACCTGGGCTGCTTGAGCAGCGTGAAAAGCTGCTTTACTACTGCGATGCACTACCCGAAGAAAAGCAAGAAAATCGCGTGATGTATGAACGCTTGAGCGATGGGGCTTATATCGAGTACTGTCGCTGGCTGACCTTCGCCGCCTGCTTGGGCGCCGATCAGGCGCATATCGACCGCGCCCTGGCACTGATCGACAACCCCGGCGTCGATGCGCTGTTCGATCGCATCGCCATCGCCCTGGGCGATCATGAGCGTCCGGTGGCCGACGGCCTGCTGTATCCCAAACCCTATGCGCCACTTTTTGAGGCTCTGGATGCAGCCTCCGTTCAGCAGGGCAAGCTGATCAAGAGCTTCCTCGACGGCTATGCCAAGACCGTCAAAAGCTGGGGCATCGGCATCATCAGCAAGGGCACGGAGCCCTATCATCCCGGCGACTGGTGCTTCGAAGCCGCCCTGGTGGTCAAGCTGTTCGGCATCGACGATAGCGCCTTCCGCGACCATCCCCTCTATCCCGCCGCCCTGGTGCATGGAGATCCGGCATGAGCGCTCCCAGCATCGCCCTGCGCGACACTCGCAAGTCGCCCGCCTACGTCACCGCCGTCGGCGAGCGTTCACTGCCGTCTTGGCGCTGGGGGGCTGACGCCTTCCCTCACGTCGGCGCGGCGTGCTCGACCATCAGTTGCAGCGATTCGCGGCCGCGCCAGCGGTTGCGGTTGAGCTTGTAGGCGCAGTGAAGCCGGTCGCCGACCCCGAAGGCCGGTACCTCTCCCGGGGTCAGCGCCCGGAACCAGATCGCCCTGGTCGCCACCGGGCCGGCCGAGAGCTCCATCATCAGGTGATTGCCCTCGGCGCCCACCGGGCGCAGCGATTCCACCAGAAACGCCCCTTCGAACAGCGGCGGATCGAACTCGCGGCCGTAGGGCCCGAGCGCCTCCAGCTCGTCGAGGGTGGCGAGACTCATCTGAGCCGGTTCCAGTTCGCCGTCGGTGAAGATCCTGGGGAACAGCTCGGTGTCGCCGAGCTGCTCGCCTACCGCCTGCAGGAAGGCGGTGCGGAAGGCCTCGAGCGCTTCTACCGGTACGCCGACGCCGGCGGCGCCGCGATGGCCGCCGAAGCGCGGCAGCGCCTCGGGGGCGAGCTCGAAGGTGCGCTGCAGAGCATCGCGCAGGTGCAGCGCCTCGATGGAGCGCCCCGAGCCGGTCAGCATGCCGGCCTGGGCAGCCGGGGTCAGCACCAGGGTCGGCCGGCCGAAGGCCTGCACCAGCCGTGACGCGACGATGCCCTGCACGCCGGGATGGCCATCCTCGAGGAAGACCACCAGCGCCGGCGCGTTATCGGCGAGCTGCGGCCGGGCCAGCGCCCTCGCCTGCTCGGCCATGTCTGCCTCGATCGCCTTGCGCGACTGGTTGTCCTGATCGAGCGTCTCCAGGTGCCGCGCCGCCGTGGCATCGTCCGTCGCGAGCATGAAATGCAGTGCGGCGTAGGGGTCGTCGAGCCGCGAGCGGGCGTTGATCCGCGGGCCCATCTGGAAGGCCAGGGTCTCGGCGTCGAAGGGCACGCTGTCGGCGCCCAGCCGCTCGGCCATGGTCCGCCAGCAGGCCGCCTCCATGCGATTGATCAGCACCAGACCCTGGGTGACCACGGCGCGGTTGGCCGCGCTGCCGCCGAGCGACACGCAGTCGGCCACGGTGCCCAGCGCCACGTAGGAGAGCCAGGGCGACAGCTTGGGCGTGGCGGCCGACAGCACGCCCCACTCGATCAGCACCGAACGGGCCAGCGACATGGTCAGCCAGGCGACCATGCAGCCGGCGATGGTCGGGTCCGGGTAATCGCAGTCGTCGCGGGTCGGGTTGACGGTGGCGAAGGCCGAGGCCGGCGGTCCCTCCACCGGCAGCGCGTGGTGGTCGCTGACCACCACGTCGATGCCGGCGGCCTTGAGCCGGGCGATGCGCGGCTCATCGGAGCTGCCGCAGTCGGCGGTGATCACCAGGCTCGGCCGCGGCGAGAGTTTCAGGGTGCGCTCCACCAGCGGCAGGCTGATGCCGTAGCCGTCGTGGATGCGGTGACCGATCAGGCTATGCAGCCTGGCCTCGGGCACGCCGAACAGCTCGTTCAGGGTGCGGCGGATCACCACGTGGGAGGTGATGCCGTCGACGTCGTAGTCGGTGAGGATGCCGATATGCTCGCCCTCGACCACCGCCTGGGCGATGCGCTCGGCGGCCGGGCGCGCGTCCTTGAGGCGCTCGGGATGCGCCAGGTGGCGCAGGCTCGGCGACACCAGCGGGGCGAGCTCGCCAGTATGGCCGGGCAGGCGCCCGGCCAGCACGCGGGCCTGCAGCGGCGTCAGCCCTTCGGCCAGGGCGCGGGCCTCCAGGGCCTCGTCGCGGGGACGCGGCAGGATGCGGGGCGTCAGCGAAGCGTCGGATACGGGCGTCTGGGTAGCGTCCACGGAAACTCCTGGAGGTGACGGCAAGACGCCCGGCGAACCGGGCGTCATGGGTGCAACGGCGATGGCGGGGAGCCGCCGGGGACGGACGCCCCCGGATCGGCTTCCGCATCGGGACCGACTTAGCGCCGATTCTCAGCCACGAACCGCTGCACGGCGGCGAGCTCGGCCGGCAGCACGCTGTAGCGCTCCTCGCGCTCCAGCAGGTCGTCCATGTGCGGCGGCAGCGGCACGCCCGGGAAACCGGCCTTGACCACCGCCTCGGCGAACTTGGCCGGATGCGCGGTGGCCAGGGTGACCATCGGCACGCTCTCGTCGCCGCGCTCGCGCTCGGCGGCGCGATAGCCGGTGGCGGTGTGCGGGTCGAGGATCTCCTGGGTGCGGTGATGCGCCTCGCGAATCACCTCCAGGATGGTGGCGTCGTCGATGCTGTGGCTGGCGAACATCTCGCGCAGCCGCGCCAGCGGCGCATCGGACAGCGCCGAGGGCTCGTCCTGGAAGCGCTCGAGCAGCGCGGCCACGGCGTCGCCGTCACGCTGGTAGGCTTCGAACAGCAGGCGCTCGAAGTTGGACGACACCACGATGTCCATGGACGGCGCCAGGGTCGCGACCAGCTCCTTCTTGGAGAAGTCGTTGTCGGCCAGGGTGCGGTGCAGGATATCGTTGGCGTTGGTGGCGATCACGAAGCGCTCGACCGGCAGGCCCATGCGGTAGGCCATGTAGCCGGCGAAGACGTTACCGAAGTTGGCCGACGGCACGCAGAAGCTCGCCTTGCGGTGCGGCGCGCCGAGCGCCACGGCGGAGGCCACGTAGTAGACGATCTGGGCCATGATGCGCGCCCAGTTGATCGAGTTCACCGCCACCAGCCGGGTGCCGTTCAGGAAGTCCTGGTTGGCGAAGCTGGCCTTGACCATGGCCTGGGCGTCGTCGAAGTTGCCCTCGATGGCGACGTTGAAGACGTTGTCCGCCAGTACGGTCGTCATCTGGCGACGCTGGACCTCGGACACCCGCTGGTGCGGATGCAGGATGAAGATGTCCAGGTTGTCGCAGTGGCGGCAGCCCTCGATGGCGGCCGAGCCGGTGTCCCCGGAGGTGGCGCCCATGATCACCGCGCGCTCGCCGCGCTTCTTGAGGAAGTGGTCGAGCAGCCGGCCGAGCAGTTGCAGGGCCACGTCCTTGAACGCCAGCGTCGGGCCGTGGAACAGCTCGAGCAGGAAGTGATTGGCGTCGAGCTGGTTCAGCGGCACCACGGCGTCGTGGCTGAAGGTCGCGTAGGCGTCGCGGACGATCTCGCGGAAGGTGTCGTCATCGATCTCGCCGCCCACGTAGGGCTGCATCACCCGGAAGGCGATCTCGGCGTAGGAACAGCCAGCCATGTCGGCGAGCTGCTCGTGGCTGAGCTGGGGAACGGCCTCGGGCACGTAGAGGCCACCGTCGCTGGCCATGCCGGTGAGAACGACCTCCTCGAAGGACAGCGCGGGCGCCTGCCCGCGGGTACTGATATAGCGCATCATTCCACTCCGTGGGACTCGAGCTACGGGCTACGGGCTACGGGCATATCGCTGCCCGCCGCCCGCTGCCAAAGGCTCGCGGCCGATGGTTATTGGTTCTCGTCCAGCGACTCGACGCGAATGCGAGTGACGGAGCCGGCGATATCGGCCATGGATTCGATCTTGCGGATCGCCTCGTTCATCTGCTTTTCGCGAGTGCGATGGGTCATCAGGATGATCGGCACCAGTTCGCCCTCGGTGGCCTCCTTCTGGATCAGCGCCTCGATGGAGATGCCTTCCTCGGAGAGGATGGTGGCGACCCGTGCCAGCACGCCGGGGCGGTCTACCGCCAGCAGGCGCAGATAGTACGCCGTGCTGATCTCTTCCATGGCCAGGATCGGCGGCTGGTCGGCGTTCTCGCCGATGCCGCTGAAGGCCAGGTAGGGCACCCGGTAGTGGTGATCGGTGGTGATGTCGCGGGCGACGTCGAGCACGTCGGCCACCACCGCCGAGGCGGTCGGCTCGGCGCCGGCGCCGGCGCCGTAGTAGAGGGTCGGGCCCACGGCATCACCCATCACGGCGATGGCGTTCTTGACGCCATGCACGTTGGCCAGCAGCCGCTCCTTGGGAATCAGCGTCGGGTGGACGCGCAGCTCCAGGCCGTCATCGGTGCGCTTGGAGATGCCCAGGTGCTTGATGATGTAACCCAGGTTATCGGCCTGCTCGACGTCCTCGGCGGTGACCCGGGAGATGCCCTCGGTGTAGGCCTTCTCGAACTGCAGCGGCACGCCGTAGGCGATGGAGGCCAGGATGGTCAGCTTGTGGGCGGCATCGATGCCTTCCACGTCGAAGGTCGGATCGGCCTCGGCATAGCCCAGCGCCTGGGCCTCGGCGAGCACGTCCTCGAAGGCACGGCCCTCGTCGCGCATGTGGGTGAGGATGAAGTTGCCGGTGCCGTTGATGATGCCGGCCAGCCACTCGATGCGATTGGCCCCCAGGCCCTCGCGCAGCGACTTGATCACCGGAATGCCGCCTGCCACCGCGGCCTCGAAGGCCACGATCACGCCCTTCTCATGGGCGGCCTTGAAGATCTCGTTGCCATGCACCGCGATCAGCGCCTTGTTGGCGGTGACCACGTGCTTGCCGTTTTCGATGGCGGTCAGCACCAGCTCCCGAGCCACGTCATAGCCACCGATCAGCTCGACGACGACGTCGATGTCGGGGTTGGCGGCCACTTCGAAGACGTCCTGGGTGCTCTTGATACCGGTGACGTCACACTCGGGGTTGGGGGTTCGGTAGGCCACCTGCTCGATGACGATGGGACGCCCCGCCCGACGTGCGATCTCGTCGGCGTTGCGCGTCAGTACGTTGAAGGTCCCGCCCCCGACGGTGCCCAGGCCACAGATTCCCACTCTCACCGGTTTCAATGTCATTCCCCTCGTTACTGGCGTGTGTCACAGCGATGTCGGCCCCAAGGGCCCCCGCACTCGATGGCGCGGCTATTGATCGTTCAGGCCCAACATGGCCGCCAGGCGCTCCGCCGGCACGTAGCCGGGCACCAGGCGCCCATCGGGCAGGACGATGGCCGGCGTGCCCTGCACGCCGAGCTCCATGCCCAGATGATACTGTGCCTCGACCGGATTGTCGCAGGTCGTGTCACCCTCGAGCGCCCCGTCGCGCTTGGCTGCCGACATGGCCTCGCTCGGATTGTCCGAGCACCATACTTGCTGCAGTTCCCGAGCGCCCGGCGAGTTCATGCCACCGCGCGGAAAGGCCAGGTAATCCACTTCGATACCCATGGCATTGAGGCGCGGCACTTCTTCATGCAGGTGACGGCAATAGGGGCAAGTGGTGTCGGTAAACACCGTGACCCGTGCCCGCGGCTCGTCGGTGCCGCGAAACACGACCCGCTCGTCGTCGGGAATCGCGGCTATCCTGGCGGCACGTTCGGCATTTTGTGCCTGCTCGGTCAGGTTGACCAGACCACCCTGGGCGTTTTCGTAGAGGTCCCCGACCAGGAAATAGTCGCCCTCGGCATCGGTGTAGAAGCGCTCGCCGGTCTCCAGCCGCACCTCGTAGAAACCTGCCAGCGGCGTTGGCTCGATGCGCTGCACCGGCATGGACTGGCCATCGACCTCCAGATGCTCGGTCAGCCGCTCGATGACCGGGTCCTGGGCCATGGCGGAGAGGGACAGGGTGGTGAGAGCTCCGGCGACAAGGGCACGTGTGGTTCGTCTCATGTTTCAGCCTCGGGGGTGATGATCGGCGTGCAGGGCCTCGAGCCGGGCCTGCGCCACATGGGTATAGATCTGGGTGGTCGAGAGGTCACTGTGACCCAGCAACAGCTGTACGACACGCAGGTGGGCCCCATGATTCAACAGATGGGTGGCAAAAGCGTGGCGCAGCGTGTGCGGCGACAACGGCCGGTCGATGCCGGCGACCAGGGCATGCGCCTTGATCCGGTGCCAGAACGCCTGCCGGGTCAGGCAGGCATCACCGCGGCCGGGGAACAGCGCCGGACGCGTGGGATCGCTCATCAGCGCCGGGCGGCCGGTGCGCAGATAGCGCGACAGCCAGTCCACGGCCTCCTCGCCGAGCGGGACCAGCCGCTCCTTGTCCCCCTTGCCTCGCACCCGCACCACACCTTGGCGCAGATTGACGGCATCGGTGGTCAGCCCCACCAGCTCGCTGACGCGCAGCCCGGCGGCGTAGAGCACCTCGAGCATGGTGCGATCGCGTAGCCCAAGCTCGCTGTCGAGGTCCGGCGCAGCGAGCAGTCGCTCCACCTCGTCCTCTTCCAGGGTATTCGGCAGCGAAGGCCTGGCCGGCGGTAGACGCACCTCGGCGAGCGGGTCGTGGTCGATACGCCCCTCGGCCAACGCCCAGCGATAGAAACGCCGCAGGCTAGACAGCAGCCGGGCATTGCTGCGCAGCTTGTAGCCGCCCTCACGGCGCTCTTCCAGCCAGGCTGGCAGGGCATCGGAACCGGGCGCCAGCAGAGTCGCGTCATGCGCCTCGAGCCAGCGAGACCAGGCCGTGAGATCGCGGCGGTAGGCCGCCAGGGTGTTGTCGCTGGCGCCCTGCCCCAACCACAGATCGTCGAGGCAGGCCTCGATCAACGCCACGGCATCATCACCGACCGTCATGCCGCCTCTCCTCGGACATCCCTGAACGACGAAACCCCGCCCCGCGGCTGCGGTGACGGGGTTTCGATGTCACGCGGACTGACAAGCCGCGTCACCACTGGCCGGTGAGGCGTTGCCTCAGGCCAGCTTTTCCTTGATGCGGGCGGACTTGCCGCTGCGCTCGCGGAGGTAGTACAGCTTGGCCTGACGCACGTCGCCGCGACGCTTGACGCTGATGGAGTCGACCAGCGGGCTGTAGGTCTGGAAGGTCCGCTCGACGCCGACACCGTGGGAGATCTTGCGCACGGTGAAGGCGGAGTTCAGACCGCGGTTGCGCTTGCCGATGACCACGCCTTCGAAGGCCTGGAGACGCTCGCGGTTGCCTTCCTTGACCTTGACCTGGACGATCACAGTGTCACCCGGGGCGAATTCCGGCACTTCCTTGCTCATCTGCTCGGCTTCGAGCGCCTGGATCACCTTGTTCTTGCTGCTCATGACGATAACTCCTCGATAACATACGTTGACTCGCCGGTCCGGCAGTGGATGGCCGGCGAATCGTGATCCCGGCGCTCGAACGCGTCGAGGCACGGGAGTGCTGTTGGTGACACAGGTCCGTCGCCCCTCGGGGCACGTCCTGCACCTCCGCCCTGGCCTATCGGGTGGCCAGCGCGTACTCCTCGATGAACTCCTTCAGCAGCGCCTGCTGCTCGGCGCTCAGCGTCCTGCCCTCGAGCAGGTCGGGCCGCCTGAGCCAGGTCCGCCCCAGGGACTGCTTGAGCCGCCAGCGCCGAATGGCGCCATGGTGGCCGCTGAGCAGAACGTCCGGCACTCGTCGTCCGTCGATGACCTCGGGACGCGTGTAGTGCGGACAGTCCAGCAGTCCGTCGTTGAAGGAGTCCTCGACCGCGGAATCCTGGTGGCCCAATACGCCGGGCACCAGCCTTGCCGCGGCATCGATCAGCACCATGGCCGGCAGCTCGCCGCCGCTCAGCACGTAGTCGCCGATCGACCATTCCTCATCGATGTCGGCTTCAACGACCCGTTCATCGATGCCTTCGTAGCGTCCGGCCACCACCACCAGAGGGGGACCTTCCGCCAGTTCCTGCGCGCCGCGCTGATCCAGCTGCCGCCCCTGGGGCGAGAGATAGATCACTTTCGGGCGTTGCCCGGTCGCTTCCTCGGCCCGCTCGCGGGCGTCGTGGATGGCCGAGCGCAGGGTATCGACCTTCATCAGCATCCCCGGGCCGCCGCCGTAGGGGCGATCGTCCACGGTGCGATGCCGATCGGTGGCGTAGTCCCGGGGATTCCAGAACTCCAGGGCAATATGCCCCTTCTCCACCGCTCTGCCCGTCACGCCCTGACGGGTCAGCGCCTCGAACATCTCGGGGAACAGCGATACCACGCCGACCCACATGGAGGCCTCGCTGCGACTCAAAAGTCCGGATCCCAGTCGACGGTCATCACGCCGGCCTCGAGATCCACTTCCAGCACGACCTCGTCGGGCAGGAAGGGCAGCAGCCGTTCGCGATCGTCGACGGCATCCTCGCCGCGCCCCTTGACCACCAGCACGTCGTTGGCGCCGGTCTCGAAGAGGTAGTCGACCTGACCCAGCGTCACGCCCTCGCGAGTCACCACGCGCAGGCCTTCCAGCTGGTACCAGTAGAAGTCGTCGTCGCCGTCGAGCTCGGGCAGCTCGGCCGTCGGCAACAGCACCTCGGCGCCGGCCAGGGCTTCCGCCCGACCGCGGTCGTCGACGCCTTCCAGGCGAGCCACCAGCCCTTTGCCCTGCGGGCGTCCCTGGGCAAGGCGAAAGCGTTCCAGGCGACCCTCATGGCGCAGCACCCACTCGTCGTACTCAAGGATGCCTTCCATCGGGCTGGTGTACGAATACACCTTCAGCCAGCCCTTCACTCCGTAGGGGCTGGTCAACTTGCCCAGCACTACGTGTTCGTCGGCTGGGCTGCGCTCGACGCCTGCGCTCATCGCGATCCTGCCTCAGACATTCGGGGCAACAGGCCGATCAGGCCTGCTTGCGGGCTTCCTTGACCAGCTCGGCGACACGGCCGGAAAGCTGGGCGCCCTGGTCCTGCCAGTGCTGGATGCGGTCGAGGTCGACGCGCAGACGCTCTTCCTGACCACGGGCCACCGGGTTGAAGAAGCCGAGGCGTTCGATGAAACGACCGTCGCGAGACTTGCGAGAATCGGTCACGGTCAGGTGGTAGAAGGGACGCTTCTTGGCGCCACCACGTGCCAGACGAATGGTAACCATGCGTTGACTGTCCTTCGGTTGAGTTACGGAGGTTGTCGGTCGGGAGCGAAGCCCTCGACAATCGGTTCGACCGCACGCCGGTGGGCGTGCCGCCGGGGTGTTCGGTCACGACGAGGCCCGCGATGAATCGCAGGCCTGCCAGTGAAGACGCCGCATTCTACGGAAATCTCCCCGGCTTGGAAACCTTTTTAGCTGGCGGCGCCGGCGGCTCAGCGCCACGGCATGCCGCCGGGACCGCCCATGCCGCCCGGTCCTCCCGGGCCGCCGCCGCCCATCATGCCGGACATGCCGCGCATCATCTTCTGCATGCCGCCCTTCTTGCCGGCCTTCTTCATCATCTTCTGCATCTGCTTGTGCTGCTTGAGCAGGCGATTGAGATCGGGCACCTGCAGGCCGGCGCCGGCAGCGATGCGGCGCTTGCGAGAGCCATTGATGATGTCGGGCTTGCGGCGCTCCTGGGGCGTCATGGAATTGATCAGCGCCTCGAGCTTGCCCATCTCCTTCTCCGGACCGGGGCCCTGAGCCATCTCGGCCATCTGCCCCATGCCGGGCAGCTTGCCGAGCAGGCCGCCCATGCCGCCCATCTTCTTGAGCTGCTGGAGCTGGTCGCGGAAGTCCTCGAGATCGAAGCCGTCGCCCTTCTTGACCTTCTTGGCCAGCTTCTCGGCCTTGCCCTTGTCGACGGTACGCTCGGCCTCCTCGATCAGCGACAGGACGTCGCCCATGCCCAGGATGCGCGAGGCCACGCGGTCGGGATGGAAGGGCTCCAGGGCATCGACCTTCTCGCCCACGCCCATGAACTTGATCGGCTTGCCGGTGATGTGGCGCACGGACAGCGCCGCACCGCCGCGGGCATCGCCGTCGGCCTTGGTCAGGATCACCCCGGTCAGCGGCAGCGCCTCGTGGAAGGCCTTGGCGGTGTTGGCCGCGTCCTGGCCGGTCATGGCATCGACCACGAACAGCGTCTCATCCGGCGACACGGCGGCGTTGAGGGCCTGGATCTCGGCCATCATCGCCTCGTCGATGGCCAGTCGGCCGGCGGTATCGACCAGCACCACGTCGTGGAACTGGATCTTGGCGTGCTTGATCGCCGCCTCGGCGATAGCCACCGGCTGCTGGTCGCTGCGCGACGGGAAGAAGTCGACCTCGACTTCTTTCGCCAGCGTCTCGAGCTGGTCGATGGCCGCCGGGCGATAGACGTCGGCGGAGACCACCAGCACCTTCTTCTTCTCGCGCTCGCGCAGGTAGCGCGCCAGCTTGGCCACGGAGGTGGTCTTGCCCGCGCCCTGCAGGCCGGCCATCAGCACCACCGCCGGGCGACTCTTGAGCGTCAGGCCTTCATTGGCCTCGCCCATGATCGCCTCGAGCTCCTGCTGGACGATCTTAACGAACTGCTGCCCCGGGGAAAGGCTCTTCGACACCTCCTGACCCACGGCGCGCTCGCGCACCCGGTCGATGAAGGCCTTGACCACCGGCAGGGCGACATCGGCCTCCAGCAGCGCCCGGCGCACCTCGCGCAGGGTATCCTTGACATTGTCTTCGGTCAGGCGAGCCTGACCCTTGATCGACTTGAGCGTCTGCGACAGACGATCACTGAGATTCTGGAACATGGGCCTCTCCGCGTGCGCTGGCCTGGAAAGCCGTTCGACATCCCCGCATCGACGGGGAGAAGGGGCTTTTCCTGCAATGGGGCAAAATTATACGCCTTGTGGCGACGAGTCTCCATGGCGTCGCGCTCGCCCGGCTGGGCGGGGCAAGGAGGATTCGGTATAGTGACGGCTCCATTCCTTACCGTCACACGCTGGCAAAGGCGCACGGATAGCCATCGATGCAAGCGCTCCCCCTAGCCCTCATGGCCTTTATTCTCTATATCGCGGCGGCTTCCTGGCAGGCCCTGGCGCTGACGCGAAGGGTTCCGCCGCGCAATGCGCTGGTGAGAGGTTTCGGCACACTAGGCCTGCTTTGTCACCTGCCACTCGCCGTGGACCTGCTCGATAAGGGAGACTCGCTGCTGCCCGGCTTTTCCACCAGCCTGGTACTGGCCGGCGCCCTGGCGGTGCTGGTACTGCTGGTAGTCAGCCTGTTCAAACCGGTACTCAACGTCGCCACCGGTCTTTTCCCGCTGGCCGGCGTGGTGCTGCTGCTGGCCGTCGAGTGGCCGAGCCCCGAGAAGGCCTCGGGCATGACGCCAGGCATCGCCCTGCATGCCCTGAGCTCGGCGCTGGCCTTCGCCCTGCTGGCGATCTCCGCCGTACAGGCGATCCTGCTCGGCGTGCAGAACCAGGCCCTGCGACATCACCATATTCGCGGCGTGGTCCAGTCGCTGCCGCCGCTGACCACCATGGAACGGGTGCTGTTCGAGCTGATCTGGGCCGGCATGATCCTGCTGACCCTGGCCATTGCCAGCGGATTCGCGTTCGTCGACAACATGTTCGCCCAGCACCTGGTGCACAAGACGGTGCTATCACTGGCCGCCTGGGTGATCTTCGCCGCCCTGCTGATCGGGCACCATCGCCTGGGGTGGCGCGGCATGCGCGCGGTGCGCTGGACGCTCGGCGGCTACATGATGCTGCTGCTGGCCTATTTCGGCAGCAAGTTCGTGCTCGAGGTCCTGCTGGCCCGTCCTTGACACCGGGGTGCCCCATCCCTACAACTCAAGCCTGATACGCGATTGAGGATCCTTCGACTTGAGCGACGACTTCCCTCTGGGATTGCTGTTTAGCCTGCTGCTGCTGCTCATCTGCCTCTCTGCCTTCTTCTCGAGCTCCGAGACCGGCATGATGTCGATCAACCGCTACCGCCTGAGCCATCGGGCCGGCGAGGGCGAGGGCCGAGCCCAGCGGGTGATGCGCCTGCTGGGCCGCCCCGACCGGCTGATCGGCGTCATCCTGATCGGCAACAACTTCGTCAACAACCTCGCGGCCTCGATCGCTACCATCATCGCCATCCATTTCTTCGGCGAGGTAACCGGACCGGCTGTGGCTACCAGCCTGCTGACCATCACCATCCTGATCTTCGCCGAAGTCACCCCCAAGACCTACGCCGCGGTGAAGCCGGAGCGTATCGCCTACCCCGCCTCGCGGGTCCTGGAGCCGCTGCTCAAGCTGCTCTATCCGCTGGTATGGATGGTCAATGCCATCTCCAATGGCCTACTACGCCTGCTCGGGGTCAAGACCCTGGAGGCCGGCGGCGACAACCTGACCCGCGACGAGCTGCGCACCGTGGTTCATGAGGCGGGACCGCTGATCCCCCGCCGCCACCAGGCCATGCTGGTGTCGATTCTCGACCTCGAGAACGTCACGGTGAACGACATCATGGTGCCCCGCCACGAAGTGGTAGGCATCGATCTCGACGACGCCCTGGATGACATCCTGACGCAGATTCGCACCAGCCAGCACACCCGGTTACCGGTCTACAAGGGCGACATCAACAACATCATCGGTATGCTTCACCTGCGCAACGCGGCGCGCTTCCTGTCTCGCGGCGAGGTCACCAAGGCAGCCATCGTCCAGGAGGCTCGCGAGCCCTACTTCATTCCCGAATCGACGCCGTTGCACACCCAACTGCTCAACTTCCAGAAGCAGAAGCGGCGTATCGGCATCGTGGTGGACGAGTACGGCGACGTGGAGGGCCTGGTGACCCTGGAAGACATCCTCGAGGAGATCGTCGGCGAGTTCACCACCGACGTGGCCGGCCAGGACCAGGAAATCCACCTGCAGGAAGACGGCAGCCACGTCATCGACGGCACCGCCAACATTCGCGACATCAACAAGTCACTGGGCTGGCAACTGCCCACCGACGGGCCCAAGACCCTCAACGGACTGATCCTCGAGCACCTCGAATCCTTCCCCGACGGGCCGGCCTGCCTGCAGATCGGCCCTGTGCGCATGGAGATTCTCGAGGTGCGCGACAATCTGATCACCTCGGCACGCTGCTGGCAGGCCGTGCGTCGAGCGGAGGCGGCTCAGCCCTGATTCAGCGCGCTGATGCCTGGTTCACCCAAGCATCGGCCTCGGCTTTCAATTCCCGAACCCGCGCTTCCACTCGAGGGCGCTCGGCCGATCCGGCAGGCAGCGGTTCGCCGAAATACAGCGCCACTCGTGCCCGGAAGCGTCGCGGCCACTTGGACAGCGCCCGGCCGCCACAGTGTGACGTCCAGGAACCCCACAGGCCAGACAGCCCCGCCGGCACCACCGGCACCGGATCGCGAGCCAGGATCAGCTCAAGGCCCCGCCGGAAGCGCTTAACCTCGCCGTCCGTGGTCAACCGCCCCTCGGGAAACAGCATCACCACCTCGCCGGCACGCAGCGCCTGGCTGACTTGCCCCAGCGCACGCCTCAGCCCACCGGGATCGCTACGCTCGGAGTCCACCGGAATCGCCCCGACCAGTTTGAACAGCCAGTGCAGCCAGGGCGATTCGTAGATCGGCCGATCCATCAAGAAGCGCAGCGGGCGCGGGCTGGCACCGCCCACGACCAGGGCATCGACGAAACTGACATGGTTGCATACCACCAGGGCGGGGCCATGGGCGGGAATGTGGCGACGGCCACGGAAACGCAGCCGGTAAAGCAGATGAATGATCAGGAACACCAGCCGCCGCAGCGCCCGGCGCGGCGATCGCAGCCACCAACCCAGCGCGGCCAGTGCCAGCAGGGTCGGCCACCCCCAGCCGAGCAGATCCGTCAAGAGGCGCCGGACCTCGCCTTCAGCCCCGCCAGCAGGGTCGACAGCAGCTGGTCGAGCAATTCACCCACCTCCAGCGGCTCGCTCTGCCAGTAGCCCAGGCGCTCGTTAAGCCCCAACTGCACCAGTCCATGCACGCTTCCCCAAAGGGTGCGCCCCAGGCGACGCGCCTCAAGATCGTCGAGCGCCGGCTGATACTCCTTGAGGGTGGTCTCGACCCGCAGGAAGAGGGCCTCGATCATGTCGCTCTGGCGTTGATCCAGCTCGCCCTCCTGGGCCAGCGGGTAATCGAACAGCAACTGCCAGCGAAACGGCTCGCGGCGAGCAAATTCCCAATAGGCCCGAGCCAGCGCCTTGAGTCTCGCCTCGGGCGTCGACTCCTCGAGCAGCGGATCGATGGCGGTGCGCAGCCGGGCCAGGGATTCGATGTTCACGTGCTGAAGCAGGTTGCCGAAACTGCCGTAGAGCTTGAGCAGCGTGCTTGGTGCACACCCTACTTCCCTCGCCAGGGAGCGCAGCGACAGCGTATGGACCGGCCGCTCCTGCAACCAGGCATCGCAGGCGGCCATCACCTGGGCATGAAGGGCTTCTGGAGCATGCTGTCTGGGACGAGCCATCGACTTCCTCGCGAGCCGGAGAGCGCGCGGCACCCCCAAGGGGGCGGACACCGGCAACGATCTCATATGAAAACACTGTTTCCGCTAGCATATCGTGCCTGCGGACCAACGCAAGTCCGCCACCGGCAAGCTTTCTTCTCCGGGGCGTCTTGGTTACCCTGACGCCCCCAGTCTGCGGAGGTTCCATGGCCGGTCGTCTCTATATTCCGCCCCTCGACCTCGAACGCCTGCTGCCTGGCCTGATCGTGGACGATGCGCCGATCACCGGCGTCAACCTGGCCCCGCGCCGCCCGCTGTCGATGATTCGCCACGAAGCTGGCCGCCTTCGGATGTGCCATGCCTTCTGGGGCCTGACCCCACCCTGGTTGGAAGTGCTCGACCGTGCGCCCCACTGCGCCCGGGCCGAATCGCTCGCCTCGCGCCCCATGTTCCGCGAAGCCTTCGCCGCCCGGCGCTGCCTGGTGCCGGCAGGTGGTGTCTACGTCTGGAAATCCCAGCCACGGGCCAAGCAACCCTTCCTGGTGACCCGCGTCGATCGAGGCCCGTTGTTGCTCGCCGGCCTGTGGTGCCGCTTTCACACCACCCTTACCCGCTACCACGACTCCCTGGCGCTGATCACGGTCCCTACCAACGACCTGCTGGCGCCGCTCACCGACCGGCTGCCGGCGACGATTCCGGTTGCGTCCGTCGAGCGCTGGCTGGCTCCCTCGACGCCCACAGCGGACCTGAATGACCTGCTGACCCCAGCCCATGGGGAACTGTTGGGCGCTTTTCCGGTATCAAGACGAGTGAACGACCCCAACCATCAGGAGGCCGCCTGCGCCTACCCCACCGGCCCGATGCTGCGCCGGACCGCCGCCAAGGAGTGATGATGACCCGACACCCCCGCCCCCACCTGGTGCTGCCTCTCGCGCTGGCCATGGCCCTGTTGCCGACGCTCGCCGCCACCTCGGCGGCGGCTGACGCCTCGACGACGAGCACGCCGCTGGTCAGCCCCTCGGACGAGCGCGAATACCGGGCCCTGACGCTGGACAACGGTCTCACCGTGCTGCTGGTCAGTGACGCCGAAGCGGACAAGGCCGCCGCCTCGTTGAACGTGGGCGTGGGCAGCGCTCAGGATCCGGACGACCTGGCCGGCCTGGCCCACTACCTGGAACACATGCTGTTCCTGGGCACCGAGGCCTACCCCCAGGCCGACGCCTACCAGAGCTACCTGTCGCAGCACGGCGGACAGCACAACGCCTACACCGCAGCCCAGGACACCAACTACTTCTTCTCGGTGGATCCTGACGCCCTGGACGGCACGCTCGATCGCTTCAGCCACTTCTTCGTCGACCCGCTGTTCAACGCCGACCGGCTGGCCAGCGAACGCCAGGTGGTGCACTCCGAATACATGGCGCGCAAGCGCGACGCCGGCCGTCGCCATATCGCCGTCCTCGACCAGCTGCTGAACCCGGCGCACCCCACCACCCGCTTCTCGGTGGGCAGCAACGCCACCCTGGCCGACCGGCCGGAGGGCGAGACGCCGCTGCGCCAGCGCGTGATCGAATTCTACGAGCACCACTACGACGCCAATGTGATGCATCTGGCGGTGGTGGCGCCCCAGCCTCTCGATGAGCTCGAGGCGTTGGTGCGCGACGACTTCGCCGCGGTGCCCGACCGCGGCCTGACACGCCCGGAGATCTCGACGCCGCTGGTGACCCCGGACGAGCTGCCCGCCGCCGCCGAGCTGCGCTCGCTGCGCGACGACCGCCGTCTGACCTTCTATTTCCCGATCCCCGATCCCGACACGGCCTATCGCCTGAAACCCGCCAGCTACCTGGCCAACCTGCTCGGCCACGAGGGAGAGGGCAGCCTGCTGCACGTCCTGCGCGAAGCCGGCTGGGCCGACGGCCTCTCCGCCGGCGCCGCCCAGGGCGACGGCAAGGAAGCATTTTTCAACGTCGATATCAGCCTGACACCGGAAGGAGCGAAGCATCTCGACCGCATCCAGGCCAGCCTGTTCGCCGCCATCCGGGAGATCCGCCAGCACGGCATGGAGGCCTGGCGCTACGACGAGCAGGCCCGGCTCGCCGAGCAGCAGTTCCGCTTCCAGGAGCACGGCAGTGCGCTGGGCACGGCCATGCGACTCGCCACCAGTCTGGCTCGCTACCCGCTCGAAGACGTCAACTACGCCCCCTATCGTATGGACGGCTTCGATGCCGAGCGCATCGACGAATGGCTATCGGCCCTGCAGCCAGAACGCATGCTGCGCCTCTACAGCGGCCCCGATGTCGAAGGCAACCAGGAAACGCCCTGGTTTGACGTGCCTTGGTCGCCGGTTGCGCCCGATGTCGGCGACGCCGCGCCCCTGGCCGGCCTGTCGCTGCCCGAGTCCAACCCCTACATCGCCAAGGATCTGAGCCTGCTGGAGGGCCAGGACGAGGCCCCGATACAGCGCATCGACAGCCCCGAGTTCGACTTCTGGCAAAAGCGCGATGACAGCTTCGACACGCCCCGGGTCGAGTGGCGCTTCAGCCTGCAGCATCCTGGCGCCAGCCAGGATGCCCGTGAAGCCGCCCTGTCGCGACTGCTCGCCGGCTGGCTGCAGGACAGCCTCAACGAAACCCTCTACCCGGCTCGCCTGGCCGGACACGGTTTCGAAGCCTACGCCCATGCCCGCGGCATCACCCTGTCGTTTTCCGGCTGGCGAGACGGCCAGCAGGCACTGATCGAGCGAGTGCTCAATCAGCTGCGCGAGGGCCCGATCGAAGCGGCGAACGTCCAACGCGTTCGTCAGCGGCTGCACCAGGAATGGCGCAACGCGCCCGAGGACGCGCTCTATCGTCAGGCCGGCCGCACCCTGGCCGAGACCTTGATCCGCCCGCAATGGTCGCCCGAGGCACTGCTCGCCGCCAGCGAGTCGCTGGATGCCGAGGCGCTGAGCGAATTCCGCGATGCCTTCCTCGCCGACCTGCACCTGGAGGCCATGGCAGTGGGCAACCAGACCGCGGAGGCGGCCACCCAGCAGGCCCGCGAGGTGGCCAGGACGCTGTCGCCTCAGCTGGCCAGCACGGCGATCCCGGAGCTGACACCGCTGCGAGCCGATGTCGAACTGCCGGCCCTGACCCCCGACACCACCCGCGACGAGTTCCTGGTGATGCGCTATCTGCAGGGCGCCGATCGCTCGCTGGCCAGCCAGGCGCGACTGGCGGTACTCGGTCGGCTGCTCGAGACGCCCTTCTATCAGCAGCTGCGCACCGAGCAGCAGCTCGGCTATGTGGTCAACGCCGGTTACCAGCCGCTCCTCGATGCGCCAGGCATCGGCCTGCTGGTGCAATCGCCCAGCACCGACAGCGCCACCATCCAGGCACGCATCGATGCCTTCCTGGCCGCCTTCGGCGAGCGGCTCGGGAAACTGGATGACGACGCCCTGGCCCCCTACCGCCAGGCGGTCCACGACGATCTGCTGGTTCGCGATCCCAGCCTGACGGCACGCACCAACCGGCTGTGGCAAACCCTGGCCCTGGACGACGGCGACTTCGACCGCCGCCAGCGCCTAGCCGAGCGCGCCCTGAAGGTGACACCCGAGGCACTGCGCGATCTCTGGCCGGGCCTGGTCGACGATGCCGTGGTCCACATCACCCACGACCCGGGCGACGCCGCCAGCGACGTCATGGCGCTCAAGGCCGACCTGCCACCGCTGCCCGGCGGCGGCGACTAGCCATCGCCCCCAACGACGAGGCCCGGCCGAATGGCCGGGCCTCGTCGTTAAGCCCAGGTCGGCTCGCCCTGCCGGTAGAGACAAGGGCCGACCAGGAAGCGCCTGCCGGTCAGCCGAAGGCCTGGGCCGGCATGATCGACTCCACGTGCATCACCAATTCCTCCAGCACCTGGCGGTCGCGGTCGCCGAGCGCCTCCTGGTTCAGACGCTCGATCTCCCGGGCGAAATCCTTCAGCGCGAAGCCCGCGACGGCGGCGTCGTTCATGCGCTCCCAGCGGAAGGCCTCCCAGCGCGCCTGCTCCTCACCGGTGAGGGTGTCCGGGTAGCTGCGCGCCCGATAGCGAAACAGCATTTCCTCGAGACGAGGATCCTGGAAGGCAAAACCCGCGCCCACCAGGTCCCAGGGATCGGTGGCCCGCACCCGCTCCATCTGCTGGCGATCCGAGGGCGAGAAGAAGCCACCGGAATAGAGCATCAGGTCCGGGTCATGGGGTGGTTCCGGCGGCGGCGCAGCAAATACCTCGGCGACTCGAGCGACAACCTCCGGATGGTCGGACAACGTTTTCCAATGGCGGCGACAGGTCGGCATGTCCAGCGCCAGGCGCTCGACGATATCGCCGTACTCGCCCTGGCGTGGCCCCGCGACGTCCTTGAGAGCATTGGGCGGCAGCACCACCGGGCACTTGTTGATGTGTATGACCTTGAGCGGGATGCGCGACTCGCCCTCGGCCAGGTCGTCGTTGCTGACGAAGACCCGCTCGCGGATCTGCTCCGGGGACAGCGTCAGCAGCGGTTCGGGGTCGACGGCCAGGTCATAGACGATCACCCCGTTGGGGTTGGTGGGATGCTCGGCCAGCGGCATCACCAGCGCGCTGCAACCGCGGCTGGCGGGGTAGCGCCGCGAGATGTGCAGCATCGGCTTGCGACCCGGCACGTCCAGTTGACGGGCCACCTGGCGCTTGCCGCGCTGGGCCAGCAGGTAGTCGAACAGATTGGCATTGCAGCGTCGCAGCAGCCGGGCCAGGGCAATGGTGGCGCGCACGTCGGCCAGCGCATCGTGGGCGCCGGCGTGCTCGATGCCGTTGGCCGCCGTCAGGTCTTCGAGCCGAAAGCTCGGCGAACCATCCTCCCGGGTTGGCCACTCGATGCCCTCGGGGCGCAGGGCGTGAAAGGCCCGCACCACGTCGATCAGGTCCCAACGCGAGTTGCCGTTCTGCCACTCCCGGGCATAGGGATCGAGCAGGTTGCGGTAGAAGAGATGACGACCGACCTCGTCATCGAAGCGCAGGCTGTTGTAGCCAAGCGCGCAGGTGCCCGGCTCGCTCATGGCGTCCATCACGCGACCGGCGAACTCCGCCTCGGGCAGCCCTCGGCGACGTGCCTGCTGCGGCGTGATACCGGTAATCAGACACGCCTGGGGATGCGGCAGATAATCGTCGGCGGGCTTGCAGAACAACTCGATGGGCTCGCCGATCTCGTTGAACTCGGCATCGGTACGAATGGCCGCGAACTGGGAGGGCCGATCCCGGCGCGGATCGGCACCGAAGGTCTCGTAGTCGTGCCAGAGGAAGGTCAGGGGGGCGGCTTTCGACTGCGCCATGAGCGAGCTCTCCGAGCAGGCATTGGAAAACGGGCCCCAAGCCTAGCACAGGGCACACGGCGGCTCAGCCGCCGCTCAGCTCTTGGGCAGTGTGACGTTGAGTTCCAGCACCGAGCAGTTGTCCTCGCTGTCGAGGGTGATGTTGACGGCTTCGTCATCGACCTGCACGTAGCGCCGGATCACTTCCAGCAGCTCTTTCTCGAGCATCGGCATGTAGTCCGGCTGCCCGCGTTGACTGCGCTGGTGCGCCACGATGATCTGCAACCGCTCCTTGGCGACGGAGGCAGACTTCTTGCGCTCGCGCTTCAGGAAATCGAGTAGCTTCACCGACGACCTCCTCCGAACATGCGGCTCAACAGGCTCTTCTTCTGATACTCGTGGAAGCGCAGCGGCACCTCCTCGTCCATCAGGCGCGCCACGGTGTCGGCATAGGCTTGACCGGCATCGCTGGCCTCGTCGTGAGTGACCGGAATGCCCTGGTTGGAGGCCCGCAGCACCGCCTCGGACTCGGGAATCAGGCCGACCAGCTTGATGGCCAGGATCTCCTGGATGTCCTCGAGGTTCAGCATGTCACCGCTGTCGACCCGGTTGGGGTTGTAGCGAGTGATCAGCAAGTGTTCCCTGACGGGATCCTCGCCGCGCTCGGCACGCCGGGTCTTGGAGGCCAGCAGGCCGAGGATGCGGTCGGAGTCGCGCACCGAGGAGACCTCGGGGTTGGTGACCACGATGGCCTCGTCGGCGAAGTACATGGCCAGCTGGGCGCCACGTTCGATACCCGCCGGAGAATCGCAGACGATGTAGTCGAAATCCTTGTTCAGGGTATTGAGCACGGTCTCGACGCCTTCCAGCGTCAGAGCGTCCTTGTCGCGCGTCTGGGAGGCCGGCAGGATATGCAGGTTGTCGACGCGCTTGTCGCGGATCAACGCCTGGTTGAGCCCCGCCTCTCCCTGGATGACGTTGACCAGGTCGTAGACCACGCGCCGCTCGCAGCCCATGATCAGGTCGAGGTTGCGCAAGCCTACGTCGAAGTCGATGACCGCGGTCTTCTGACCTCGCAGCGCCAGGCCCGTGGCGATGGCGGCCGCACTGGTTGTCTTGCCGACCCCACCCTTGCCGGAGGTCACAACGATGATCTTGGCCAAGTGTCACATCCTGTCTGTCGTGTAATGGAAAAGGCGACCCGCCGGAGGCCTGTCACCCCATTGTCGCCCGAGCCTCAAGCCAGCGAGGTGATCCCCAACTGGTCGTCGTCCAGGCGTACCTGAACGGGAGTTCCCAGCAGCCGGGGATCGATGTCCTCCAGCCGCTTGTAATTGCCGGCCACCGACAGCAGCTCGGCGCGCAGCTCGCGGCAGAAGATACCGGCTCGGGCATTGCCATGAATGCCGGCCAGCGCACGACCGCGCAAGGCCCCATAGACATGTATGCTGCCGCCGGCAAGCACCTCGGCACCGGCATTGACGGCGCCCACGACCACCAGGTCGCCGTCCGGTGCGGTGATCTGCTGACCGGAACGTACCGTGCCGCGAAAGATTCGCCCGCCCGTTCCCGGCAAGGGCTGGTCTTCCTCGACCGCCGCCGCCTCCGGCGGAGCCTCGTCCTCGGGGGTGGGCACGCTCTCCAGGGTTCGGGGCCGTGCCGCTTCCTGGGGCGGAAACCAGCCAAGCCCCAGGGCCCAGGAGGACTGCTTGACGGGATCCGCCCCGCCCCGAACGGCCACAGGCAACAGCTTGTGCGCCCGGCATACCGCACAGATTCGCTCGAGGGCCAGGTGCGGCTCGTCGAGGCGCTCAACGCTGAGCACCACAGGCGTATGCTGAAAGAAGGCGGGAGACTGGCTGAGCTTACCGGCGAGCTGCTCGCGAATGCGCTCTGGATCAGCGCTGGCCAGCTCCATGACCGTCATCGGCAGCATGCCGCCCTTGAAGGTGAATGCCATCCCATCCCTGTCCACTTTGAGACTCATTGCCGAACTCCACGTCGGGTGATGGTCGAGGGCCTGATCCCAAGCTAAGCGAGTGCCCACGATCCCGCAACCGATCATAAGTCACGGTAGGGCGCCTTGTCAGTGTCTCGGAACGGCTACACCCGACCGGGATTCCCCTTTTCTGCCGGCACGCCACATGCTTAGATAAGTCAATGATCCCGCGTCCTTGCGACGCGACTCACACTACCGCGCGCCGGCCTTTACCGCCAGGTTTACCGGCCCATGTGCAGGAACCCCCATGCCAGGACTCCTTCGTCGCCTGTTCGCCCCCCGATGGCAGCACCCGGATCCCGAGGTTCGCCGCCAGGCCGTGGCTCGCCTCGACCCGGCCCATTCGGAACAGCGCAAGCGACTGGAGCACCTCGCTATCGATGCCGATTCCGAGGTGCGTCGCCGCGCCCTGGACATGCTCGACGATCCCCAGCGACTGCTGGCGATGCGCCGCGAAGGCGCCGGATCGGTCGAGCTGCGCGAGCGGCTTCTGGCCCTGCTGTGTGGCCGTGATGGCACACTCGAGCTATCTCGCCGCATTGACCTGGTGGAGACGCTGGACGACGTTGACCTGCTCGAGCGCATCGCCCTGCAGGGCGACAACCAGCAGCTGCGCCTGGCCGCCCTCGCTCACCTGCACGAAGAGAGCGCACTGATCCGCCAGGCCTGCGACAACGGCATCGCTGCCGTGCGCCAGGCCGCCGCCGCCCGGGTGGAGAGCGAGGCCGGCCTGCAGCGCCTGGTCCAGGAAGCCAAGCGCGACCGCCGGGTGGTCCGCCAGGCGCGAGAGCGCCTCAACCGGCTGCGCGCCGATGCGGCCTCCCTGGCCGAGGCCCGGTCACACCGCGAGGCGCTGCTGGAACGGCTCGAGACCCATGCTCGAAGTACCTGGGAGCCGCTCTACGCGGGACGCTTCAGGCACCTGATGCGTGAATGGTCGTCCCTCGGCGACTTGCCGAATGCCGACCAGGAACACCGCTATGTTGATGCCTGCCTGCGCTGCCGCAAGACAATCAGCGACCACGAGGCTCACGAACAGGCTCAGCATGCCGCCGAACGTCGCCGCGAGGATGCCGATCAGGCGCGGGAGTCGCTGATAGAGACGCTGGAAGAAAGCCTCGAGGGGCTGCGCCACGGCGAGCGCCTGGCGGATCAGGACATCGCTAGCCTGCGCGCTCAGAAGCAACTGCTGGCCAGCCGCTGGCAGGCCCTGTCCGAGCAGCACCTCGCCGATGAGGCCCTGCGCCGTCGCTACGACCAGGCGCTGGCCGGCTATGACCAGATCGTCCAGGCCCGAGTGCGCCTCGACGAGCGGGCCGGCGCCATCGAGCAAGCCCTCCAGGAGGGTGACGAAGAGCGCCTGGCCGGCCTGATCGAGGCCTGCGGCTGGCCACCGAACCTGCCGCCCTCGCCGCTGCTGCAGCGGGCTCGATACCGACTCGCGGCCCAGGATGACGAAGGCGACCTGGAGGCACGGCTCGCCCGATTCGGCGACGACCTGGATCGCCTCGAGGATCTGCTCGACCAGGGCGCCTTCAAGGGCGCAAGCCGACTCCACCAGCGACTCCGCCAGCAAGCCGAGACGCTGTCGGAGACTCGCCTGGGCGAGCGGCATGCCCGCCTCAAACGACTCGGCGCCAGGCTGGCCGAGCTGCGTGACTGGCGTGGCTTTGTCGCCGGTCCCAAACGTGCCCACCTCTGCGAGGCCATCCAAGCCCTGGTGGAGGATCATGGCCTCGATGACGCCGAGCTCGATCGCCGCCACCGCCGGCTGGTCAAGGAGTGGCGCGCCCTGGGGGATGCCGCCGCCAACCGGGAACAGGCCGCCGCCTTCCGCGCCGCCTCGGATCGCATTCATGAGCGGCTGAGCGACTGGCACGCCCGCCAGCAGCGGCAACGCCAGGACAACCTGGCGGCCCGGGAGACCCTTTGCGAACAGCTCGAGACGCTGCTCGCGCAGCCTGCCGCCGAGGCCGATCCGGACGCGCTGCGCGAAATACGTGACCGCGCCCGCCAGCAGTGGCGGCGCTTGTCACCGGTGCCGCGGGATGAAGCCGAGGCCATCGGCAGGCGCTTTGGCCGCATTCGTCACGACCTGCAGGCGCTTATCGAGCAGCGCGCCATCGAGATTGCCGACGCCAAGCGCGAACTGATCGAAGCCGCCCGCACGCTACGCGACCAGACACTACCGGCGCACCGGCAAGCGGAACAGGCCAAGACCCTGCAGCGACGCTGGCGCGAGCTTGGTCGCGCCCCCAAGGGCGAAGAACAGGCGCTGTGGCGCGAGTTCCGTCATCTTTGCGATGAGATCTTCGCGAATCGCGACGCTGCACGCGATGACCAGGCACAACGCAGCCGCGCTCGCCTGGATGCCATGCAGGCCCTGATCGATCGCATGGACGCCTGGCAGCCCGCCAGCAGCACCGACGTGGGCGAACTCGAGAACGTCATCCAAGAGGCCGCCGCGCTGGCCCCGCTCCCCTCGGGGCGCCGCAGCGAAGGCATGCGCCGGCGCTGGTCGGGCATCGTTCGCGCTCGTCGCGAGCGGCTGGCCCGGCTGGCTCTGATGGAAGAGGTAGAGCGTTGGCAGCGTGTACGGCCATTGCTGGAAGCGCACCTCGAGGCCGATGCGGCCAGCCTGAGCGGCGGCTCGTCGCGCGAGATCGAGGCGCCGGACGCACCTGCCCTGCCAGCCGACCTGCGACGCGCCCATGATGAACGCAATGCCGCACGCCGTGATCCCCCCGCAGAAACAGAGGTGGCAGAACGCCTGGCAAGACTCCGTGTGCATCTGTCGGTGCTGGCAGGAGATCCGACACATCGGCAGGACGATCCACTGCGACTGGCGATTCAGGTAGAGCGACTCAACGACAGCCTGGGACGCGACCCTTCCCGGGCCGAGGAGCTGCGCGGCGTGCTCGCCGAGCTGCTGGCCACTGGGCCGATCCCCAAGGCCCTGTGGGAGCGCGAGGTCGGCGAACTCGACCGCACCCTGGAGAGCCTGACGCGTCTCCCGCCGCCCTGATCCGATCATCCCGCCACAAACGAGAACGCGAGGCCGAAGCCTCGCGTTCTTGTCGTGAGTGACAACGGCTCTCAGCCCATGAACTGGCCGCCGTTGATGTCGATGTTAGCCCCGGTGATGAAGCCGGATTCCTTGTCAGCCAGGAAGACCACCAGGCGGGCGATCTCCTCCGGCGTACCATAGCGCTTCACCGGGATGGTCTCGCGGATCGCCTCGCGAACCTTCTCGGGAATCTTCATGATCATGTCGGTGGCGATGTAGCCCGGCGACACCGTGTTGACGGTGATTCCCTTGGTGGCCGTCTCCTGCGCCAGTGACATGGTCAGACCGTGCATCCCCGCCTTGGCCGCGGCGTAGTTCACCTGGCCGAACTGGCCCTTGCGACCATTGATCGACGAGATGTTGACGATACGGCCATAGCCCTGCTCGAGCATGTCCTCGATCACGCTGCGACAAGTGTTGAAGACGCTGTTGAGATTGGTGTCGATGACCTCACTCCACTGCTCGGACGACATCTTCTTGAGGGTACCGTCACGAGTGATGCCGGCGCAGTTGACCAGCACGCTGACCGGGCCGTAGGTGTCATGGATCTCCTTCGCGCCCGTCATGCAGGCCTCGTAATCGGAGAGATCCACGCCGGACAGGGCGATGTTGTCGTAACCGTCCGCCTTCTGTTGCTCAAGCCAGGCCTTGGCCTTTTCGGGGTTGTGGTATCCAGCGACTACCTGATAGCCAGCATCGGCCAGGGCACGGCAGATCGCGCTCCCGATGCCTCCGGTTCCTCCGGTCACCCAGGCTACGGCAGTAGATGTTGTCATTGGTGCTCTCCCTGATGGTTGCCGACCTAGACTGGGCATCTGCCCAGCCCCTCGACGACATTATCGTCGCCAAGGCTGTCATTCTTGTGACAGCTCAGCCCGAGTATGGACCAGATCGCGCGGACAACACGAGGGCCCACGACAAGACAGCGGTCCACTGTTGACCTGCGTCATCTCCCGTGTATAATGTGCCTCACGTTGATGCGGGGTGGAGCAGTCTGGTAGCTCGTCGGGCTCATAACCCGAAGGTCATCGGTTCAAATCCGGTCCCCGCTACCAAACATCAGAAAAAGGCCGATACCCACGGGTGTCGGCCTTTTTCGTGTCTCCAGGGTGGCTCGATGACAGGCCCAGCGCCTCACCATCCTGGGAAGGTCATCGGTTCGCTCTCTCAAGCCCGGCGGTCCCCGCTACCAAACATCAGAAAAAGGCCGATACCTACGGGTGTCGGCCTTTTTTGTGTCTCCAGGGTGGCTCGATGACAGGCCCGGCGCTTCACCATCCCGGGAAGGTCATCGGTTCGCGATTGCCTCCAGGCGAACGTTACCGGCCAGCGATTCGCGGTGACATGCCCAGCCGCCCGATACCCGGCAGCTTGAGGGCGGGGCGACGCAGGTCGAGGCCAAGCGCCAGCCCCAGCAGGTTGACCTCCAGGCCGTCATTGCGGCCCAGCGTCAGCCCCAGCAAGCCCGACAGCGAGACGGTCACTCCCTGGCCAGCCGGAGCCGGCGCCAGCCGCGCATCGAACAGGTAGTCCTTACCCACCGCGGTGACCGGCAGACCGACCTCCAGGCCTGCGACCCGACGCACTACCCAGGCGGTGAAGGTGTTGCTGTTGGGCCCGGGCCAGACCCGATAGCGCAACGCGGCGGGATAAGCCGCGACCGCCGCCTCGATGTCATCGAGCATCGCCGCGGCCGCCTCGCCGCGGTAATCGGCGAGCAGGCGCGGAGCACTGCCGTACCAGGCCCGGTCGGGCGTGGCCGTGAGACGGGTGACCAGGGTCGGGCGACGCCAGCTCAGCACCTGATGCAAGCGATAGGCTTCGGCTCCCGGTGCCAGGGTCGCGATCCAGGTATGCACGCCGAAGGCCCCGCGCCAGCTCCAGGCCCGAGCCTCGTAGACCTGTACCACCGCCCCGGAGGCCTGGGCAGGGCTCGGCGCCAGGCCCGCCGATGCTCGGCTGGCCGAGGACCAGTGCGTCTCCCCGGCCACCAGTTGGGTCACCAGCAATCCCAGCGGCCCAACCAGCAGCAGACTCAGCAGTAGCGCTGCCCCGAACGTCCACCGACGGCGTTGCCTCATCGTCCTCCCCCTTGAATACGCGGACCGACACCCACATCTCTTGCATGAATTCATCTTAACGCCAAGGCCAGACCAACATGCCGATCGTCGATCCCCGTACCGGTGAGCCGCTCACCTCCGACACCCCGACCGAGACGGCGACCGCCGCCCAGGAACAAGGCCAGCCGCGCGACGACCTGATCATCGATGTCGATCGCAGCAATATCCAGCAACTGCTCGAGACCTCAATGCAGGTGCCGGTGCTGCTCGACTGCTGGGCTCCCTGGTGCGAGCCGTGCAAGAACCTGATGCCGGTGCTGGAAAAACTCACCCGGGAGTACAACGGCGCCTTCATCCTGGCCAAGCTCAACATCGACGATAACCAGGACATCGCCGGCCAGCTGGGCGTGCGTTCGGTGCCCGACGTCAAGCTGATCAGCCAGGGTGGCCTGGTGGACCACTTCCAGGGCGCCCTGCCGGAGAAGCAGGTCCGTGAGTGGCTGGGCAAGTATTTCCCCGAGCCGGAAGGCGCCCAGTTGAGTCCGGAAGAACAGGCCGCTGCGGCCCTGGAAGCCGGCGATGCCGACACCGCCCGCCAGATCTACGCGGAGTTGTCCCAGCAGTGGCCGGACCACGGCCCCTACAAGATAGAGCTCGCACGCACCCTGGTGGCCACCGGTGAGCCGGAGGAGGCCCGTGCACTACTCGATGCCCTGCCGCCGGAGGAGCGCGACGCGCCCGCGGCACGCGGCGTCCGTGCCAGCATAGAGTTCGGCGAAGAAGCGCCCTCCGCCGACGAGCTGGCGGCTCTGGAAGGTCGTGACGACAGCGAGGCGCAGTACCAGCGCGCGCTGCGGCAGGTGGCAGACGGCCAGTACGAGCCTGGCCTCGAGGCGTTGCTGGCGCTGATGAAGCGCGACCGAGCCTACGGCGACGATGCCGCCCGCAAGACGCTGCTGCGGGTCTTCGACGCCCTGGGCGCCGATCATCCACTGACCGTCACCTACCGCCGCAAGCTGTTCGCCCAGCTCTACTGAGTCTCGTCGCGTCCGTCTCGCCCGCCGGGGAGGCGGACGCGACGACTCATGCCCGCAGCACCTCGTCCAGCCGCGCCAGCGCCGCCTCCAGTTGGGTGGCGGTGGTACCGAAGTTGAGCCGCACGAAACCCGGCCAGCCAAAGGCGGCGCCATCGGACAGCGCTACCTCGGCGCGCTCGAGCAGCACTCGCTGGGGCGAGACGCCAGCATCCTGCAGCGCCGGTGCCTCGCGCAGATCCAGCCAAGCCAGGTAGGTGGAAGCCGGCGGCGCCATGCGCACGCCCGGCCAGCCGGCCACCCGCTCGACCAGCCGTGCCCGATGCCCACGCAGCGTCTCGAGCAGCGCCTGACGCCAGGGATCTCCATGGCGATAGGCGGCCTCGGCGGCCACCAGGCCCAGCACATTGCCGTCCGGCTGCAGCCCCTTGGCCATCGCGGCGAAGCGGCGCCGCAGGCCGGCATCGGGAATCACCGCGCAGGCGGCAGTCAGCCCGGCCAGGTTGAAGGTCTTCGACGGCGCCCAGAGGGTCAGGATGCGCGCGGCGAGCTCGGGATAGGCGGCGGCCAGCGGCCGGTGCCGGGCGCCCTCGTCGAGCAGCAGGTCGCAGTGCAGTTCATCGGAGACCACGATCAGATCATGGCGCTCGACCAGCTCGGCCAGGCCGTCGAGTTCCTCGGCACGCCACACCCGACCGGTGGGGTTGTGCGGCTGGCACCACAGCAGCAGCCGGGTCTCGGGGGTGATCGCCGCCTCCAGGGCGTCGAGATCCAACCGCCAGCCGTCGCCGGACGCCTCGGGCGGACGCATGGCGGCCTGCTGTGGTAGCCGGCCGGTACGCTCGGCCACCTGCAGGAAAGGAGGATAGATCGGCGTCACCGTCAGCACACCGTCGCCAGGCTCGGTGAGCGCCAGGCTCGCCAGGTGCAGCGCGGGCACCACGCCCGGTAGCCACAGCTGCCAGTTCGGCTCGATCGCCCAGTCATAATGCTCGGCACTCCAGTCGCACAGCGCCCGGCGCAGGCTCTCCGGCACCAGACCATAGCCGTAGACGCCGTGATCGACCCGGGCCCGCAGCGCCTCGATCACCGCCGGCGGTGAACGGAAGTCCATGTCGGCCACCCACAGCGGCAGCACCTCCTCGCCATAGCGGTGCCACTTCTGTGATGGCCAGTCGGCGCCTTCCGGGTGGCGCCGTTCCACGGGCGTGGCAAAATCGAAATCCATGGCAGTTTCTGCTCCGAAAAAAGGTCGTGACGAATGAATGAGACGATGCCGCAACACGGCTTCTATGCCAAGGTACGCCACGGCATGCCGGCCATCATCGCCCGCTGGCTGGACATTGGCCGCGGCGAGCCAGACCGGCTGGCCCTGATCCTCGCCGAAACCGCTCGGGTGGCCAAGCTCGGCGAGCCCGAGGACACTCCCGACGGCGCCATGCTCCACGCCTGGGCCGACCCGCAGGCGAGTGACGACGTGCCGCTGTGGGCCGGGCGCACCGCGGTCTTCCTGCTGGTACAGATGCCGGCCCGGCCGCTGCCGGGCGACGACGCCGAGGCCTGCGCCTGGGCCTACTGCTGGCTGCGCAACCGCAACTCGGCGAGCTTCGAGGCCGCCCGTGAGGCGCTCCCCGAGCACCTGCGCGTGCCGCTGGACCCGGCCCTCAAGGCGGCCTGGACGGACCGCCAGGGGCTTCGCCTCGTGTAGCGCTAACGGCGCCGCGGCGCCTTCTTGGGCCGAAATCCCGCCGGCTTGGTGGACAGCCACTCGACGAAGGCGCGGATCTCCGGATGCGCCATCAGCGCGTCGCGGCTGCGATAGTGCTCGGCCAGCTCACGTTCACCGAGCACCGCGTGGATATGCTTGTGACAGGCATGGCAAAGCCAGAGAATGGCGGTAAGCCGCTCGACCCGATCGAAACGCCGCCGGTAGCGCGCTTTGCCGTGCAGAGCGCGGGGAATCAGGTGATGCTTGGTGAGCGGCGCCGCCCGCCCGCAGAGCGCACAGCCCTCGGGGCGGGGCGGCGGCGAGAGGTCATGACCGGCCATGGCCACCTCCACGACATGACTTGCCTATAGGATAAGGAAAATCACATGGACGTTCCGCTCGCCTGGCAACTGGCCAAGCTGCTGGTCTCGATCGGCGTGGTGCTGGGCCTCTCGGTGATCGCCGAGCGCCTCAGCACCCGCATGGCCGGCCTGCTCTCCGGCTACCCACTAGGCACCGCCATCGCGCTGTTCTTCATCGGCCTGGAAATCTCGCCGGCCTTCGCCGCCGAGGGGGCGGTTCACACCCTGGCCGGCTTCTCCGCGACCCTGGCGCTGGGCGGCGGCTATATGCTGGGCGGCCGCCGCGACGGCCTGCCCGGTGTGCTGATGGGAACCCTCACCGGCCTGGCAGCCTGGCTGGCGGCGGCCTGGCTGCTGACGCTGGTCGACTTCGATCGGCTCACCGGCACCCTGACCACGGTGGTGGCAATCGCCGTCTTCCTGTGGCTATATCGCCGCCTGCCCGATGCCACTGTCCAGCCCAAGGGCGGCTTCTCCTGGGGCGCCCTGGCGCTGCGTGCCGGGCTGGCCGCCGGCATCATCTTCCTGATCACCGGCCTCGCCCACGTGCTGCCCTCCGCCTGGGCGGGCGTTATGGCCGCCTTCCCGGTGACCATGTACCCCTTCCTGGTAATCCTCCATCTGACCCACGGCGCCGGTCCGGTGACCACGGTGATCAAACACTACCCTGCCGGACTTGGCTCGCTGCTGTGCTACGCGCTGTGCGTCTCGCTGACCTACGACAGCCTGGGCCTTGTCGCCGGCACCCTGATCGGCTTCGCCGCCGCCACCGCCTGGCTGCTGGCCTGGACTCGAGGCCAGGCCTGGTGGCAGACCCGCCACACCGGCACTTGACCGAGCGCTTGCTCGGCAGCGATGCTGAAGGGCCGGCCCGCCCGGCCCCCACCCGACGAGGAGCCCCATGTTCACTCGCACCATCGAACCCGCCTTCTACGACACCGATGCGCTGGGCCACGTCAACAACACCCGCTTGCCGGCGTGGTTCGAGCTGGCTCGCAACGATCTCTTCAAGCTCTTCACTCCGGACCTGGATCCCGGCCGCTGGCGGCTGATCATGGCGCGCATGGAGGTCGATTATCGCGCCGAGCTGTTCTACGGCCGCGACATCGAGATCCGCACCTACCTCACCCGGTTGGGCAACAGTTCCTTCACCGTGACCCAGGAGGCCTGGCAGGATGGGCGAATGGCGAACCTGGGCCATACCGTGCTGGTCCAGTTCGACCACCAGGCCAAGCGCACCGTGCCGATCGAAGGTGAGCTGCGCGAGGCGCTGGCCGCCCACCTGCAGGACACGGAGACCGTCGAGGCATGACCCCTGCCGTCAAGGCCCTGGAAAAGGCTGGCGTGGCCTTCGAGACGGCCAGCTACGAACATGATCCGCGCCGCCCGGCCTATGGTGAGGAAGCGGCCGAGGCCTTGGGCCTGCCCGCCGAGACGGTGTTCAAGACGCTGCTCGCCAAGCTCGACGACGGCCGGCTGGCGATAGCCATCGTGCCGGTGCCTACCCAGCTCGACCTCAAGGCATTGGCCCGAGCGGCCGGCGCCCGCAAGGCACGCATGGCTGACCCCGCCGAGGCCGAGCGGGCCACCGGCTACGTGGTCGGCGGCATCAGCCCGCTCGGCCAGAAGAAGCGCCTGCCGGCCTTCATCGATGCCAGCGCCGAGGCCCTACAGCGCTTCCACGTCAGCGGCGGGCGCCGCGGTCTGGAACTCGCCCTAGCGCCCACCGACCTGGCCGAACTGCTGTCGGCCTCCTTCGCGCCCCTGGCGCGCGCCTGAGCCGAATGCCGCCCCGCGCGGTCCCAGTCTCATGCCCGCTTCGCTCGCGTCCATCCTCTCAAGGAGCCGCTCATGGCCATCCGCTACGACCTCTGGCTCGATCCCGACGACGTCGCCCGCCACCGTGCCGTGGAGGCCGACCTGGAGAATTTCTTCCTCGAGCGCTTCGCCGACTTCCCGCATATCCGCTTGTTCGGAGCCGACCCCTACGATTATGATGCGCCCTTCAACCGCCTCTACGATGTCCTGATGGCGCGGGGCAACGAGTACTGCGAACGGCACTGGCACTACGTGCCCACCCCTGAGCAGCTCAATCGCACCTTCTTTCGCGCCGTGGGACGCTCGAACAAGTTCATACGAGACGACCCCGACGATGGTGATCCACCCCGACACGACGCCTGACGACCGCCAGCTCGCCGTCATTGCCGAGCAGCTCGGCCGCGCGCCCCGCGGCATCGAGGCGCTGGCCGCCACCGACGGCGAAGGCACGCCGCTGGTGCTGCGCATGGCGCCCATCGTCGACGAAGCCCCCTTCCCGACCCTCTACTGGCTGAGCGACGAGCGCCTCAAGATCGAGCTGTCGCGCATCGAAGCCGCCGGAGTCATCAAGACCCTCGAGGCTCGATTGAAGGAGGATCCCGACTTCCTCGCCGCCTACCATCGCAGCCATGAAGACTACGTGGCCGCCCGCTGGCGATACATGACGCCGGCCCAGCGCGACGAGGTAGAGCGCCGTGGCTACGCCGAGGTGTTGCGCGAGCGCGGCATCGGCGGCATCGCCAACTGGAACCAGGTGCGCTGCCTGCACACCCAGTACGCGCATCATCTGTGCGGCGACAACATCATCGGCCAGTGGGTCGACGCCGAATACGGCGTCATCGACCGCCTGCCCTGACGCCCTCCATAACGACATCACAACAGGAGCCCCCATGTATCTGGACACCCACGTGATCGCCAGCCTCGCTCTGATCGCCAGCCTGATCGGCATCGCCATCGGCGGCATTGCCCTGCTGCGCCGCGCCGTTCGTCGCGATGCCGCCCGCGCCCGCTGAGCGCGTCACGACCGATGCTTCCGCAAGGGCGCCCTCGGCGCCCTTTTTCGTGGCCGCAAGCTTTGCCGCCGGCTATCCGCCCCCGCTAGGATGAAGGGCTCATCAAGGAGGACACCATGTCAAGATTCTGCGTCTATCTGGGCTCGCGGGAAGGCCGCGATCCCCGCTTTCTCGCCGCCGCCCGCGCCCTGGGCAAGGCCCTGGCACGCCGCGGCCATTCGCTGGTCTACGGCGGCGCCCGAGTCGGCATGATGGGCGAGCTGGCCAACAGCGTGCTGGCGGCCGGCGGCGAAGTCGTCGGGGTGATGCCCGATCACCTGGTGGAGCGCGAGCAGGCGCACCTCGAGCTGACCCGGCTGATCCGAGTGCGCAACATGCACGAGCGCAAGGCCAGCATGGCGGCCCACAGCGATGCCTTCATCGCCTTGCCCGGCGGCATCGGCACCCTGGAGGAGCTGTTCGAGGCCTGGACCTGGCGCTACCTGGGGCTGCATGACAAACCCATTGGCCTGCTCGACACCGGCGGTTTCTATACGCCGCTGCTGACCTTCCTGAACAGCACGGTGGAGTACGGCTTCCTCGAGGCCCACACCCGCGAGGAGTTGCTCGCGGCTGACGAACCCGACGCCTTGCTCGATGCCCTGGAGGCCCAATTGGGCAGCGATCGACGCTGAGTCGATCGACGATGAGGGGCGCTCCCCAGCCAACGATCGGAGGATCTCCCATGCTGGCCATTCACCACGATGAAGACCGCTTGATCTGGCGGGAGTCACCCGCCCCGGTCGGTCCCGCTCCCGGCGAGGTCCGGCTCAAGGTCGCCTGGACCGGCGTCAACCGCGCCGATCTGATGCAGCGCGCCGGCCATTATCCGCCGCCGCCCGGGGCCTCGCCGATCCTCGGCCTGGAGGTCAGCGGCACCCTGGTCGAAGTCGGTGAAGGCGTCGAGGGACTTGAAGCCGGGCAGCGAGTCTGCGCCTTGCTGGCCGGCGGAGGCTACGCCGAGGAGGTAGTGGTCGATGCCCGCCAGGTACTGCCGCTGCCCGACGGCCTCGATCTCCGGCAGGCCGCCGCCCTGCCGGAAGCGTTCGCCACCGCCTGGCTCAATCTGTTCATGGAGGGGGCCCTGGCGTCGGGCGAGCGGGTGCTGCTGCACGCCGGGGCAAGCGGCGTTGGCACCGCCGCCATCCAGCTGTGTCGAACCTTTGGCCATCCATGCTTCGTCACCCTCGGCAGCGACGCCAAGTTGGCCACCTGCCAGGAGCTGGGAGCCGAAGCCGGCTGGAATCGTCACCGGGGCAGTTTCGTCGACGCGGTGAAGGGCTGGGGCGGAGCCGACCTGATCCTGGACCCGGTAGGAGCAAGCTATCTGGCCGACAACCAGCAGGTACTGAACAACGACGGGCGGCTGGTGGTGATCGGCTTCATGGGCGGACGCCGGGCAGAACTGGACTTCGGGCGGCTGCTGATGAAACGCCAGCGGGTGATCGGCTCGACCCTGCGCAGTCGTCCGCCGGCGGAGAAGGGCAAGATCCTGGCCGCGCTGCAAGCGCATGTGTGGCCACGACTGGCAAGTGGCGAGATCGCCCCGTTGATCGACCTTAGCTGGCCGATCGCCGAGGCTGAGGCGGCCCATGCCCATGTCCAGGCGGACGCCAATGTCGGCAAGGTCCTGCTCGAGGTCTGTGGCGAGCGGTAGGCAAGGCCGCCGGCCGTTTTCGATGGAACCTTAAAGTGACAGGGTGCGCTGATAGGTCAGCTGCAGCAGCAGGGCATCCTCGCCGGCACGATGGCGATGGATGCCCCGTTCGCGGATGATCGCCTCCTTGGTGGCACTCCAGCTCGCCAGCTGGGCCTCGCTTAGCAGGCGACGCAGGGCCTCGAGGCGGAACGCCGGCAGCATGCCGGCATGATGGAACAGCAGCGACAGCCAGGTGTTGTCGTAACCCCAGCTGTCGCTGTAGGCCACGCCGATATCGGCGAGTTCGTCATTCAGCCAGCGCGCCACCTGGCGCACGGGATAGCCCTCGCGCGCCAGGCGACCGCGCGAGATGCCATGCAGGAGTTCCGCCTTGGGGTCCCAGTGCGTCCATTCCTCGAGAGGCTGGATGAGGAAGGCGCAGGTACTGCCGTCCGAACGGGCCAGGCCGACCTCGATGGGGTAGCTGCCGCGTCCGAATCCGGACGCTTCGATATCCAGCAGTGTCGGTAGCGTCACGGGCTGCTGAGTCCTTGATGATGTAGGGTCGCCGCTCTTTGACGACCGGGGAGCACCGCCTCGTCACGAGGCGCCATCATCCTAGTGTCGCGTCCCGGCTTCGCCGCTGTCCAGTGACTCGGCCAGGGCCTGCCAGTGCCCGGTGCGCTCGGGGTCTTCAGGCAGGCCAAGTTCACCGTTACGATAGGCTCGCGCCAGGCGCTCCGCAGCCAGCGGATGTCCCGCCTCGCCGGCGCGCGCATACCAGGTCACCGCCCGATCGTCACGGCGTGGATACTGGGCGCAACCGTGCTCATAGATTTGCCCCGCCTGGTACTGGGCATGACGGTCGCCACTCTGGGCGGCCTCGAGCACATAGCGGGCACCACGTGCCTTGTCCTGGGGCGATACGGCGCGATGGAACAGCATGTGGCCATACAGGGACAACGCCGCCGGATGACCGGCGTCGGCACAACGCTGGAAAAGATGCAGCGTCAGGCGCTGGGTGCGCGGCGAGCGCGGCAGCCAGCGGGTATGAAACAGCTGTCGTGCCAGACGATACTCGATCCGAGTGAACAATGATGATGCCTGCTGCATGGCAAACAACCTTGCGTCCAGTGGTTCGATTGACGACGTCGAGCACCATCCTGTGTCCGGCGTCCTGTCCTGGGGAAATCGGCCCTGCGGTCTCCGCCGGGGCAACGGGGTCGCAAGCATACGCCCGCCCCGGCGGCGACTCAACCCCCGACATTTACGATCCCGCCCCCCGGGGCTACCATGCGGTGCGAACCGCCCCAACCCCATGAGTGAGGAGTGACGGATGCAGACCCGCCCCCTGGGCCGAACCGGCCTCGAGGTCAGCCGGCTATGCCTTGGCACCATGACATTCGGCGAGCAGAACAGCGAGGCCGATGCCCACGAGCAACTCGACCGTGCCGTGGCCTTCGGCATCAACTTCATCGACACCGCCGAGATGTATCCGGTGCCGCCTCGGGCCGAAACCCAGGGACTCACCGAGGCCTACATCGGTAGCTGGCTCAAGGCACGGGGTTCCCGGGACGACGTTATCATCGCCACCAAGGCCGCCGGTCCGGGCCTCGACCACATCCGCGGCGGGCCGCGCCTGACACGTGAACACCTCCATCGAGCCATCGACGACAGCCTGTCGCGGTTGCAGACCGACTACGTCGACCTCTACCAACTGCACTGGCCCGATCGTCGCGCCAACTTCTTCGGCCGCCTGGGCTACGAACACGGCGAGGAGGAGGACGCGACGGCCCTCGAAGAGAGCCTCGCGGCGCTCCAGGAGCTGGTGCAGGCCGGCAAGATCCGCGCCGTGGGCCTATCCAACGAGACGCCTTGGGGTGTGATGCATGCTCTGCAACTGGCGGAATCCAAGGGCCTACCTCGTGTCGCCTCGGTGCAGAATCCCTATAGCCTGCTGAACCGCAGCTTCGAGGTCGGCCTGGCCGAAATCGCCCATCGCGAGGACGTCGGCCTGCTGGCCTACTCGCCGCTGGCCTTCGGCAAGCTGTCCGGCAAGTACCTCGATGGCGCCTGGCCCGAGGGCGCACGTCTGACGCTGTTCGAACGATTCCAACGCTATAACACGCCGCTCGCCGACGCGGCGACCCTCGCCTACGTCAACATCGCCCGCGAACATGGCCTGGACCCGGCCCAGATGGCCCTGGCCTACGTCAACTCGCGCTCTTTCCTGACCAGCAACATCATCGGCGCCACCACCATGGCGCAGCTGGAGAGCAACCTGGAAAGCGAGTCGCTGCGTCTCGACGAGGACGTTCTCGCCGCCATCGAGGCCGTACATCAACGCTACCCCAATCCCTGCCCCTGAGGCCTTGCCCTCTTCGACGCCGGGGCTATCGAGTCCATAGCCCCGGCGTGCAGACGCGCCTGATATACTCGTGCCGAATCTATCCAGGCACAGGAGCGCCCCATGCTGAGCGTGATCTCGCCCGCCAAGACGCTGGACTTCGAAACCCCGGCGACCACGTCCCAGGCCACCCAGCCCGACTTCCTCGACCGCAGCCGCGAGCTGATCGGCATCCTGCGCGACCTCTCGCCGCAACAGATCGGCGAGCTGATGGGCGTCAGCGACAAGATCGCCGGGCTCAACGCGGCCCGCTTCTCCGAATGGCAAACGCCTTTCACGCCGGACAACGCCAAAGCCGCCGCCCAGGCTTTCCAAGGCGACGTCTATGTGGGACTGGAGGCCGATTCGTTCGACGAAGGCGATAACGCCTTTGCACAGGATCACCTGCGCATCCTCTCCGGCCTCTATGGCCTGCTGCGGCCGCTGGACCTGATTCAGCCCTATCGCCTGGAGATGGGCACCAAGCTGGCCAACCCCGCCGGCAAGGATCTTTACGCCTACTGGAAGCCCACTCTGACCGACGCCCTGGAGCGCGCCATTGCCGCGAGCGGCAGCAAGGTACTGGTCAACCTGGCCTCCAACGAGTACTTCAAGGCCGTCGACGCCAGGGCACTCGATGCCCGGGTGATCACCCCGGTGTTCAAGGACGAGAAAAACGGCCAGTACAAGATCATCAGCTTCTACGCCAAGAAGGCTCGTGGCCTGATGGCGGCCTGGATGATCCGCCAGCGCCTGGACGACTCCGAGAGCCTCAAGGACTTCGATGTGGCCGGCTATCGTTACAACGCCGCCATGTCAGAGGGCGATACTCTGGTGTTCTGCCGCGCCGAGCAGGATCGCCCCTAGCCCACGCCGTCCTGCATCGGCGGCGCTAATCGAAGAAGCGCAGCGAACGCGGCGAGCGCGGCTTGAGGAAGCGGCGGTGCACGTCCTTGAAGCGGGCATCGTCGCAGCGCTCCAGCCACTCGTAGGCCACCATGTCGGCACTCACGGCCCAACCGCCGGCCCGCTCGATCCGCCGTCGAGCCAGGGATGCCTCTCCCGAGCGCCGACTCACCGCCGCCTCTGCCAGCCAGAAGACCTCGTAGCCCGCCTCGCGTAGCCCAAGCCCCGTCTGCAGCACGCAAATGTGTGCCTCCGCGCCGCACAGCACGATCTGGCGCCGCCCGCTCGCGGCCAGCGCCTCGGCGAAGGCAGGCTCCCCATGGGCATTGAAACGGGTCTTGTCCCAGAAACGCGCACCTTCGAGCGACTCGCGCAGACGCGGATCGCTGACACCGAGCCCCACTGGATACTGCTCGGTCAGCCACACAGGCACATCCAACACCTCCGCCACGCTACCCAGCCAACGCGCCTCGGCGACGGCCTGATCACCGCCGTCCAGCACTGGCACCAATCCCGCCTGCAGATCGACGATCAGCAGCAGGCTCTCCTCACGCTTCAGACGCATCGTTCGGCCTCGCTCGATAGACGGTGTCGGTGACCCGCTTAGCCGCTAGAATGAGGCTCTCGACTTTACACGGCGGATCCCCCCGCCACATTCTCTGGAGATCCAAGATGCGTCAACTCCTCGTCATGCTCGTCGTCGGCCTGCTGGGCTTCGGCCTCGCAGTCGATCACGCCGATGCCCGCCGTATGGGCGGCGGCAAGAGCTCCGGCAGCTTTTCCCGCTCCGCCGACGCCCCTAGTGCCTCGGCCACCCGCACCCCCGGGGCCGCCGCCACACAGCGCAAGCCGTCCAGCGGCTTGTCGCGCTTCGCCGGCCCCTTCGCCGGCATGCTGGCCGGTGGCCTGCTCGCCTCGCTGTTCTTCGGCGGCGCCTTCGATGACCTGCGCATGCTCGACATCCTGCTGATCGGCGGTGCGATTTTTCTGCTGTTCCGGCTCTTCGCCCGCAAGCGTCGCCCTGCCATGGCGGGCGGGCCAGCACCGGCGTCCCGCGAGGCCCACGACCAGCCTCAGGCCTTCCAGGCCGGTCCACTAGGGGGCGGCAGCGGCGGCCTTGGCAAGGATCCCTCCTGGTTCGATCGCGAGCGCTTCCTGGGCGGCGCCAAGGAACACTTCATGACCCTGCAGCGAGCCTGGGACAACAACGACTTCTCGCAGATCCAGGACTATGTGACGCCCGAGCTCTACAACCTTCTGCGCCAAGAGCGGGACCAGCACCCGGCCAATAACCGCACCGAGATCGTGCGCCTGTTCGCCGAGCTGGGCAGCGTTCAGGAAGTCGGCTCCAGGGCCGAGGCCAGCGTGCTCTTCCACGGCATCCTCGACGAGAACGGCGAGCAGAACGCCTTCAACGAGACCTGGCACCTGGTGCGCGAACTCCGCGACGGAGCTCCCTGGCACGTTCAGGGGATCGAACAGAACCCCACCTGACCCTCCCCCCCAGGGGCCGTCCCAGGGATATAGCATGCAGAAGGCCGGGCGATTGCCCGGCCTTCTCATGTCCGGGGCCGGCCACCATCGGCGGCTGCCGTCCCCGCTCCCATCAAGCGCTAATCGAGCAGGCGCCGGGCATTCAGCGGCTGCAGCGGTCGATTGTTGGCTTCGCCGATTCGCCGCGACATCTCCTCGAGCTGGGACTCGCCGATCGAACGCGGCCTCTTGGCGACCCACCATAGCACCCCCTCCGAGCAGGGCGGCGTCGTCAGCGAACCGTTCAGCCGGTAGACGTCGAGATCGTCTCCCAGCAGAGACCGAGCATCGACGCCGTCGCTCAACGCGACTCGCTCTCCCTGAGCCCCAGGCGCCTGGGCCAGCAGTGCTGTCACCGCCTGCGACGGTTCGCCCAGCTCGAACAGCACGGCCAGCACCGCCAGGCGACCATCCTCGGCCTCATGCACCAGATGAGCTTCCATGGGAAACGTTCGACCCTCTATGCGATGCTCGGCCGGCACGTGGAAATGCAGCTGTCGCAGCCGATAGCTGCGATCCGCTACCGCGAGGGTATTTCCGGTGGGGAACTCGACCTTCAACGTATGCCCGTCATGCAGGACGCTGTTCCCGACGACAGGGTAGTCCAACACCGGGATGGGAAAATCGGCCTCAAGAGGCGCGACGATATTCACCGGCGATTGATTATGGCCCGAGCTGCAGACGGCATAATCGGCCGACAGCGTGGCCCATTGCCGTGTCTCGGCATAGGACCAGGTGGACCCTTCAGCGGCCTGGGCACAGGCACTGGTCCAGAGTGCACCGGCAAGCGAGAGGAAGGATAGCGTCGTTCGACGGGACATCATGGCAGAGAGACTCCTTTCCCTTTAGACGAAATTTCCCAGGCGTCTCACCGGGAAGACGATGGCACTCTTATACTGATCGTCCCTCGCATCGCCAAGCCATCGACACCACCGGACCGCTATCGATGGACCGGCATCCGTGGCTAGCCCCCGGATCGTTTCGCTCAGACATGAAAAAACCCCGAACCTTTCGGTCCGGGGTTTTCTCGGTATAGATGCCTGACGATGACCCGGTCGGCGCCCCGATGCTCTCCAGGGGAACTCCCCCGCTCGCCATGCTGCCTGTCACGATGCCT